>JBLHXN010000014.1:0-48971 GCA_047630355.1 Spirosomataceae bacterium | reverse complement strand
TGTTAACCTGAATTTTATTTGTACGCATAATTCAAGAAGAAGTCATCTTTCGCAGATTTGGGCTCAGGTGATGGCGGCACATTTTGGGATTCAAGGCGTACATTGCTATTCGGGCGGAACGGAGGCAACGGCATTGTTTCCGATGGTTGCCGAAACATTGCGAAATAGCGGAATGCAAATTCATCAAATTACGAATGGAATAAACCCCGTATATGCAATCAAATTCAGTGAAAACTCGTCTCCGATTATTGGTTTTTCCAAACGCTCCGACGACGATTTCAACCCGAAGTCTCATTTCGCCGCTGTGATGACCTGCTCACACGCTGATGAAAATTGTCCCGTTATTTTGGGAGCAGAACATCGGATTCCAATCATGTACGAAGATCCAAAAAATTCGGACAATACGCCGCAGCAAAGTAAAGTTTATGCTCAACGAAGCCGACAAATTGCCACTGAAATGCTTTACGTATTCTCAAAAATCAAATAACTTAGCGATTGAAATGCAAAAGCACCTACTTCTCAAAAAATGACCAAAGCCGAACTCTTCGCTCAAATCAAATCTAAATCGTCCTATTTATGTGTGGGTTTAGACACCGATATTCGTAAAATGCCAAAATATTTATTGACGTCGGAAGATCCGGTATTTGAATTCAATAAACAAATAATTGACGCAACCGAACCGTACGCCGTGGCGTACAAACCTAACATCGCTTTTTACGAAGCTATGGGGCAGAAAGGATGGGAAAGCCTTCGGAAAACGCTGGATTATATTCCCGAAAACTGCTTTACCATTGCGGATGCAAAACGCGGCGATATTGGAAATACGTCAGGTTTATACGCCCGGGCTTTTTTCGATAAAGAATCTTCTGGAATGTCGTTTGATTCTGTAACCGTTGCTCCGTATATGGGACGGGATTCAGTTACGCCGTTTTTAGAATTTAAAGATAAGTGGGTTATCCTTCTTGGATTAACATCAAATATTGGAAGTACTGATTTTCAGCACCTTACCGTAAATAATACAGAGGAAAAATTATTTGAGCGTGTGCTCAAAACTTCGCAGAAATGGGCAAATTCGGAGCAAATGATGTACGTAGTAGGAGCCACGCAAGCCGATGCGTTGAAAGCCATTCGTGAAATTATTCCTGATCACTTTTTGCTCGTTCCGGGCGTGGGTGCTCAGGGCGGAAGCTTGAAGGAAGTTTCGGAAAATGGGATGAACTCAACCTGCGGTTTATTGGTGAATTCTTCCCGCGGAATTATCTACGCTTCCTCCGAAGAAAACTTTGCTGAAGTAGCCGCTAAAGAAGCCCAGAAATTGCAAGAGGAAATGGCGGGATATTTGGAAGCGTTGGTTTGAAAATTTGGGAACTTGAAAATTGATTGTAACTTGTTTCTCGTAGCTGTAATACGGATTTAACAGATTAGACGGATATTCACTGATTTCGTATTTACCCGTTCAATTCGTATTATCAGCGTTCCAAATTTACGTAACGTAAGCCCTGTGTTATTTCATTAAATTTACAATCCAATGCAAGAAGCCTTTCTACATTATCTCTGGCAAACGCAACGGTTTCTGACAACTGATCTTCGTACTACGGACGGCGAAGAAATACGGGTGTTGAAGAAAGGATTTTTGAATGCCGATGCAGGTCCTGATTTTATAAACGGGAGATTGCAAATAGGTGACGTAGAATGGGCGGGGAATGTAGAAGTTCATGTAAACGCTGCCGAATGGTACGCTCATAAGCACGAACAGGACGAAGCCTACGAAAATGTAATTTTACACGTCGTTTGGGAAAATGATCGCGACGTCTTTCGGACAGACGGTAGCAAAATTCCCGCTCTGGAAATTAAAGATATTGTCTCTCCAAATCTTATTCAAAAGCAAAGGCAACTGATTAATAGCCCGTCGGTTATTCCGTGTGAAAATCACTTTGTCGGAGTTTCAGAATTTACGAAGGTTTCGATGTTGAGTGCTGCTTTGACGCAGCGATTACAAACGAAATCCGTAGCGGTCAGTGAGTTACTAAACGCTAACAATTCCGACTGGGAAGAAACAGCTTATCAGGTTTTGGCAAAGAACTTCGGTTTCAAACTCAACGCCGAACCGATGCTACAATTGGCCAAAAACCTTCCGTTGAAAATCCTCCAAAAGCATCGCGATAGCCCCGCTCAAATTGAAGCATTACTTTTTGGAATGGCGGGATTTTTGGAAAGTGCAGTCGGGGAACACGCCGCAAAATTAAGAAATGAGTATGATTTTTTAACTTCGAAATACAGCCTGAAAGACAAACAACTCAACGCCCACGAATGGAAGTTTCTCCGAACCCGTCCTGCTAACTTTCCAACCATCAGATTGGCTCAATTCAAAAGTTTAATTATTTCTCAACGCAGTTTTTTCTCTTTGTTCACGCAAGTAGATGACATCGAACTGATTAAGAAAGCGTTTGAGATTGAACAACCGGAGTACTGGCAGCAACATTATCATTTTGATAAGCCATTAGCGAAGCCACTCAAACGTTTGGGTAAATCTTCGGTGGAGAATTTGTTGATAAATACGGTTGTCCCGACGTTGGTTTGCTACGCTCAGTACGTTGATAACCGCGAATTAATAGAACGAGCGGAGCAACTACTGGAGTCACTACCGCCCGAAAATAATCGTATTACCCGTAATTGGGAGTCGCTTGATTTGAAAATGCAGAGCAGTTTCGATACTCAGGCGGGGATAGAATTGTACAACAACTTCTGCAAAGAAAAGAAATGTATGAGTTGCAAAATAGGTGCTGAGATACTGAAAACTACGTCCGGTTGATCATACTCACGCCCGCCATCAGGAAGATTAATCCCAATACCGCTGGGGCGACTTTTCGACCGCCTTCTACGTTAAAGCCCATCATTTCCCCACCCGTTGCCATAAAGGCAAAGCAGGCAAATAATAATAAAAATATTCCGAGCACAGCCATGATGGTGCCAAGCGTACGCTTAAATTTTTCTCCTTCCATTTTTTGAATAATTGTGAATAATTAAATTGGTGAATGACTTCTTACTTTATCTTGTACGCCATTACTTTATTGCCGAAAAAAGTCGGAACTAAGAGTAAATTTTTACTTTCTACTACTTCAATATCGGCGGCATTTAACTTGGCTCTTTGGGTATCGAGTATTTTTGTTTTCTTCCAATCAGCCGTTAAATGATATACTTCACCGTTCCAGTTCGAGATGATATAACCGTCTTTGTATTTCTTGATACCATCGCCGCCAAAAAGGCTATCTGAAACAACCGTAGCGGTATTATTCAAAAGTGAATACTTTACAACATTACCAGATTCCATACTCGCAAAGGTTAAATTGTCTCCGTCAACATACACGCCGTTTATTTGAGCTAAGTCATCGTTTGTAAACAATTCTTTTACTTCGCCGTTTTTCATGCTGTACGCTTTCTTCGTTCCTGAGTCTGTGAAATAAACCGTTCCGTCAGAAGCAGCATCCATATCATTTAAAAAAGCAGCCTCTTCAATTTCTTTCTCTCCGGATATTTTTCCTGTTGCCACATCAATCATTACTATTTTTGAAATATCCGCTACGTAGAGGGTGTTTCCAACTAATGCCATGCCTTTTGGTGCACTCATACCTGTCGCCCATTTATCGGTGATTATTTTACCGTTTGCATCCATTTTGGCAATGTACCCGTCGCCATCTTTTGCATCAGGTGGTACGCCATTTATACAGCTTACGTAATAGAAATCGTTGGCTGCATCGTACAAAACAGACTCTGGAGTTAACAGTGTTGTATCGCTTTCCCAAGCCAATTCCAGCAAAGGAGTTTGCATTTTAACTGCGTTCTCTTCCGTAGTTTCGTCGGTTGATGAAGTACAGTTTATAAACGCAAAGCACATAAAGCCAATAAGGTACAAGCTGGATCTTTTCATAGTTCCTTTTATTTACTTAATCTGATTGATTACAGGACGCAAATTTACTAAATAAATGTTCTGAAAGTAAAAATGAAAGTTATTTGAAAATTCTGGTTTGAGTGATCAGAATGATTCTTATATCAATAAACCTTTTCGTTTCTGTATTTGTGAATAAGATTTTTAGGTTAAATTTGTCCGCAAAACAAATTTCATGGCATTAAAATACAAACGAATCCTGCTAAAACTTAGTGGAGAGGCTCTTAACGGAGGCGACAAAAGTCAAATTATAAACGGTGATATTCTCGAGCAATTCGCCAAAGAAATAAAGTCGGTAATTGACATTGGTTGCGAAGTCGCAATCGTGGTTGGTGGCGGTAATATTTTTCGCGGAGCGGCCCCTAATTCGGGTATTGACCGTTCGCAGGGCGATTATATGGGAATGCTCGCCACTGTTATAAATGGCATGGCGATTCAGAGTGCCTTAGAAAACGAAGACGTTTACACTCGTTTGATGTCGGCGATTAAAATGGAGCAGGTTGCTGAACCTTTTATCCGTCGTCGGGCAATTCGCCACTTAGAAAAAGGACGAGTGGTGATTTTTGGTGCCGGAACCGGCAATCCTTACTTTTCAACTGATTCGGGCGGAGCGTTGCGTGCCAACGAAATTCAGGCGGACGTACTCCTTAAAGGAACAAACGTAGACGGTGTTTATAACGCCGACCCGCGGAAAGACCCCAACGCAACAAAATACAGCCGTATTACGTTTAAAGAAGCGATTCAAAAAAGCCTGAAAGTGATGGATATGACGGCGTTTACGCTCAGTCAGGAGAATGGACTTTCCATCATTGTTTTCAATATGAATAAGAAAGGAAACCTGAAACGCATTGTGGAAGGAGAAGATATCGGAACATTGGTAAAAGACTAATTTAATTTTCAGTGAATATTTCGGGTCAGGAAATTCACTCATTCACAATTTAAAAATTCACTAATTATAGACAAATGGAAGAAGTAGATATGATACTCGATATGGCGGAGGAAAGCATGACCAAGGCCATCAATTTTACCAGAGCCGAACTATCGAAAATCAGGGCGGGAAAAGCAAGTCCACAAATGCTCGCCGGAATCTCGATCGATTATTATGGAATACCTTCACCGCTCAATCAGGTCTCTTCAATTACTACACCCGATGCCCGTACTATTGCTCTCCGACCATTTGAGAAGGGGATTTTGAACGATATTGAGCGTGCCATTATCAATTCAAATATTGGTTTGAACCCGGCTAATGATGGCGAGACAATTCGCCTAAATATTCCGCCATTAACGGAAGAACGCCGTATTGATTTAGTGAAACGTGCCAAAACTGAACTCGAAACAGCCCGTATAAATATTCGTCGGGTGCGTCAGGAATCTAACGATGAATTGAAGAAACTCAAAGACGAAGGAGTTTCGGAAGATGCCATCAAAATTGGTGAAGACCGCGTGCAGAAACTCACGGACGAATCTGTAGTGAAGGCCGAACAAATCCTTGCCGCAAAAGAGAAGGACATCATGAGCGTTTGATGAAACCCAGTGTCAGACTGAGCCTGTCGAAGTCCGCTGTAAGACCTTTGATACAAATAAAACACCCCATCCTCCTTCCGAGTTTGGGGTATTTTTTTGTTCAAATCTTCAACAAATCTAACTGCGTATTTACACGCAAATTATAGGT
Source organism: Spirosomataceae bacterium (assembly GCA_047630355.1). Taxonomy (GTDB): domain Bacteria; phylum Bacteroidota; class Bacteroidia; order Cytophagales; family Spirosomataceae; genus JANQUM01. The sequence continues at coordinate 43,353 of JBLHXN010000014.1, read as the reverse complement.
ATTTACACGCAATTTATAACGATAGTCAAACAAGTAATTGTATTTTTCAGTAGTTTAGTAGCACACTAACCTACGACTATAATGATACAAAAACACCTAAACCGCTTAGAACAAATTGATTACCTCGTCAGAAACAAAGCCACCGGAAACCCCAAAGAAATGGCTAAGAAGTTGGGTATTAGCTTACGGATGTGGCATCTGTTGCGGGATGAACTCGTAAAAGATTTAAACTTCCCGATTGCTTACTGCCCCATTCAGCGTACTTACTATTATACCGCTTCTGGCAAGTTTGAAGCGGGTTTTAAGTATCTAACAGATACGCAGAAAGAAAACTTGAAAGGTGGCTGGTTTTATAAGCCTGAGCAATTGTTTTTTTTCAATAATTTTTCAAAAATATTTTCCCCACGGCACTTTTAGTTCAGTGAGCCACCTTTACTTTGTTACACTACGCAATAAGGCGTGGCAACTCTAAAATTTATTAAAACATGAAAAAATTAGAAAGTAAACAAATGGAAATGGTGCAGGGTGGTGATATAGATGCGGCTTGCGGGTTTGCAATTGGTTTCGGTGCTGTAGCTTTAATGGCTAGTGGCCCGTTAGCACCTGCAACGGGAGGTCTCGTCTTTTCGAGCGTTATGACCTTTTGTGGTTTATCTGCGTTAAATCACGCATAATTTTCAATCAAAAAACTAATAAATCTTTAAATTATCAAAAATGAAAAAAAATAAATCACGTAAAGATTGAGGAAATTCATGCAGGTTCGTGGGGTTCGTTCTGTGGAGGTCTTATAGCTGGTGCTGGAATAGCTTTAGTGCAGGCTTCGTTTTAGGCCCAGTAGGTCAGGCGGTAGTCGTAATTGGTATAGGTACATGCTTATTGGGTGATAGGTAACTATTATATTAATCTTATTAGGTGGACTAACTGTTCACCTAATTTTTCAATAAATATCATGAAGTTATTTGAAAGGAAGCAAAGAATATCACTTGGAGTAATTATTGTTTTTTGTATTTATTTTATATATGTCAATAATTTTAGCCTTGTAGACTATTTCCATATGGCAATTGGAATCTTTTGTGGTTTTCTATTAGTTTATTTGGTACATAAATTTGAGTCAAATCATAAGAGATAAAAATGAATCAAGCTCGCCTTTTTTTAATAATTATCGCTCTTCTTATCAGCTTTTTCCTAACCTACTACTCCCAAACTTATCTCGTGACCGAGAACCATATTTACAGTTTCTACTCCACGCAGCTTTCTTACGAGCAGATAGAAAAGATGCTGGCAAACCAAGAGAAATGGGCGTGGGTGGGTTATGCGTTCATACCCATTTTTTATTTTATCAAGATTGGGTTGGTCAGTACGTGTGTTTACGTGGGCGTATTGTTGGGGGCAAGTCAGAAGGTCGGTTTTAAAAAGATTATGCCCGCCGTTATCAAGGCAGACATGGTCTTTTTTGTGCCCGCCCTTATCAAAATCGTGTGGTTTACGTTTCAGACAGATTATACGCTGACAGATCTGCAAACGTTTTTGCCCGGCTCGTTGCTCAATTTCCTTGAGCCGTCAGAAATTGCCCCGTGGTTGGCGTATCCATTACAAGCCATCAATATTTATGAACTTGCCTTTTGGGTAATCTTGGCGTTTCAACTCAAAGAGTATTTCAAAAATGATGCAACAAGTGCCTTTCAGACCGTCGCCCTGTCTTACGGCAGCGGCTTTATAATCTGGGTAGTATTCATCGTTTTTCTCACCATTAATTTAACGTAACCTCTTTTCCCTCCCGTACGTACGGGATTGGGGAGGGGATGGGGTCGGTCATGAAAAAAACAATCATCATACTAACACTAACCGCTATCGTCGCCGTCATTGGCTACATGGCGTATAAAATCAATGGTAAATTGGTTCAAAAAGAAGCCGTTGCCACTTTCACAGAAACCCTAAAACCGTTTACGTTCAAAGCAATTTCGGGAGATAGTGTTTCGGTAACAAATGAAAGCAAATCAGCCATCTTTTTCTTCTTCAATACCGAGTGTGAACATTGCCAAGCTGAGGCGGCATTGGTAAAACGGGAGATCAAGCAATTTGACGAAAAAGTAGTTTATTTTTTGTCCACAGAACCGATTGATAAAATCACGGCTTTTGCCGCAACTTACGGGCTGGAAAATATAGAAAACGTCACCTTCGGGAGCATAAGCCCCGCCACCGCCACGGCGTTTGGCATCAGCGGCTTTCCCACCACGCTTATTTATTCTGAAGAAGGGAAATTATTGAAAAAATTTAAGGGAGAAGTGAAGATTGAGGCTCTCACCTCATCCCGACCCTTCTCCTCAGAGGAGAAGGACTAATGGAGAAACAACTATTCATCAAACAACGTGACCAAACCGACTGCGGGGTGGCGTGTTTACTTTCGGTCATTCGTCATTACGGCGGAGATACCACCATTGAACTCTTACGGGAGCAGAGCGGCACGAGCGTACAAGGCACAAGTTTGTTGGGCTTGCAGCAAGCCGCTGAGGCTCAAAACCTGCAATCAGATGCTTTTGAAGTAGAAGACCTCGAAGTTTTCAAACGAGAAGCCACCTTCCCGTGTATCCTCCACGTCACGATTGACAACCAACTGGAGCATTATGTAGTTTGCTTAAAAGCACCCTCCCCATCATTGGGGAGGGCTGGGGTGGGGTTCCAAATCATCGACCCCGCCCACGGCTTCGAAACGTGGAGCGAAGAACAATTGCTCGAACGTTGGAAATCTCGTGCCGTATTATTGTTTGAGCCAACGCCGCAGTTTGAGCAGGTGAAACAAACCAATAACCGTAAGTTAGCCTGGATAAAAGACCTCGTCAGAGAAGATACGCCTTTGCTGACCGTGGCGGTTGTGTTGGGTATTGTCATTGCGGTATTGAGCATGGCAACGGCGGTTTTCAGCCAAAAACTCATTGACGTAATATTACCAAATAAACAACTGACCAAATTATGGTTGGGCATCGGTTTACTGGCGTTTTTGTTAGTTGCAAAAGCCGGAATTAGTTTTTTACGCACTTATTTTCTAATCAGGCAGTCAAAAGATTTCAACAGCCGCTTGATGGGTGATTTTTACGGTAAATTACTGGCGTTGCCCAAACTGTTTTTTGATACCCGAAAAATTGGGGATATTACCGTCCGTATTAATGATACCCGCCGCATACAGTCGGTTATTAGTTATTTGGTGGGCAGCGTGGTTATTGATGCCCTCGTGGTCATTATTCCCACGGCATTTGTGTTTATTTACTCGTGGCAAGTGGGGCTGATTGCCTTGTCAAGCACCCCGTTTTACACGTTTTTGGTTTGGAAATACAACCCCAAAATTATTGAAGCCCAACGCAACGTTATGCGGAACTACGCCATGACCGAAAGCCACTTCGTGGATGCAATTGGCGGTGTAGGAGCAATTAAATCCGGTAACAAAACGCCGTTTTTTACGCAAATTGGTACAACGATTTATAGCTCCTTTCAGGAGCAGGTATTCACACTCGGTACAATCGGAAACCGCTACAACGTTATCAATGAGATTTTAACGGTTTACTGGTCGGTAGCGTCTTGGCGTATTGTTCCTTCATGGTATTGAATGCTGATTTACAGTTGGGCGAAATGATGGCAATCCTGTCCATTGCCGTGGGTATGGTTGGGGCAATTGCCAGATTAGCCACCACCAATATCCAACTGCAAGAAGCGAAGGTAGCTTTTGACCGCATGTACGAATTTGCCGCCCTCAAACCCGAAGAGAATAATATATCCGAAAGTACAAAAATGGGGGGGGTGAAATTGTTGGTTATCAAGGATTTATCTTTCCGTTTTGCAGGAAAGAGTGCGTTGCTTAAAGATGTAAATTTAGCATTAAAGCGGGGCGAAATGACCGTTTTACTTGGTGAAGTGGGTTCTGGGAAAAGCGTTTTATTGCAGATTATCCAACGCTTTTATGGCTTTGAAAACGGTTCAATTACGGTCAATGATTCAACCAATATTCAGGACTTTAACCTAACCGACTGGCGGGAAAAATTGGGCGTAATGCCGCAGGAAATAAAACTGTTCAGCGGTACGTTATTAGATAATATCATCTTGGGCAACGTAGCCGAAGAAGCCGAAAGGACAATGACGTTTTGTAAAGAAATGGGTTTTGACCGCTACTTTGAGGCATTGCCCCAAGCTACGCAACCATTGTGGGTGAAGAAGGCGTAAACCTCTCGGGCGGGCAGCGGCAATTGGTTGGTTTAGCAAGGGCGTTGTACCAAAACCCCGCCGTGCTTTTATTAGACGAACCCACCGCCGCAATGGATAGCAAAACCGCCGCTTTTGTCATGGATTTATTGCAGAAACTAAAACCCAATTTAGCCATATTGATGATAACCCATCGCTTAGATGTCACCACCGGAATTGACCGGGCTTATAGGGTAGAAGATGGTGTTACGCAGCGTTTAGATGTAGTTGATTATCAGTTAGTTGGAAATTAATAAGAACCCTATTTACTTCTAACCTCAAAACTTTAATAATTTTATATCGTAAGGTATTCACCCCATTCTCCCTCCGAGTTTGGGGTATTTTTGTTTTAAATCCTCGTTGGCGGTCGCAGACGGAGTCGCCCAGACCCTGATGGCAATTAAAAAAAGTTATTAGCACATCGAAACAACGGATTAGTTTTTGGAGAGAACACGGACAACGGCATAGTGACATCGCCACGTAAAATGTTGTAGGGTTGGATTTCAACCTGACCTGACAGAGATAAACACGATTTGGGAAAGCTGTAGGCTCGATACATTATTGTTGTCTTTAAATTGCAATTAAAAATAATTGGTGTATTTTTGACACTTAATATCGCAGTAGTATAACTTGAACTTGAAAATATACTATCTTTGAGATACTACTTATCATTATTCAAAATACATTATGGCAAAACTATCATTGACGCTCGGAGAAAAAGAATATTTCCCATCCATTAAAAAACCAATCGAGTTTGAAGGGCGAGATACCGATAATCCAATGGCTTTCCGATTTTACGACGCCGAAAGGCTTGTAGCGGGAAAGACCATGCGGGAGCACCTCAAATTTGCGGTGGCTTATTGGCACACTTTCTGCGGAACAGGTGGCGATCCGTTCGGTCCTGGGACGAAGGTTTTTCCGTGGGATGCTCGTACAAATACTGACGCTTTAGGTGCGGCTCACGAGAAAATGGACGCTGCGTTTGAATTTTTCACGAAGATTGGAGCGGAATATTGGTGCTTTCACGATGTGGATATGTCGCCGGAAGGAAACTCGCTGAAAGAGTACGAAAGCAACCTTCGCAAAATGGTGGACTACGCCAAAGAAAAGCAAAAGGCGAGTGGCTGTAAATTACTTTGGGGAACGGCAAATTTGTTCTCGAATCCTCGTTATATGAATGGTGCTTCTACCAATCCAAATTTTGAAGTGGTGGCTCATAGTGGATTACAAGTAAAGAATTGTATTGATGCTACGGTTGAATTGGGCGGAACAGGCTACACCTTTTGGGGTGGTCGGGAAGGATATATGTCTTTGTTGAATACCAATACAAAAGCTGAACTTGACCACATGGGTCAGTTTTTGGGAATGGCTCGTGACTACGGTCGTGCCAACGGTTTTGATGGTAAATTCTACATCGAGCCAAAACCCGCCGAGCCATCTAAGCACCAATACGACTTTGACGCTCAAACGGTTCTCGGATTTTTAAATCAGTACGGTTTACAAGATGACTTTGCGTTGAACCTTGAAGTTAACCACGCAACATTGGCGGGTCATACATTTGCTCACGAACTACAAATGGCGGTTGATGCCGGTATGTTGGGCTCTATTGATGCTAATCGCGGTGATTATCAAAATGGCTGGGATACGGATCAATTCCCTGTTGATTTATTTGAAATTACTGAAGCAATGTTAATCATTCTGGAGGGCGGCGGCATAAGTCCCGGCGGTATCAATTTCGACGCCAAAACCCGCCGTAACTCTACAGACTTAGACGATATTTTCATCGCTCACATTGGTGGAATGGATGTCTTTGCGAGAGCGTTGATAATTGCGAACGATATTTTGGAGAAATCACCGTACAAAAAGCTTCGTGCTGATCGTTATGCTTCGTTTGGAAGCGGCAAAGGTGCAGCTTTCGAAAAAGGAGAATTGAGTCTTTCAGATTTAAGAGATATTGCTCACGAAGTAGGCGAACCCGCTCAAATAAGCGGCAAGCAGGAGTATTACGAAATGATTATTAATCAGTACATCTAAGGTTATTGGTTAGGAGCTAAATCGGTAATGATAGCCCTCTTTTAACCCTAACCTTTGTTCCTGAGTCTCTATCAATTAATTTTGACTTATTCTTCCTCTTTTCTATAAAATAAGGTCGCCGTTCGGGAAACTGGGCGGCGATTCTTTGTTTTTGCGTGATCTATATTTCAAAACGTCGCTACCAAACCAATGCTCGCAAAATGAATAAGTGAGAAATTATAAACTTGCTCTACGTCTGCTCCGCCTTCTATTATACGGTATCCCGTTCTTAACTTTAGGTTATCTTTTATTAATTTACTTCGTAAACCCACAAAAACGTCTTCGGCTCTTCCTTGCGGTCCGACCAACGCATCGCCCGAAATTTCAGCCGAGAATGCGGGAGAGAATGCGTAATCAAAATAGAAACTGATAAGTGGAACGAACCCTAAATCGGTATTTTTCTTAGTTTCTCCGCCTTGCGTTAATTCTATCTTAGCATCCCGAAGTAAACCTGTTACTCCCAATTCCAAATTAGTTTTTTCCCGATTTACCAATCGGTAGCGATAGGTTGCCCGATAGGTATTGAACTGGTAACTCCCTCCAAGATTTGAACCGTCAAACACGTTTCCTTCAAAGTTGATTGGCTGAGGATTATTTTGCTCGTAGTTAAAAGTTAGTGGAACGGCTGTAACCCCAAAACGATGCTTCTCGTTCAACAAATACGAAGCTTCCGCCCGGAAAAATGGGATGGGTTGATCTGGAGTAAAATCGTCCGTAAATGAAAAACGAGTTCCTTGATTATTCGGAGCGTTTGGTACTTGGACATCGTTATAACCGTTAAATGCTGCTCCCGTTTCGAACGATAAGGAGAATTGAGCAACCGCGAAAACGGATAAGAATAAGAGAGAAGAAGTAAAAATGAGTTTTTTCATGATTATAGTTTTATTCTTGATATCATAAAAAACTATTCCGCTTTGGTCACGTATTCTCTAAGCTCTCCCGATTTAATTTCCGCCAAAAACTGATGCACCTGACTTACCGCCATGGAGCCTTCGCCCACCGCGGACGCCACTCGCTTTACGGAACCTTTTCGCACGTCGCCTACGGCAAAAAAGCTTGGAATACTGGTTTCTAAAGATTGAGGCAAACGCTTTTCGTAAATTTCGCAGTCGCTTAGCTTTTCTTTTTTAATAGCAGCCCCGGTGCAGATAAAACCTTTTTTATCAGTTGCGACCAAATCCTCCAACCAATCGGTGCATGGTTTTGCCCCGATAAATGTAAACAGATTACCGATCGGTGTTTCGTGGCGTTTGCCATCTTTAGTTTCCAAAATGCAGGCTTCTAAGTAATTTTCGCCTATTAATTCGTTCACTTCGGTACTTAAGTGAACGAAGATATTATCGCAGGCTTTGACCCGCTGAACGAGGTAATCACTCATTTTTGAGCCTAAGTCATTACTCCGTAAAATAATGTGTATTTCGGCGGCATGATTAGCTAAGAATAATGCTGCTTGTCCCGCTGAGTTTCCTCCGCCCACAATCTCGAATTTCTCACCTTTGTAGGAAGAAATATTCATGGATGTAGCCGAAGCATAAATGCCGTTTCCTTCGTACTTTTAACGTTTTCAATCGGTAATTGTTGATATTCCGCTCCGGTGGCAGTCATGATGGCTTTGGTCTTTATAACTTTGCCGTTAGAAGCACAAACGGTAAAATACGTGCCGCAGTGCTGAATACTTTTCGCACTGTGCGGAATGGAGATATTACAGCCAAATTTCTGAGCTTGCACGTACGCCCGATTAGCTAAATCGCTGCCCGATATTCCGGTAGGAAAACCGAGATAATTTTCAAGCTTTTATCCGCTTGTCCGCTAGGAGCTTTACTGTCAATTGTCACCACGCTTAAACCCTCTGAAGCAGTGTAAACGCTTGCCGCCAAACCCGCTGGCCCGGTTCCGATAACGAGTAAATCAAATACCTTATCTTTGAAATCTGTCAAAACGCCTGCTTCCCGGGCAACTTGTTCAAGCGTTGGGTTACGGCAAACGCTACCTTCGCCGTTAATCAGGATGGGCAAGTCTTCTTTACTGAGGTTAAAGTTTTCTAACAATTCGAAGGCGTCTCCTGATTCATCGACATTGAGGAAATTGTGCCAAATGTGGTTCTTTTCTATGAAATCCCGAACGGCGTACGTCTCCTTCGAACGTCCTGAACCAACGAGCTTTATTACACCCTTTATTTCGGTCAAAACTATTTCCTGTCGAAGCAGGAATGCGTTTAGTAGCACATCGCTGATGTCACTATGGGTGGCAATTACTTCTTTCAATTTGTCAGGATGAATGCGGGTTAAGCGGGTTCCGGCACGGGCAAACGCATTGAATTGTGCTTCACGGGCAGAAACATTCCACTGTCACCCGAAAACTCGAAACGTTCGTAAGCTACAATAACCGCACCGTCATTGTACGGGTCTTCAATCAATACTTCACCTTCCAACACCACAAAGAAATCGTACTCCTTTTCTCCGAGTTCAAATACTTGGGTGCGTTCTTTATAGTTCTCAACGGCACCAAATTCTTTCAAGACCTTTACTTGTCGGGTATTTAGTTCGGTGAAGCGTTGGTCCTTCATTTTGTGTAGTATTGAGATTTTAAGGGGCGAAGAATGAATTGTCTTGTTTAGTATTTACTGATTTTTTCGTGAACGTAGCACCACATCCAACGTTCGTTTGGTTCGGCAGAACTGATTAGGGGATGCTCAGAATGGTGGAAATGCTTTGTGGCGTGTTTATTGGGAGAGCTATCGCAGCAGAGCGTGATTCCGCAAGTTTGGCAAGTGCGAAGGTGAACCCACGTATCTCCACTCTTTACGCAATCTTCACATTCGTGAGAAACGGCGGCTTTGACATGCTTGATAGATGAAACATGGTCGCATGTTTTTGGAATCATAACTTTATCTTTGGAATTATAATTGAAACAAAAAAAGGAATTTGGTCACGATAACCAAATTCCCAGCCGTTTTCAAACAAATTTAAAAGTAGTAATTTACCTGTTTGTATAAACACTCAAAGCCTCATTTCTGAAGCCTACTCTTCCTTGAGCATAAAGAGTATAAACTCGCTTATTCGCCGGAAAAAAATTGTTGAGTGAATATAATCGAACGGTTGGATCGGCGGCGGCAAAAACGTCCAACGTATCACTTTGAGCCGGAACCGGTAATTCGATAAAACTGCCGATTTGCTTATAATTTACGTTTGATGCAATGGTGCGTTGCTGCCTTCTTGAGAAAATATTCAACGCTTTTTCTGTATCAGGAACTAAGTTAGCCACCCGAATTTTATAGGTTCTCTCTGCCGACGGCGTGATATTATCTTCCGATAAAAGTACTTCTTGCGTTGGGGCAACTCCCACCAAAAAGGCGGTATAAGCAGCTCCGGCTGTAAGGTTGAGCGTTTCCCTAAAAGCCGTATCTCCTACTGCTACGGGAGCGTACACGTTATTTACACGACGATCGAGTAACATAAATAGTGGATTGCTTCCCGCTTCAACCGCTGCGTAAGCAGAAGTAGCAGGCCAAACGCTCGGCGAAGCAAGCGGATTTCCCGTTAACTTGGTTGTGCCTTGGTAGGCGTAAAAGCGAGTAATACCAACACCTGGTGCTCCGGCAGGAATATTAGATGTATAAGCATTTACAATCCTTAAATTTGCTTTGGAAGGGTCGGCAAATTGGGTTGGCAGGTTCTCATCGAGTTTGTTTTTTTCGCAGGAAAAAATGCCCAAACTGAGAGCCGCAAGCGATAAGAATGCGATTGTTTTTTTCATATTATTTCTGACCTTAACCCCAGCCTCTCCCCTAAGAGAGGGTGAATTTGGATGTTTTTTAATTGATTAATTTTTTACGAACCACGGTTCAATGGTGTGGTAATCTTGGTTTAGACCGCCAATCCGTGTTAATTCCTCCACGTTCCAGAGATACTCTGAGTTGTATCGGGGGCGAACTCGGTAAACGAGTTTGTTGAAATTATCCGGGAATAAATTGGTTGGCGGCTCGAAGGTTTTGTAAACTTCTGGGCTGTACTGGAATTTTCGCAAATCAACCCACGTTTCTTCAAAACCGTGGCCCCAAAGGGCAATGTACTTCTGAATCATAATGTCGCTGATTGTTAAAGCAGTGGCACTTGCGGGGCTAACGGCGTTTACGTAATCGGTTGCCTGCTGTTCTGTAAAATCGGTGTAACCCGTGAAATACTTTTTGAGCATATCAAAATTTCCCTTGATACCTTTCCTGTAAGCATCAAGAGCCATAGCACGGTCGCCTTTTCTGAAAGCGGCTTCGGCTTTGATAAACTGCATATCCGAATACGTGATTAGCGGGAAAGGAGCGTCATTTTTGAAGTAAGTGCGTGCCTCGGTATCAACGCCACCAGCGGGGGCTGCTGTTGACACAAAGCCGAAGAAATTGAACGTTCGGCGGGCAGCGGGAGTTGCGGCTGCTTCACCAGCGGCGGTTTTTACTCCTCTTGTAACGCCATCGGCTGACGGCTTGAAGAAGTAATCTTTGCGGGGGTCGTTCACGCCTTCAAAGACGTTACCGTCCATATACCGAATAATTAAATCAGTTGGGCGGTATGAGGCTAAGTTATTACGGCGTGGGCCGTAGAAATTTGCATCTGCCGAACTTGCCGGGCCGTTATTGAACGTGATGAAAATATCGTCATCTGCCGAAGCCAATGAAGCATTCACCGCCGCTATAACTTCATCGGGGTTGTAATTGCTTTTTAAAGCGTAGCGGTGCAGCATTTTTGCTTTTACGGCGTAAGTAAATTTCTTCCATTTCTGAATATCGCCTTTGTTCATAAAGTTATCTGCGACTTTGAAATCTTCCGAAACTGAGCCTACTCGGTCAAAATTCGTAATTGCGGAATCGCAAAGAGTAGCTACCGTTTGGTAAACTTCTTCCTGCGTGTCGTATTTGAACGTCAAAGCACTGGTATTGAACGCTTCTTTCAAGATTACTTCGTTATGGTAATCTGTTAGGGCGAGCCAGCTCCACGCCATAATTGCGTTTCCGGCACCAACATATTCTGGTTTTCCTTCGGCACGGGCGTCGTTCATCATATTGATAACGTTCAGTCCGAGGTTCCAATAGTGGGTTCTCCATTTTTCGCCGCCGTTGTCGGAATTTGGGTCGTAACCCATGCGGTCCCAAGTGCTCCCTGCACCGGTTAAAGTCCAGTATTGTACGTACCGCCCTAACATACGTGAGTCAAATTGAATACCCCGTGACATGTTGGCAATGATTGCGGGAAGTACTTTTGCTGGTTTTGCAACCGTTGGAGCATTTGGGTTAAGGAAGGCGTCGTCGATGTATTTTTCGCACGACGATAATCCGAAACCGAGGATGAATAAGATTGCTATTTTTTTCATTTGGAATATTTGCTTTGAATCCCCATCTCGCTCTTCCCCCAAAGGGGAAGGGGTATTAAGGTTTTTTGATGAAAATTAACGTCCTCCGAGGTCAAGACGGACTCCGGCGTTGAAACCTCTTGGCGTGGATGCGGTGAAATAATCAATCCCGAAACCACCAATACCCGCCGTTGCGGCGTTGTTTGAGTTTGCCGACGGATCTGCTCCTGAGTAATTGCTCAAGATAAATAGGTCAGTTCCCGAAGCGTAAACACTCACACTTGAAATACTTTTAACCCGTTGCACAAACGCCGTTGGCAAGGTGTAGCTGATACGAATTTCACGCAATCTCAACCAATTGATGTTACGCTCCACGAAGTTGGAAGCGTACACCCGACCATCCTGAAAGTACGAGCTTGTGCTCGGTATGATTTGCATGGTGTTGGTAGTTGGTGTAGCTGAGTTTTCTAAGCCATCACGCAAAATGCCTGGTACAATGATGGTTTGCTCACGGTCAAGGGTGCGGGTGCTGTAGCCTTCACGGGTATTCCAGTATTCCGTTCCGTTCATGATGTCGCCACCGATACGGTAATCAAGGTTAAAGCCGAACGTCAATTTCTTGTAGCTAAAACTGTTCAGGATTCCTCCGGTAATTCTTGGGTTACGCTCCGCAATCGGAACGTAAACTGGGTTTACTAACGGGAAGCCCGTGTTTGGGTCAATCAAAACCTGATTAGCGTCGTTTCGTAAATAATCTTGACCAGTGAGAGAAGTAGTTGTACTTCCCAGAGTTAAGCCATTTCTGAACGCATCTACCCATGTATCTGAGTTGTAATATTCTGGGATATTGCTCGGTAAGCCCAACACTTCGTTGCGTGTTCCGGCGGCGTTTACGTTAACGTTCCACACAAAGTTACGGGTTTTGATGGGTTGTGCCGTTAGCATCAATTCCATTCCCTGGTTTCGGGTGTCAGCCACGTTGAGTGTCGATAAAATAAAGCCCGTTCCGTAGCTCAAACGCACCAAACGTACAATCTGACCTACGTTTAGCGTATTGTAGTAGGTAAAATCAACGCCGAGGCGGTTGTCTAAAAACTTCAATTCTGTGCCTAATTCAAACGTCCGCTGACGTTCGGGCACGATATTCGGGTTATTGTTCGTGAAACCGTAGCCGTAACCCAAGCCGCTGGTGAGTTGAAGGTTATAAACTGACTGCGAACCGTACGGCGAAATGTCTTTCGCAGTTTCGGCAACTGAAGCCCGTAATTTGCCAAGGGTCAACAACTTAGGATTTATTCCCAATAGATCACTGAAAACAAACGACAAACTCGCCGATGGATAAAAGAACGAACGCGAAGCCTTTGGAAGTGTAGATGTAACGTCATTACGACCCGCAACGGTTAGGTTTAACCAACGGTCATAACTAACAGTGTATTCAGCAAAAACGCCGACTAAACGTCGCAGCGATAACGTATCTCTTCCAAGCGTACGGCTGTTGAGATAAGTTGCCGGATCAATTGTTGAAAAATCGTTTACAAATTCATCATTTACCACTTGTAAATTCTGTCCCCTTTCGGAAAATGTTTCGGTTCTCCAGTCGTCAATCGCCGATCCAACCATTAAACGGTTATCAAATTTACCGACCGTCTTAGTTGCCGTGGCAAGGAAAACACCGCTGAATCCACGGTAATCAACGGTGTAGTTCTCTATCTGACCACCAACGCTGAAAAATTGGTTTGAACGTGGGTCAAAGAACGTATCGCCCGTGGTTTTGTATCCGTCGTAACTTCCTTTTGCAGAGAGGGTTAGCCATTTCGTTGGTCGGAAGTTTGCGGCTAAATTGTAGTTAAATCTATTCGTTTCGTCTGAGCTTTCGTTTTGATTTACTAACCAATACGGGTTATCAGATTCCTGAAAATTTTCGTTGTCGAAGAAGCGTTTTCTTGTTCCGTCTTCGTTCAAATAATCACGGGCATCGCTCGTAATTGGCCACGAAACTAACGCTTGCAAAAATCCGCCCGCTCCACGCAAGGCCTTTTGGTTGTAGCTGTATGTGTAGGCACCGGTTCCGGTTACGTCAAACATATTGTTTTTCGTTTTATAACCGAGCGTCAAACGTCCGTTGTAGCGGTCAAAGCCCGTTGTCGGAATAGTTCCTTGCTGATTAATTGTGCTTCCCGAAAAGCGGTAAGTTACGTTTTTCACGCCACCGCTTAAAGATAAGTTATGACGTTGCGTTAAGGCATCCTGAAAGAAGTTGCGGGTATTGTCGAACGTCTGAACTCCCGAAGCGAGCCTCGGCCCGAAAGCACGGCGAGTTTGGGTAGAATCGCCCAGAAAACCGATACCAAAAACGTCTTGTACATCGGTGAAAAGGTACGTCTGATCAACCCGAAAGTTATTATCGTAGCTAATTTTCATTTTCCCCGCTTTGCCTTTCTTCGTTGTTATTACGATTGCACCACTTCCCGCCTGAATACCGTAAAGAGCCGCAGCTTCTGGACCTTTCAGTACCGTAATCGATTCAATATCGTTCGGGTTTATGTCGGCGGCACGGTTGGTAAAATCGTTTTGACGGTTTGAGCCTTGCACGGTTAGGTTGTTTTGGTCAAGGGTTTGGTTGTCAATTGGTAAACCGTCTACCACAATAAGTGGTGAGTTATTTCCGCTCAACGAGTTGAAACCACGCAAAACAATCTGCGACGAAGCACCCGGAGCACCGCTGGTTGCGTTGATAGTTGCACCAGCCACTCTGCCTTGCAGTGCGTTCAGGAAGTTTTCGCGTTGGGTTTCGTTTACGTCATCACCGCTAACGGTTTGCGTAGCGTAACCTAACGTACGTTTTTCTTTTTCAACGCCAAAAGCTGTAACCACCACTTCGTTAAGTTGTGATGCGTCAGACTTTAGTTTGACGTTGATAGTAGATTGGTTTCCTACTTTCAGTTCTACCGACTGCATGCCGATATAACTAAATACGAGCGTCTCGTCAGCACTAACTGAGATGGTGTACTTTCCATTGGCGTCGGTTGAAGTTCCTCGCGTAGAACCTTTCACCTTAACACTTACCCCGGGTAGCTCCACACCATCCTCAGAGGAGGTAACAACACCGGAAACGTTTTTATTTTGAGCTTGCGTTTTCGCCGAACCGATCAGCAGAAAAATAGCACAAAAAATCAGAAGAAATTTTTTTGCCATGTATAGATTTAGGTTAAAAAAACTCGGCAAATCTAAATAAAAAGAATGGTTAAAAATTCAACTGTATTCAAGTAAATTTTACAAGGTATTTTTGCGACTATATATATGATACAACTTTCTGCCCACAAGTATATTATAGCCAGTATTTGCGTGTATGAAACGGGGTAGTTTTTATGTTTTATTCAAGATGAATAAACAACGACGTTGAGGTCGCGTAAATAGTTTCTCACAGCATCTGCCTTCTTTTTATATTCAGGTATTTATTGATTAAATCTGAATTCAACATTTCGGGCTTCGTAACAAGGCTTTGCATCCCGAACTTACTTATTTCTTTCGCAATCAAACGCTTCTGAAAAAGCAGGTGCTTTGCCATCGTTTTGTCGTAAATCTCTTTTACGTCAGTGGCAGTTTCTTCGGCGTAAGATTCAAGTTCGGAGTTTTCAAAAATGACCAGTAAAACTAAATGATACTTAGCGATTGCCCGTAAATAAGGTAAATTCCGGTGCAAGGATTGGATGGTGTCAAAGTTTGAGAAAATGACAAAAAGTCCCCGTTGCCTGACGCGATACCTCACAAAACGGTACAGTTTTTCCATGCCAGATTCCTGAAAATCGCTTGAAATACTATATAGTTTTTCGTTTACTTTTTTGAATTGATTTACGTCGCTTCGTGGTGGTAAAACGGTGCACTCATCTGCCGAATACGTGATTAATCCTACTTTGTCTTTGAGGCTGAGTACAGTTTTTGTTAAAGCCAATGAAGCATTTATGCTGTAATCAAGTAGTGTTTGCCCGTTAAATGGTTGCTGCATATTTCGCCCTAAATCAATAACGGAATAGATATCCTGACTGCGTTCTTCCTGATACTGGTTCAGCATGAGTTTGCCTTGCTTGGCACTTGCTTTCCAATTAATGTGCCGGAAGTCGTCACCGCCAACGTAATTTTTGATTTGCTCAAATTCGAGACTTTGCCCGATTTTCCGAATCATGGTAGAATTTGCTTCGTTGTTGCTGTTTACCAACGCCGAAATTCTGAGTTCTTTAAATTGCTCGAAAGACGGGTAGCACGGAATGATTTCATCTGTTGGGAAAACACAGCGTCGGGTTACTAATTTGAAACGATTGGTTTCGAGAAAAAGCTGGCTGTTTCGCCAATTATATTCGCCGCGTTCGGTTGGGTGAATAGTGTAACTCAGCCGATGCTGTTTATTCGGTTGCAGCGAGAATCGCTTTTCCCAATTGTGCAGTTGGAGTTGTTCGGGGAAATCTTCTAATAAACGAGCGTTCAGGTCATTTGCCGATTTGTTTTGAACCGTAAACCAGATTTTATTATCATCGCCGTTGCTTAATTTTGCGGGAAGTACTCGCTCAAATTTCACGATTTCTTCCTTCCAAAATAGAATAATACCTTCAATAATTGCACCCACTACGAGTAAGGATATGCCTGCCTGACCCAACCAGAAAAGTGGCGTAAGCAACACGCCAAAACACAGGATAACTACGCACGCCGCTAAAGCAGCGAAAAACCGATTGGTTAAATAGAATTGGAGTAGGAAGTGCATTGTTGAGGTTTAGCGTGGAATCTCAGTTTTATTAATAATATCCTCCAGTAATTCATCGGCGGTGATGCCTTCCATTTCGGCATCAGGTGTAAGGATTAATCGGTGCCGTAATACTGCGTTGCTGATTGATTTAATATCGTCTGGCGTCACAAAATCCCGACCTTGCAGTGCGGCGTAGGCTTTTGAAGCGGTCATCCAGGCAATTGCGGCACGGGGGGAAATGCCTAGTTCGAGTTGATTATTCGAACGGCTTGCTTGCGTGATTTGGGCAATGTATTTCAGTAAATTATCGTCCATTAAAACGGCTTTTACCAGCTGCCGTAATTCGATCAGTTTTTCCTGAGAAAGTACGGGCTGAAAATCAACGATTGAATCTGTAACTTTTTGATAATTAAAGCGTCTTAGCATTTCAAGCTCTTCTTCAAAGCTTGGATAACTGACTATTACTTTCAATAAAAATCGGTCGAGCTGAGCTTCGGGAAGCCGGTACGTTCCTTCCTGCTCAATCGGGTTTTGTGTAGCTACTACCATAAATGGTTCGTGCATTGGGTAGGAGGTTCCGTCAATCGTAATTTGGCGTTCTTCCATCAACTCAAACAATGCCGCCTGCGTTTTCGCGGGCGAACGGTTGATTTCGTCAATCAAGATAAAATTGCTAAAAACGGGCCCGGGCTTGTATTCAAACTCCAGCGTTTTTGGGTTGAAAACGGAAGTTCCCAACACATCTGATGGCATCAAATCGGGCGTGAATTGCAACCGTCGGAACGAAATGTCTAGTGATTTTGCCATCAGTTTTGAGAGCATCGTTTTGGCAACTCCGGGTACGCCTTCTAGCAATACGTGACCGTCGCAAAGTAATCCTACGAGTAGTAAATCTATCACGTCGCTTTGTCCCGAAATTACGCGTCCGAGTTGAGTTTTTAATTGCTCTACGGCGGTCGATAGCTTCTCTATCTCCAGTCGGTTTTTAAAAGGTATATTTTGTTCTTCCATAGATATTGATGGTTGGGGCGAAGTCTGGGCGAAAGATTTTTCGCCTCTTTAGTTCTTCCCGCCCGAAATTTTATAAAATCTTTGTGTATTCGTGTATAAACTGTTCAAAAAGTACTTGTCAATTTCTATTCCATTGTTCATCTGTTCTATTTGACGCAGTAGGTCTTTTATTAATAATTTGTCAACGTTCGTTTTGGCGGCAAGTTTTTCAATGTTGTCGAGTGTGAAATCTTTGTTGTAAATCTGAAATTTAGTATGAAGATATTCGTGTAAGTGTTGCACTATTTTGTGAGCAATTGCGGCGTGATCCTGACGGTTCCAGTAGAGATTGCTCAAGACGTTCGTAAAACCTAATGCCGAATTTTTTAGCGGTGGAATTATAGCAACCTGCCGCAAGGTGCGACGGTAATAGATTAAAATGAATAACGCCAACCCACTTAAAAGTGTGTAGAATGCCCACGTCAGCGGCGGATATTGGTGAATGATTCCCAAAACTCGCGAAAGGGTAGAAGGTCTACTTTCTCTTGATTTCTGTTTGCGGTAATAATTATCCCAGATTATGCGGCGGGTATCAAGCCCGGTTTCGCTGATAAATTCGTTCAGAAATCGGTAATTCTTCTTGTAGAGGAGGAAGTAATTCGTAAACATTATCGGCGAATTACTATAATATATTTTCCCCTTGCCGCAAGTCATTTTCAGCATTCGTGGCATTCCTTCGTCACTAATCAAAAGCGGTTCGATTTCCGTAACGGCGTTGTTGCTTAATTCATAAACAGAATCCAGCGGGGCAGATAACGGCGTATGTCCGGGAAACCAGTGTTCTCTGTCGTTTAGTGAGCTGTCAGCCGCACCTTTCCACAAAAAACGATAATCGCCACGCTCTAAGTCGGGCATGAAATAATTGTGAAAATTATTAGAATTATCAACTTGATAAAACAACGAATCCCGCAATGTTTCATTAATTGAGTACGATAACAGAATTACGTTATTCCCACGAGATGCGAACTCTTTCAATGCCTTTACTTCTTCGTCGCCCGGATGAAAACGTGGCGTCATAAGAATAAAAACATCATTTGTGTCTCTGGTTTCTTCCTTCCAACCAGTACTTCCGTAGTTTACAAGTGTATTTTCGTTTTCAATGAAGTCAGTATCGAGTTCCTTTAATTCATCGAAAAAAAACTTGTTGTCGTATGGTTTGTACGAAGTTGTGGACATCGTGAAAAACTTGGAAAAACGGCGGTTATTGCAGCCATAGATTGCCAGTATTGAAAGAAAACCAAGAAGTAAAATTTTCGTCTTCTTCATCCGGTAGGTTGATTTAAGATGAAAGAAAACTGCGGTTCTATTTCCTCGAAACGACTTTTGTCCACCGCAAAATTACCGAACCAAACGTATTCGTAAAGTCGAGTGCAGGTCTTAAAACTTGTACCGACTTCGTCAGAAACCCGTTGGTTTTTTGTCAATTCCCGCACGTAGGTTTGGTTGGTTTTGTCTTTGGTGAAAATAATCAACCCGTCGTCGCTCAATTGTTGAACTAACCACAAATAGTAGAATCGGATGGCGAGTCGGTAGTTCTCTTTTTCGAGTGTTTGCTGAATGGATTTTTTGAAATCAATCTGGCTCAGTTTTTCCGCCGATTCAATTTCAATATCGTCGTCGATGACTTCGTTCACCGCCGACTTATTCAACCGGATTTGCTGAACGATGACGTAAACGATGTAACCCAAAATTGCCGCAATTACCGCCCACATAATTGCTTTGAATACCAAGGTTATCCAAGCTGGAACTGTTGTGTTTTTTTCAGGATCGGTCGTTTTTGTCTCTTCGGGAAGCGGTAAATCGGTGTACCACAAATCTTCTTCGGAAGCTTTTAGTTTTTCAACTTCTTCCTCCGAAACGGGCGTTTCCGTTTGGGCATTGACGGATTGAATCGTTAAAGTGAATATACAAATCCCCAACAGCATTTTTTTAATCATAGAATTGCTGTAAATAATTGTGGTAAGGATACTGTTTTTTTACCTTGTTTGGATAGACGTAAAAATACCAGATTACAACCACCCACGAAGCGATAAATACCAGACCAAGTGGTACCAGTAAAGTGGGGTTACTTCCCCGAATGCCGCCACGCCCTAAATACGTAACGAAGCTTTCAATCACCGCCGCCATAAACGTAAACGGAATTGCTCCGATGTAAATGCGGGCACTTTCAGAAAGCCCCGTCATAAATGCTTGTTTGCGGCTGAGGGTTTTTGGGAATAAGAAGCTAAGGCCGAGGATTAATCCGGCGGCACATTCCAAAATAAGTCCCATTAATTCAAAGGTTCCGTGAAGCATGATCACGAAAATAGCATCGAGTCCGAGTCCCCGCAAAATGAAGAGCGAGAAAAACGCCCCAATCATGATTCCGTTAGTAAATGTATAATAAACCGAACCTAAACTAAGCAGGATTCCCGAAGCAAAAACAAGTAAACCAACGATGAGGTTATTCGTCAAAATCTTCATGAACATCAGTAGCGGCGACTCGGATTCGTAAACGCCGAATGGTTTTCCTTCGGCGATGTTCTGCGAAGTCATATTCACGTACTCGCTTCCTAAAATACCAACAACGAAGTCTTCTTCCACAATCGAGCAAATATAACCCAACACGCAGAACGTTAGAAATAAACCAGTGGCAAACCATAAAACGTGTCTGCGGTGACCCAGAATTAGTGGGAAATCCTTTTTCCAAAATATGGCAACGGGGTTGCTGTCTTGTTTGAAACCAAGAAAAATGCGTTTGTAAAGTCGGCTGGATAAGGAGTTGAGGTACGCAGTGAGTTTGCTACTTGGATAATTGGTTTTGGCGTAGGAAAGGTCGTTCACCAATTCCACGAAATCATCGGCGAGTTCGTCACTGGATTTTTCTTCCCCGTTTTCTACGCTTTCCCAACGTTCTTTATTCTTGAAAATAAATGTGCTTTCTCTCATGTAAACACCTAACGAATCTTGTTTTGTGGACTACAAAGTAAAATCAAACCGATTTATTGCCAATTTATTAAAAAAAAGAATAGATATTTAGGCATTGTCCATTGTTTTTTTGTGCGGTTTACTTCTATGTCCACGAAGCTACATTACATCCCCACTTATATCAATATCCCGCTGGAGTTTGAGATTGCGAACGTCGGCAAGCGGGCGTTGGCGTTCCTGATTGATATGTTCATTAAGTCGGTGTACTTCTTCGCCATGTTAGCCTCATTTGGTGGGAACGAGTACTTACTATACGTAACGCAAATTCCGCTTTTGTTGTATTCTTTTCTGTTTGAATGGCTCAATAAAGGGCAAACGCCCGGTAAATGGCTGATGCGGATTCAGGTAATAAGTATTGAGGGAAATTTGCCGTCGGTTTATCAATGTGCCACCCGATGGTTATTTAACTTAGTAGATGTTTGGTCGCTGATGCTGTTCTCTTTTCTGAATCCGCTCTTCGCCACCTTCGGTGTATTCAGTCCTTTCTTCGGATTTTTGCTGATAGTCTTCACGCCCAAGAATCAACGATTCGGTGATATGGCAGCAAATACGGTGGTGATTAATATAAAAGAGCAACAAGTGAGCTTGAAAGATACTGTGATTGCGTACGCTGATTACAGTCAAAACTACGAACCGCAATTTCCTGAAGTAATGCGGCTCTCCGACGGGGACTTAAATAAAATCAAGTATTACGCTGAAACTGCGGGTCACGATGATGTTGAAATAATAAAACTACTTGCTACTCGTATTAAAGAATTGTTGACAATTCAAACGGATTTGAACGATTTTAAATTCCTGAATCAACTCCTCACGGATTATAACTACTACGCTAAAGAAGCTTAGGAATTAGTGAAGTAGAACTTATACTTGTCGTTTCAAGTAAGTGTTGTAATCCGGTAAAATGACTTCATAATCTTCATTCATGAGTGGAGAAGTCAGGATAAAATCTGCGGATGACCTATCCATCGCAATCGGGATATTCCACGTAACGCCAAGACGAAGTAACGCTTTAATATCAGGGTCGTGAGGTTGAGCGGACATCGGATCCCAAAAGAAAATCAAGATGTCTATTTTACCTTCGGCAATGGAAGCCCCAATCTGCTGGTCTCCACCAAGCGGACCGCTCAGGAATCTTGTGATATGGACATCGAGAGCATCTTCTATCAATTGCCCCGTAGTTCCGGTTGCGAAGAGTTGGTGTTTGGTCAACGTAGTTTTGTTATATCTCGCCCATTCAATCAGTTCCACTTTTTTATTATCGTGAGCTACGAGAGCAATGCGTTTTCTGGCGAGTATTTTTTTGACGGGCATAGGCAAATTGTTGTTTTATGCTGCAATGTAGAACCTGAAGGTTTACAAAGCCATTCACGGTAGTAACTTCTTTCATTTTTTCCGAGATTGATACAGAAAAGTAACTTTACTACTCGTTCGAAGCTAAAGGGAATTCAATACAGCTGAGATTGCACCATTTCTAATTCAAAGGAAAAAGCTTATCTTTAATCCATCATTCTATTCAACTATAAAATTACAAAATGAGTAACTCCGTTAATCGCCGTGATTTCATAAAGAAATCTGCGGTACTGTCTTCTTTTTTTATTGTGCCACGCCACGTTCTCGGAAATGGTTTTCTTGCTCCGAGTGATAAAATAAATATCGGCTTTATTGGTGCTGGAAAACAAGGGCGTGGTTTATTAAAACGGTTTGTAGATACCGGACGCATAAACGTATTGGCAATCGCTGACCCGCACGAGGGAAAACGGAATTTACTGCTTGACGTTCACCGCAAAGCTGTACAAAAAGCGGGTGGTGAAGTAGGTGATAAAGATGTACAAGCCTTTGGAAACTACCCCGAACTGCTTGTCAATAAAAGTATTGATGCCGTAGTAATTGCTACGCCAGATCATTGGCACGCCGTGCAGGCCGTACAAGCAGCTCAGGCGGGAAAAGATATTTACTGCGAAAAGCCACTTTCATTAACCGTAAAAGAAGGTCGGGCGATGGTAAACGCAACGCGAAAAAATAACCGGGTTTTCCAAACGGGAAGTATGCAACGCTCTCAGGAATATTTCCGAAAAGGAGCTGAACTGGTACGCAACGGTTATCTCGGTGATATTCAAGAGATATTGGTTTGCGTTGGAAATCCACCTAAAGACATTGACTTTACTGCTCAGGAAATTCCCGCTCATTTGGATTGGCAAACGTGGCTCGGGCCAAACGGCGATGCTCCGTATAATGAATTACTAGCCCCGACGCTTAAAGACGAATTTTGGGCAAAATGGCGGGAATATAAGCCCTTCGGTGGCGGTTACATGACGGATTGGGGGGCTCATATGTATGATATTGCTCAGTGGGCTTTGGGTATGGATGGTACCGGACCCGTTTCCATGAATCCGCCAGCAAATTATGACGTAAATAAAGATAAAGAAGTGAAAGGGTTGCAGTACGAATACGCCAACGGCATCGTGATGAAACACGAGAACTTCGACCGTGGAAACGCTATCCGTTTCATCGGGACGGAAGGTACGATGGATATTTCCCGCTCGTTTCTGGATTTGCCCGAAAAATTGAAGAACGTTGAACCCAAGGCTAACGACGTGCTGCTTCCTAAAACAAAAACGCATTACGATGATTTCTTGGACTGTATGCAAACCCGGAATAAACCGCTTTGTGATGTAGAAATTGGGCATCGTACGGCAACCGTTTGTAACATCGGGAATATCGCCTACGAACTCAAACGCCCGCTACAATGGAATCCTGAAAAAGAAGAATTTGTAAACGATACAGAAGCAAACGCTTTATTGGGAAGAAAGTTGAATAAGCCGTACCGGATTAAGTTGTAGGCGTACGTGCCTTTGCTGTAATTGAGTAGAACTACTACTATCTTGGTTTTGACTCCATCAGAGTCATATCTATACAGTGTTTGTTTCACTTAAGCTTTACCGGAAAAGTCCAACCAATCCCCACATTTATTAGGTCAAATATCGGAATTGTGAAATTTCGTGCCTAATTTCGCACCCGAAAAAGCAATCTGCCTATTATAAGGTAATGTCGTTTGTTTTTTTTACAGTTAATTTTTCAGACAAACATATATTTATAAACGATTTATGGCATCAATAAGACCAGACGAAGTTTCGGCAATCTTGCGTGAGCAACTTGCGGGAGCAAAAACCGAAGCTGAATTAGAAGAAGTAGGCACCGTATTGCAAATTGGTGACGGTGTTGCCCGTATCTATGGACTTTCAAAAGTACAGGCGGGAGAGCTTATCGCCTTCGAAAACGGTTTGAAAGCACTTGCGTTGAACCTTGAAGAAGACAATGTAGGAGCAGTACTTTTAGGCGATGCTACCGGAATCAAAGAAGGAGCTACCGTGAAACGTACGGGTGAAATTGCTTCCATCCAAGTAGGTGAAGGTATCGTAGGTCGGGTTGTGAATACTCTTGCCCAACCAATTGACGGTAACGGACCAATCGTAGGTGAAACGTTTAATATGCCGTTGGAGCGTAAAGCCCCTGGCGTTATTTATCGTGAGCCAGTTACCGAACCACTTCAAACTGGTATTAAATCAATTGACGCCATGATTCCAATTGGCCGTGGCCAACGGGAATTAGTAATTGGTGATCGTCAAACTGGCAAAACTGCCGTTTGTATTGATGCCATTATCAACCAAAGAGAATTTT
Organism: Spirosomataceae bacterium; assembly: GCA_047630355.1. Classification (GTDB taxonomy): domain Bacteria; phylum Bacteroidota; class Bacteroidia; order Cytophagales; family Spirosomataceae; genus JANQUM01. Next base: position 19,277 of record JBLHXN010000014.1, on the reverse strand, counting down.
TCGATAAAGGCGAGCCAGTATTTTGTATTTACGTTGCTTGTGGTCAAAAAGCATCAACGGTAAAGCAAATTGAGCAAACGCTACGTCGTTACGGAGCCATGGATTATACGGTAATCGTTGCTGCCAACGCCGCTGATCCTTCTCCAATGCAGTTCTTTGCTCCGTTTACGGGTGCCGCCATTGGTGAATACTTCCGTGATACGGGTCGTCCGGCATTGGTAGTATTTGACGATTTGTCGAAGCAAGCCGTTGCTTACCGTGAAGTTTCTCTATTACTTCGTCGCCCACCGGGTCGTGAAGCTTATCCTGGAGACGTTTTCTACCTTCACTCGCGTTTGCTGGAAAGAGCAGCGAAGATTAACTCTTCGGACGAAATTGCTCAGCAAATGAATGATTTACCTCCTTCGTTGAAAGGTAAAGTAAAAGGTGGCGGTTCGTTAACAGCCCTTCCAATCATTGAAACACAAGCTGGTGACGTTTCTGCTTATATCCCAACTAACGTAATTTCGATTACTGACGGTCAGATATTCTTAGAGTCCAACTTGTTTAATGCAGGTATTCGTCCGGCAATTAACGTGGGTATTTCGGTATCTCGTGTGGGTGGTAACGCTCAGATTAAGTCGATGAAGAAAGTATCTGGTACTTTGAAACTTGATCAGGCTCAATTCCGTGAATTGGAAGCCTTCTCTAAGTTCGGTTCAGATCTTGACCCTGCTACGCAGTTGACGATTGACCGTGGCCGTCGTAACCAGGAAATCTTGAAGCAAGCTCAATTCTCACCTTCTCCAGTTGGAGATCAGGTTGCTATGATTTACGCATCTATTAACGGTGTAATGGATAAAGTACCGGTTGACCGTGTGAAAGAGTTTGAAAGCGAATTCCTGACCCAAATGAACGCCGCTAAGCCTGAGTATATCAAGACGCTTGCCGCTGGTAAACTGGAAACAGAAATTACGGATTATATCAAGAAATTCGGAAGAGAATTAGCCGCTAAATACGCTGCTTAATTCATAAATAGTGAATTCTATAATTGGTGAATTAGTGGATTGGAAAATCGCTGATTCACCAATTTCAAAAATCACCAATTTCCCAAAGAAACATGCCTTCATTAAAAGAAGTACGAAATAGAATTACATCGGTAAACTCAACGATGCAAATTACCCGTGCCATGAAAATGGTCTCGGCGGCTAAGCTTCGTCGTGCTCAGGATGCCATCACGCAGATGCGTCCGTACGCGAATAAGCTTAATCAGATGATTGCTACCGTTTCGTCTAATACTGATACCGGAGCGTTGAGTCCTTACACAACCGTTCGGGAAGTAAATAACGTGTTGATTATTTTAGTAACCGCTGATCGTGGATTATGCGGTGCCTTTAATACCAACGTAGTAAAAACTGCAGTTGCTCTCATTAACGAGAAATACGCTACACAAGCTGCTAAAGGTAACGTAAAAGTTATGGCGTTGGGTAAGAAAGGTGCTGAAGCATTTGCCCGTCGCAAAGTAGATGTGAATCGTGAGCACATGAATATTTTCACGAACCTGAACTTCGCCGCTGCCCGCGAAGCAGCCGAAGACGCCATGGAGGCTTTTGCAAACGGAACGTACGATGAAGTATCTCTCGTATTTAACGAATTCAAAAACGTTGCTACGCAGATTATTCGTGCGGAGAAAATGTTGCCATTAGTTGAGAAAGTGGAAGAAAATGTAGCTCCGGTAAATACGGATTACATCTTTGAGCCATCAGAAGAAGAAATTATCCTTGAATTGATGCCAAAAGCAATCAAAATGCAGTTGTACAAAGCCGTTTTGGAGTCGAATGCTTCAGAACACGGAGCTCGTATGACCGCAATGGATAAAGCCACCGAAAACGGCGGAGATCTATTAAAAGAACTAAAGCTACAATACAACCGCTCACGTCAGGCAGCCATTACGAAAGAGATTCTTGAAATCGTAGGTGGAGCTGAAGCGTTGAATGATGCTTAAATTGTGTCACATTTAGCTTGTCGAAGTGTAAAGTAAAACGCCCCTTGTTCATCGTGAACGAGGGGCGTTTTTTATAAGTGAATTTCAAATTCTATCAATTTGGTAAATCGCCTCGCAACCTAAACGAAAATTGATTGAATATCCCGTTATTAAAATCGCCGATTACTTCAAATTTAAGTAAATTCAGTAAACTTATTCCGTAGCCAACTTCCTGATGGGTGATGTACGGATTTACTAACAAATTATGGAAAATGTACTCTTTGATTCCTCTTTTTGCCACAAACGGGAGCGAGGAGAGAATGAATTTATTGGGTCTGAATTCGTTAAACCACGTCAGGTAGTTTTCGTCCGAAGAGTAGCGGTAATAATCTAAATTACGGAAGTCGCCGCCTTCCATGGTGAATAACAGATTTCCGTTGAAATACTTATAGTCAAGTAAATATATTGGCTTTTGCCCGTAGAAAGTTCCAACACTCAATCTGGTTTCAAAGCTTGATTTACCCAAACGTTGTGTATGAACGGCGGTAAAATCGAGTAAGTTATACGCCCCGTTTCCAAATGCCGAAGTATTTGAAATAGTAAAGCGGGGCGAGTTCTGAAAATTCAACTGCTTTTTGCTATTGTAATAACTTATTGTCCCACGCGGAGCAAAGGATAGACTAACGTTCCATTCCGTTAAACGATTGTTTTCAAATGCCGAAGACGTTCCGTTCTCGTGACGAAAAGTGTTTGACTCAAAGAGGGTTTCTTTATTTCTCCAGCCGTTGTTAACTACATTTTCCAGAAAAGAACGGTTGCTGATTCGAACGCCCGAACCAGCTTTCCATTTCGCCGACGGTTTGTACGTAGCATCAACTTTAGCGTAGGTGTTCTCGTAGAATTTAGCGTAATGAACGCCGTTTAACAGAGCATTGGCAGCGTTAAGAATTGGAGTAATGGGTTCGTTTTCGTTGAATTGAAAAACCCGCCTTCCAGCTTCGGCTTTCAAGGAAATTCGTTCGGTTTTGTATTCAGTTCTTATATCACCGTTTAGGCGTTTTCGTTGAAAGGAATAGTATGTGTTTACCCCGATATTGAAGTAATCGTTCTTAGAATAATTCCGTTGGTATTTGAACCCGGGAATTCCGGTGGCGTAACCTTCTACGGCGTTAAATCGGCTATCGTCGAAAATGCTTCCAAGAATAAAGTTATCCCTATAATACGTTGAAAGTGAGTCGGTTACTTTACCATATTTGTACGTATTTTCGCCAAGCATATGAGTTATTTTAAACTTATTTGGTTCTGCTTTTTTGACGCTATCTTTTTTTAGTTTCTTGCTTATTTCGTCAAAATTTGCAATCACAATACTGTCCGCTTGCTCGAAGCCTTTTATTTCGTTTACGGTCAGCGGAACTTGCCTTTCAATGTTCCAAAAAGTGCTGTCCCGTTCTCTTGCTGAGCTATCAATCACGTAATTCCGAACGCTCAATACATCCGCTTCTTTTTTACTTCGTAATTCGGCTTTATCTTCTTTCGCAAATTCTTTTTTCAACGTCATTAAGTCCTGAATCGTTAATTCACTTTTCTTCTTGTCTGATGATTTTATTTCGGTTTTAGAAATCCGTTCGTTTACGAATAACTTTTCGTCAATGATTGTCGGTTTTAGTCGGGCATATTTCGGATTTTTGGTCAGTTTCATGTCTTTGAAAGAAATAACTGCATTTGTCTTGATCGTAAAACCGAGTGCCTCAACATCGGCAGAAGACTTAAAGTTATTCGGCACCCAAACATCGTCGATAAGCTCGTTGATAACTTCAGTCCGAACAGTCCCGTTACTTACTTTTGACTTGAAATCGTAGCTGTGAATGTACCAAGAACCATCTACTATGTTCAGAACTCCAGATTCAACATTTTCGATGTTTCGCTTCGGGATTACCTTAATTTTGTTGATTATCCTTCCCGCTTCTTCAAAATAGCCGAGGTATTCAAAATTGTAATTTCGTACTCCCTTAACAGTAACGGGCGAGTAGATATCAGCAGGATTATACAGTCCGAATCTCCCGATACCTGCCTGAACGTCTATATTATCTCGTAAGGTTGGCGGTAAATTGTCTTTTTTGCCAGTTATTCGTTGCGTTACAGTATTAGGCTGCTTGAAAGCAACTTCTGACACAAACTCAAAAACGTACAATTGGTTAAGCTTAATATATTGTTTCTCTAACACCTTTTCCATAAACATTGGGGCATCGGTCACTTTCATATTGCCTTTCAGGTAGGCTCGGTACGTGTAAGCGGCGAGTTCCTTATCGTGAATTTCAGACATCGCCACGGTTTTTCGCATGATGGTCATGGCGGGGTCTTCCTTACTATTTCCGATTACGGCTTCTTTCAATAAAATTACCGTTGGTTTCATCGTAATATTTTCGGTAACGTTCGTCTGCCCGATCGTAATGGATTTACTAATCGTTTCGTAACCCAAATATCGAAAAATAATCTCGTACGTACCCGGTTCGAGTGAAATGCTAAACTCGCCGTTTGCGTTGCTGTTTGTTCCTAAGTTTGTGTTTTTCACGAAAATAGACGCGTAGGGAAGTATTTCGCCGTCTTGATTTTTTACCGTGCCTTTGTAAGCAGCCGCAGAAACACTGGTATTGATTGCCAACAGTAAAATAGAGAATAGAGTCCACTTCATAAAGGCGTGAGTTACGTTAGTTTGCAGGTAGATGCTGTAAATTAGTAATTCGTTGTCAGTTGCTGATAAATTATTCATAAACCCAAAAAAGAGGCAAACACGTAAGTGTATGCCTCTTTTTTAAAGTCAAAATAAACGAAGTTTATTAAGGGTTTTGGTCATCAGGAGAAATGAACGTATTTGTATCAATTTCTCGCTGTGGAATAAGGAATACCCACTTCGGATTCACAGATGGCTTATCTTGAAAGAAGCCATCTTGGTAAATAGTTTCAGATGCACCAGAACCAGCGTTGGCAGCGTGATTGATACCTTCATCCCAACGGATTTTATCCGTGTAAGTAAAACCTTCGCCCCATAGTTCAAGTCTTCTTTGGAACTTGATATGTTCTATTAGGCTTTCTTGGGTGTTATACGCAGTAACGTCATAAGCTGAGTCACGCTCTTCGCCCAAGGGTCTCAATACTTCCTGAGCACCAGCGATGTCATTTAACATCGCTTTGGCTTCCGCTTCAATAAGATACATTTCGGAAGAACGCATGTAGATTATATCATCCGGTTCAATTGTTCCGGGTGATTGCTGCTTTAATTTGAAGTGCATGTAAGGGTGCGTTCTGTGTCCTGACACCAAGCCGTAAGTTTGCTTAATCTCAGCAATTGCTGCGTCAAACTCCGTACGAGTAGTGTAAAGTGGGTTTGTATTGTTTGCCCACCCACCTGTGCCGTTAGCAGCAGAGGTACTTGAGTTTGGTGCATCCGGTAGGAATGCGTCACCACGGTAGTCAGTTTCCGGAATGATATCAATCAATCTTCTATCGGCTATCTTGGGGTTATTCCTGATCTGGCTTCCGTTGAAGGTATTAGATGCCAGATAAAAATAAGACCTAAAGAACGTGGTTTCGGTACCCAGAACATTACTTCCCCAAATCACTTCAGGTAAAAGTGTTGAGTTAAAACCGGCCTTCCAATCTGATTCTCCCATGATTGGATAATCTTGTCTGGCTTGCTGTGCGGCATTTGCGGCAGTCGTCCAATCTCCGGAATTTAACGCCGCTCGTGCTTTAAGACCCCAAGCAACGTCTATGTTTAGATGTGATTTATGAAAGGCTGAACCGCTTTGTCTTGGGGTAGCTTGCTTAAAATTAGCAATTGCCTCATCTAAATCGGCATTTATTTGGTCATACACAGCCTGAATGGAGGCTCTTGGGCCACTCTCAAATGGTGCTTCCGTTGCCGTCAGGATTGGCACCCCGGGGTCGCTAGTTGGGTTACCTATTAAATACCCTTTTGCGTAGTGCTGTACTAAAGACAGGTAAGCAAAAGCTCTGTAGGTATAAGCTTGTCCGACAATCTCTCTGAGCTTTGGTGTGACAGGCAAGTCTCCGCTGGCTACTTTGTTTATTAATGTATTTGCATTAGCAATCAGGTTGTAACGGTGATACCATAAGATACTTGTTGTCAGGGAGGTTTCATCCCGATGTTCTATCCATTGGGCAACACTTCTCCAGCCTAAGTTGTTAGCATTTGCACTATGAATCAGCGTGCCTCCAATGTTATCACCCATTGGAACCCAATAGTGATCATTAGCTCTACCTGTACTGGCGATAGCCGTACCACCCGGTAAAATAGTTTGTGACTGTGAGTATAAGCTTCGGTGCATTCCATTCAGGATGAGAGCCATATTTGCTTCAGTAGCAAGGGCATCACTCGCTGCGATGGCATCAGTTGGTTTGGTATCAAGGAATTCATCTGAACAAGACGAACTTGCCAAGACCGCAACTGTTAATATTAAATATTTTATATTTTTAAACATAATCGTATTTCAATTAAAAATTAGCATTTATACCTAAAGTAATAAAGCGGGCGGGGTTGAAGTCATTGCCACTCGGAGTGCCGCTTAGTGAGTACTGAGGGTCTAACCCAACCCTGTTACTCCATAACTTTAGATTTTCTCCGGTTACTGATACTCTCAGAGCAGACAATCCTAAACTCTTAGCTACGTTACTGCCGAAGCTATACCCGAAGTTTAAATTTCTGAAAGATACAAAAGAGGCATCTGTAAGGAACCTCGAAGACTGAGTCCTGATGTTATTGTTCCCGTTTTCCATTCTTGGTACATCTGTAATATCACCTGGTTGTCTCCAAGTATCTAAGATATCTGGATGAAGTGAACTTCCATAGTCTCCAGAGTGCATCATGGCTGCGTAGCCAAAATCCAAAATATCACCACCGATACCGTAGTTAAACAAAAAGTCTAACGAGAACCCTTTGTAGTTCAGGCTACTTGAGAATGAACCTAAAATGTCTGGAACCGAACTTGCATTCACGTATGCACGTTCAGTATCTTGCCAATCGTCTGTGGTTGCATGAATGCCATTTTCAAAAACAGGAACGGTCTCTCCTGTGCCACCGTCGAACTCATATTTATAGTATAATTGATCGCCTGTCTCAGCATCTACACCAGCTGTATGTAAAACCCAGAAATCGAACCTTGACCGGCCTTCAATCCATCGTTGAGAACCTACCACAACCGGGTCAGGTAAATTAGTAATCATGTTGTTTTGAGTGGAAGCCATAGCGGTTACAGACCAAGAGAAGTCTTTCTTTCTCATAAGATTTGCGGTCACCATGATTTCAATACCGTCATTGTACATATCACCGATATTCGATGGGAAAGCGTTCTGCCCATTACTCAAAGCAATTGGAAGATTGTATAGCAAGTCAGAAGAGTTTCTTCGGTAGTATTCTACTGAACCTTCAATAAGATTATTGAACAAAGAATATTCTACGGCAACATCGTAACTTTCGATAGTTTCCCATTGTAATTGATTGTTTCCGATGTCTGACCAGTAGATGCCCGGATTTTGTGCATTAGAAGTAAGGCTGTACCGTGGTTGAGATAAGAAGAAATCACCTAACAAGTCATTACCTACTTCACCGTAAGATGCTCTTAATTTCAGGCGACTGACCCAAGGAAGTTCTTTAATGAAATTTTCCTGATCTAATCTCCATGATGCACCGGCGGCGTAAAAATTACCCCATCTTGAATCTCTCGAAAATATAGAAGAACCGTCTCTACGGGCAGATAGGTTTAGATAGTATTTATTATTGTAGTTGTAGTTTAACCGTGCAAAATATCCTTCAAGGGTCCTTGTTGTGGTTGAACCACCAACCCTAACAGGTGTAGCGAAATTGGCAAATTCGAATATCCCCTCTGCAGTTTGATCAATGACAAGGGCGTTGTTGCTCGAGAACGTTCTGTTTAGGCTTTCGTGCCCGGCAGTTAACTCAAAATTGTGAGTATTGTCAAACGACTTGAAGTAAGATAAGACCTGATTGAAGTTTTCAATCTGTCTTCTGAATCTTGTTTCGCTGTAACGCCCGGTTGGTTGAGCATCACCAATAATGTTATTTTCGTATTCTTTCTGTAAGCCTTCGTCAATATTTCTCCCGTATTGAACCCTTAGGTTAAGACCTTCAAAAAACTCGATATCAGAGAAGAAATTGAAAGCATATAAGTTATTCCGGTTACGCTCATCATTCAGGAGAAGCTCTTGAAGGGCGTGTCTTCCTTGATTGACTGGTCGTGAGTTTATCCCGAATTCAGAAAAGCCTTCACCGTTATCGAAGACAAGGTTGCCAGCTACGTCACGAACTAAGTTGCCTTGTTGATCATTTACGTAAACTGGATAAACCGAGCCGATACCTTTTGCAAAACCAAATGGGTTTACAATACTTCCAGTACCTGCTGAGCTGGGACCTCTTGAGTTTGTTATTGACACATTTGCACTTCCTCCGAGAGTCAACCATTTGTTGGCGTTAAATTCAGAACTCACGCGGGTTGTCAAACGATCAAATTCAGAAGTTTGGACAAAACCTTCTTCGTCTAGATATGAAGCAGAAAAAAATACTGAATGGTCTTTTCCTCCACCAGAAACATTAACTCCGTAGTTGCTCCTTGTTGCATTTTGTTGCAACACATCGTACCAATCAAGGCTTTGGTATAGTAGAGAAGCATTTGGGTTAAGCTTACCATCAATACCAACGATCTGGTCACCAGGGACGTTAAAAGGATTGTATGCTAGGTTATTAAAAATATTATTTGACGCGTACTGAGGGTCACCGCCTCCGGCACTTGAATTTTTCAGGGCTTCCCACATCACTTCGTAGTACTCTCCAGGGGCAACTTCGGGGTAGAATGGAATAGCTGGGGTAACAAAACCATACCGTGCGTTTGTAGAAACTCGGATACCTCCGCCTCTATTACCAGACTTTGTGGTTATCAAGATAACACCATTGGCAGCTCTAGAGCCGTATAAAGAAGTTGAAGAAGCGTCTTTTAGTACGGTCATAGATTCGATATCGTCTTGGCTTAGCGTTGCTAGAGCACCATCGAACTGGATTCCGTCTACAATAATCAACGGAGCGGTAGAACCATTCAGCGTACCAACTCCACGTATGACAATACCTGGAGATGAACCTGGTTGACCCGAAGGTGAGGTAAACTGCACGCCCGTCGCTTTTCCTTCAATTGCTGAGATTGGTGAAGTTACATTTCGGATTGCCAACTCTTCGGCACCGATCACATTTGCAGAGCCTGAGAAAGCATCACGCGTAGTCTTACCAAAAGCCGTAACGATGACTTCATCCAAAACCATGCTTGTTGACATTTCTACATCGATGCTGCTTTGCCCGTTAATAGCTACGCTCTTTGCTTCCATTCCTATGTAAGAAAACACCAGTGTCTCGCCATCTGAGGCGGATATAGCGTAATTTCCATTGGTATCAGTAGTGGTACCCCTCGTAGAACTATCGTTTACTCGGACACTTACACCAATAAGGGGTTCGCGAACCCCTTGTTCGGTTACTTTGCCACTAATTGTTCGCTGGGCAAAAACCTGATTGGTGAATAACAGCAGAAAAAATACAAAGCTACGCCTTGAGAAGTAAAATTCTCTAATCATAATGTTAGATGTTTAAGGTGTGAAATGAATAGTTTAGAAGTTAAATTCTAAACGATAAATGGACTTTTTGTCCATTTGCTTACTTTCTAACATAAGAAAAAAACACCGCTTAAACCTCATTTTGTAGAGTTTACCTCTTTTTCTATAGATTATATCAATTGATAATTATATTATTTTGATAGTAAGTTGAATTATATCAATAACTATTTGGCGAAATAAAGGTGGTCACATTGTATTTTTGACCAAGCAAAAGTAGTCGAATTGTGTTGTATCAATGTGGAAGATTGACCGAACTAATCAGGCCTTTAATTTGGGGTAAAATAAATTTTACCAAACCACGAAAAGTACCCTCAAAAAATGTGAACTGAAGACACTTCCCGCTTGAAGTGGGGCACTATTTTAATTGATAACTTTGTGCGATAATAATGACGAAATATAAAATTAGGTGAGGTTGAAGTGCCAGATTTGATTTTAGCCCAAAAATGTAGGCATAAGCCTTTTGAAATTTTATATTTACAAATCACGGCAGTTGAGAGGATAAACTCACATTGCTTCTAAAATCAATACAATAGATTACTATGATAAACAAAACCGTAAAAAACGCCACTGAGGCACTCAGAGAAATAAAAGACGGCGATACACTCATGCTCGGAGGTTTTGGGTTGTGTGGTATTCCCGAAAACTGCATTACGGCTTTGGTAGATAAAGGTGTAACAAACCTAACCTGCATTTCGAATAATGCTGGAGTGGATGACTTTGGCATTGGCTTGATGTTGCAGCAAAAGCAAGTGAAGAAAATGATTTCTTCGTACGTGGGGGAAAACAAAGAGTTTGAACGCCAATTACTTTCCGGTGAACTCGAAGTGGAACTCATCCCGCAGGGAACACTGTCTGAACGAATTCGGGCGGGAGGAGCGGGGATTCCCGCATTTTTTACACCCGCTGGAGTCGGAACGGAAGTTGCCGAAGGAAAAGAAGTACGAGAATTTAACGGTAAAAAATATTTGATGGAATCTGGTCTGACCGCCGATTTCTCTATTGTGAAAGCGTGGAAAGGTGACACGGCGGGAAACTTGATTTTTAAGGGCACGGCCCGAAACCTCAACCCGATGATGGCAACGGCGGGTAAAGTCTGCGTAGCGGAAGTAGAAGAATTGCTTCCCGCCGGAGAACTGCACCCGAATGAAATTCACGTTCCGGGAATTTTCGTTCAGCGAATTTTTGAAGGGAAAAACTACGAAAAACGCATCGAGCAACGGACCGTTAGTTTAGGTAAAACCGATGAAAGTACTGGAATGGAATTATTCAAATTAGGCGTTGGATTGACGAAATACGGCATTGCGAAACGTATTTCTAAAGAATTGAAAGACGGATATTACGTGAATCTCGGTATCGGAATCCCGACGTTGGTGGCAAATTTTATTCCTGAGAATATCAACGTTGTGTTGCAATCCGAGAATGGTTTATTGGGCATCGGACCATTCCCGCAAGAAGAAAACGTGGACGCTGATTTGATAAATGCCGGAAAACAAACCGTGAGTATGCTGGCTGGTTCGTCGCTGTTCAGTTCTGCTGATAGCTTCGCCATGATTCGGGGTGAACACGTGGATTTAACGATTCTGGGAGCGATGGAAGTAGCCGAAAACGGCGACATTGCCAACTGGAAAATACCGGGTAAAATGGTTAAAGGAATGGGCGGAGCGATGGATTTAGTTGCCTCGGCAAAAAACATCATCGTGGCAATGCAGCACACGAGCCGCAGCGGAGACTCTAAATTATTGAAAACGTGTTCTTTACCACTTACCGGAATAGGTTGTGTCAAGAAAATTGTAACCGAACTTGCCGTTTTGGAAGTTGTACCCGAAGGCGGTTTCAAACTCTTGGAACGAGCCCCCGGCGTAAGCGTTGAGCAAATAAAAGCCGCCACGGCGGGTAAATTAATCGTGAACGTTGAAGTGCCGGAAATGGCGTTGTAAAAATAAACCTCCTTTTCTACCGAATAGCCAAATGTTAAAACTCTATTTAACATTTGGCTATTTTTTTTATGCAATATCCTATTAACCTTTGTTTTATAACAATTCTAAAAATAACACAACTTTATATCCATGAAAATCACAAAAAAAATAACACTCTTAGTTTTGGTGTTTGCTGCAATTCAAAGTCTGTACGCCCAAAAACAGCCCGATATTAGTTGGCAGATTGGGCTAAATACAGTTCCGCTGTTTGAGCGTATCGTTGACGGGTCAGCGGAAAACCCTTTCCTACCAACTCCAACTAATTTGTTTCTGCTCAAACGCATCAACAACCAAAAAAACAATGCTCTACGCTTTTCTGCAGATTTGAGATTTAGGAGGGAAGTAGAAGATAGCGACTTCGTGTTTCGGATACCTTATCAATTAACCGTTGGTTTACTTGCGGGATATGAAAAGAGATGGGGGATAGCTAAAAATACGACGGTATTAGTTGGTGGGCAAGTAAATCCAGTCTTGTCATTAAACTCTGGTATATCTGATCCGATCAGTTTACCCACAAATGACTTTTCTGTCAATTTCAAAAGTTTTCCGACTTATCAAATTAACCTTTCGGCAATAACGGGCGTAGAGTACAAATTCAATGATGTGTATAGTTTGTCATTTGAGAACGCACTTCAACTTACACAGATGTTTTATAACCTTGGGTATCTCGGTATTGACTATGAGTTCGATGGTCAATCCGTTGGTTTGATATACGGGGGCTATAATTATAGAACTACTAATATAAGATTTATACCAGTTCATTTTCTCAACTTAAATATCAAAATACCATGAAAACTTTTTACATGTTCTTCGTAACTGCTCTTGTAGCTTTATCAGCTGTCTCCTCCTATGGCCAGACCGTAGATATTTTAGTGAGTTAGAGCCGGAAATCGCTGTTTATGACCATACCGCCATTGAAACTTCTCCTCCACCGTCCGGTTATTCAGAAGATCCAAACGGATATGTATGGACAGTAATCGGTAAAAAGAATAACCCGCCAAATATCAAAACCACAAATGTTATTTGGGAAAATAAGCCTAACTATGCCTCAGGAGTAGCAACCCACCGTATAAAAGTTAGGGTAAAGTACGTTAAAAGTGGAAGCCCTGACATTTTTAAAGAATCTGCTTTCAAAGACGTAACAATAAGATACACCAGCCCTTTTTCGTTCTTCAATGTAAACGGCAACTCAATTAGTAAAGGCGGGAACGCCGTTATTCCTTGCGGAAATCAGACGGTGAATATTGCAACCTCTGGTGTTATAACAGAGGGCAACGTTGGTTCAATTACTTATACATGGCAAAAGCCAAGCGGTTGGTCTGGTCCAACTTCTACATCAACGCCATCGGCTACTTTTACTTCTAACGGTAGTTCAGGGGGTAATTTTGTGGTGGTTGCAAGCGGTTCTAACAGTTCATTCACTCAAGGTTGGAATGCAAATATGGTACGCCCATTGCCCGAAACACCAGCTATAACATCAGGTGGTACGGGTGTAGTATGTAGCAGTCAGACCCGTACAATAACCGCAAGTGCCGCAAATGCTACTTCGTATAACTGGTCAGCTAATGGTAATATAAATATAGTTTCTGGTCAGGGAACAAGTACATTAACTTATTCGTCAAACGGAGGCAATGGCTCAATATCTGTAAAGGGAGTAAACGGTTGTGGAGAAAGTGGCTCACGTGGTGCTGGCGGTGTATGGGGTGGTGTTCCCACGGCAAATGTAACCGTCCAGGGCGTTGCACCTTACGGGGCAGTTCAGGTAGAGGCTCCTTATAGGTACCTCTTCTTATAACTGGTACAGAGACGGAAGTTTTCTGCAATCTACCTCTTCTAACAATGCTTTATTATCGGCAGGAAGTTGTGGTGTATATCATTACATTCAGGTTATCTTGTCTAATGCTTGCGGTAATAGTAGTATTTCCAACTCAATAGAAGGTGGTTATACTTGGTATTGTGCAAGGTTCAATGCCAGCATTTATCCTAACCCCGCACAAGATGTATTAACGGTAGAATTTGAAGATGTAAAAGATGTTGACTCAGTTCCGCAAACAATCAAACTGTACTCGGAAAAGAGTACAATGGAAGTTAGAAAAGTTGCCGTAAAGGAAGCGTATGAGAATAAGAGCTTAGAAAACGGAAATAAAATTCAAATTAACGTTTAGGAATTACCACGGGGGATTTACCTTTTGCACGTTATTCCTAATGAGGAAAGCAAAGAAGGCATAGAAATTGTTAGAATTGTACTTAATTGACAATATACTAATTCTCCTGAGTGTATAAAGCCCATTTCGTAATGATTTGGGCTTTATTCTTTTGGGCAAGTAAGAGGTTAGTGTTATATGGCCTTTGGTTAAATAACCTGTATTAAGAAATTAAATTCAAACGGGTCTTTTGTAACTTATTTAAAAGTTTATGGTTTATATTTAACGATATAAGTTTTAAGCCATGAATATATTAAAACAATACCTTAGGACAAGATTTGATTTGCCAGAGAGTGAAATAAACAATTTCTTATCAATCGGGAAAGAATTTCAGGCGGAAGAAAATCATTATATATTAAAGCCTGAACATATTAGTAATCGGATTTTCTTTGTAGAAGAAGGTATTATACGAGAGTTTGAGAAAACCAGTGATAGTGAGAAGACGACTTGGATTTTAGGTGAGAATAATTGGCTTTATAATATGCCCAGCTACTATAAAAATGATACCGCCAAGTGCTATTTACAAGCTCTTATAAATACTAAAGGGTATTACTTTCTGAAATCAGACATCGAACAACTGGTTCAAGAGTCACATCTTTGGGCAATAACCCAAACAAAGGTTTATCAGCAATATTTGTTACAAATGATTTACCGTAATGAATTACATCGCTTAAAAAGTGCGGCAGAGAAATTAGTTTTTTTTTGAGAAACATCAGCCAAATGTTCAAAATCGGATTAAATTAAAGCACGTAGCTTCCTATCTGAATATCACGCAAGTTCAGCTAAGTAGAGTTCGTAAAGCCCGTAAGTAAAAAGCTATCTCGATTTCTGAAATTGATTCAACTCCAACCTCTTTTGCGTAAAGTTCTTCTGTAGCACCGTAAATTCTTCTCACAATTTGCATAGCTAAACTTATCAACTATTTTTGTTACTCCCGAACGGTATTACGGACTTTGCCGCTTATTAAACTACTAACATCCAAGATCAAAATGCACCACTGTTACTTTAACGGCATAATTGCCCCGGTTCACGAAACCACCATGCAAATCAACGACCTCGGTTTCCTGCGGGGATACGGCATGTTTGATTATTTTCAAACGTACAATGGTCGCCCGTTTCAGTGGGATTTGTATTGGGCACGTTACGAACGCTCGGCGAAATCACTTAATATTCCGAATCCGATTACTAAGGAAGAGGCTCATAAAATAGTGATGGAATTATTAGAAAAATCAGGTCTGAGAAATTGTGCCATGCGGTTTGTATTGACGGGTGGCTACGCCGAAGATAGCATTAGCGTAACGAAGCCTAACTTGTTAATTATCAGTGAAGATACGCATCCGTCGCCCCGCAATGAATACGAGCAGGGTCTCAGCGTTATGACCCACGAATTTGTGCGGGATATACCGGAAGTGAAAAGTACGGATTACAAACACCTCATCATTTTACGGGATAAAATTAAAGCCGCTGGGGCAACAGATGTACTCTTTCATAAAGATGGTGAAGTGAGTGAGCTGAGCCGTAGTAATTTGTTCATTTTCAAAGGTGATTCACTTATTACATCCGATAAAAATGTACTGAATGGTATTACCCGACAAACGCTCATTGACTTGGCAAAACCGCACTTTAACGTGGAAGAACGTACTGTCACACTTGATGAAGTTCTAAACGCCGATGAGGTTTTTACTTCAAGTACAACTAAAAGAGTTTTCCCCGTCACTAAAATCGATGATTACGTAATTGCTGACGGAAAAATGGGTGAAAAGTCTCGATTTCTGCTTGGCTTGATTGATGATATGATTGATAACTGGTAAGGTTTTTAGTGAAATCCACCTGCGTAAACCTGCGGGACTCATTCACCTTTCCACTTCTATTTTCTAATCAATGAAAATTTCTGCATTATATATTTATCCTGTTAAATCACTCGGAGGCATAGCTCTGAAAACTTCCGAAGTGGAAGAGCGAGGGCTGAAACACGACCGCCGTTGGGTGTTAGTAGATGAAAATAATAAATTCATCACGCAACGCAAACATCCGCAAATGGCTTTCTTTGACGTAGCTATCACACCGGACGGATTGAAGATTAGTGACCGCCGGACGAAGGATGAACTAACCGTTTCTTTCACGGCAGAAACATCTGATCGTCAGGAAATTAAAATTTGGGATGATACGGTTGAAGTTGTACGGGTTAGCGATGCTGCTGATGCGTGGTTTACAAAACAGTTGGGATTTACTTCTCGTCTTTTTTATCAACCCGATGATTCGGTTCGACCCACGGAAGCGGAGTACAACGTTACGGGAGACGAACACGTGAGCATGGCAGATGGGCATCCCATCTTGGTTGTCAGCGAAGAAAGTTTGAATGACCTGAACGAACGCCTTGACAGTCCGATAGAAATGCTCCGTTTCCGACCAAATATAGTGATTTCAGGAAGTGAGCCTTACGGCGAAGACGAGTTAGGGAAAATATCCATTGGTACGGTAGATATGTACGGCGTAAAGCGTTGTGCTCGTTGCGTACTTACTACCATAGATCCTGTTACCGCCGAAAAAGGGAAGGAGCCATTAAAAACGCTGATGAGTTACCGACGAGAAGGCACCAAAATCTATTTCGGGAAGGATTTTGTTGTTCACAAAGAGGGGGAAATTGCCGTTGGGGATAACATTCAATTCGTTTGAAATGCAATTCTAAGGTTATTTTTCACCTCAATAAACCACATTCACCTGCCCTTTTTTGGCATAATTTATTCCGTTTACTTCGTACTCGATAATGTAAACGTATTGTCCGAAAGGTGCGGTTCGGTTGCTTATTTTACCGTCCCAACTGGCCTCCGAACCGCTTGATTCGTGAATGGATTCGCCGAATGAGTTAAAGATTCGCAATCGTTTTATTTCGCCGTAAAAGTTCTCAACTAAATAGAATTCGAAAGAATCATTCAGGCCGTCATCATTGGGTGAAAATGCCGTGGGCGTATAAATTTTGAGGTTTGGGTCAATTGTGTAAGTAAAAACCTCCGTTGTGGTACACCCAAAATCATCTTCGATTAATACGCTATACTCAATATCTCTGGTTGCAGTAAAAAATGGCGAAAATACATTTCTCTCAAATAAATCTCGATCGGGGGTCCAGGAATACGTGAAAGGTCCTTCGTTAAAAGGCACAATCTGAACGGTATCATTTAGGAAAACTACTGCCCCCTGAATTGGTTGCGGTATCATGGGCTGCACATTAAAAAGCTCAGTTTGGCTAAGTAGTTCAATACTGCATTCGGCGGAATTTACAATCACACTTCCGGTAATATCACCTTCTAACGAAAGCGTAAATTCGGGAGTCAGTTCATCGAGAATAGTGTTTGTGCCCAACTTCCATTCTATTTCTAAAAAGGAGAGTGGGGCATTTGTCTCAATAACTGGTTTCCATTTATACGGATTACAGCCGCCGGGCTGCGACATATCTACAGTTGCCTTGGGTGTTTGAATAAAGATAGAGTCTGTTACAGTGCGGGAGTCATAAGTAATTGTCACGCTGTACCAACGGCTCTCAGGCGGGTTTACAATTATTTCCTGCGTGGTTTCGCCCGTTTCCCACAGAATTGTCGGGTTTGTAATTGTAGGTATAGTACTTGTTTTACTTTCAATTATTCCAACGAATTTTAAACCCGGTTCAATGTCGCACCAGCCCGGATCCCGGCGGCAACCTTGTACTACGTATTTTCCGGGGTTTGTATCTTCCGGGTTATTGGGCTCACCTGATACCCAATACGGACGGGATTGCGAGTCTCCACTCATCCACGCAAAGCCAGAAGCGGGGTTTGGCGGGTCATTATAACTTTTAGAAGTAGTATCCTGATAATAACCAATCCAGTGAATATCATTGGGCAACAGACGAAAGAGGAAGTCATTCTTATCTTCTGTATTGCCCGTAGCTAAAAAACCATTCATGATTTTTGCCATGATAATAGCATCATCAATCTCTACTTGATTACAGGTTCGGAAGTAGTAGAGCCCGTAACGGTTTGCCATTTGAGTTACGCAGAATTCTGTTTGGCTCAACGCTTTGTCGTTCACTTTTAATCTTGCGGGAGAGTTCGGGCATACCAATTTCTTATCGGTCAAAATTAATTGAGCATCAACCGATGAATACGCAAAAAGTAAGCAGATATAAATTGTAAACGTTTTTACCACACTTCTAAGAATGAAACTAATCTACCTACGAAGTGTACAACGTTTTGTTTCATTTTACGGTAAGAAAACCGAAATTAATTATACTTAGCATCCGTTAATTCTTGGGCTAATTGCTCTAAATCAATCCGGATGACATTTTTACTAATAGAAAGTGTTTTCTCTCGCATGGTAACGGGCAATTGATCAAAGCCGTGCATGGCTCCCAAAACTGCTCCGGTTACGGCGGCAACCGTATCGTTATCTCGTCCGTAATTTACCGCAAACTCAACCGCTTTCTGGAAGTCACCTTCGGCGAATTCGATAGCGGCAAGATTTATCAAATGAATTTCTCCGGCGTGAAAAGGGATTTGTTGCAGATGGGCGTCCATCAATTCGTAAGCTTTGTTTAGTTGAGCTAATTCCACGGCATTTCCAGAAAACCCTTTTAGTATTTTCTCACTTGGTGTTTCTACTCTTTTCGCTTCAGCAACGATATTTTTTACCGTCTGATAACTTTGGTACGCTAACCGCCCCACTAAACGACTGTTTTCATAACGCAAAGGATCGGTTTCGTAGCAAACGGCGGTAATTTCATTGTACGTCACGCCGGGTTTCATGGCACGGGCGGTCATGGCGGCGGTGAGTCCGGTGATGTCGCGGGCGTAACCAATGTCAAAAATCCCTAAACGAAAGGCTTCAAGGTAAGCACGGTTTGGATTTGTGGGATAAACGCCACCAATCATCGGGGCGTAGAGCATCCCGGCACACGCCATTTCACCGCCATAAAAGCGGTCACGGGCGTAGGAATATTCGTCAATATCACCGTCAGTGTAAGCTTTTGCCACTTTTGCCCATTCTTGCAGCCAGTTCATTTGTTTCAATTGTTTCTCCACGGGTTCAGGGTCGAAGGCTTCAATACTTTTCAGAGCTTTCATCTCGTTCAAATACCTGTCAACCAAGAAGTCGGCAAAGTCCTTAGCATTTAGTGAATCCGGAATGCTACCTTTTTGAGTAAGAAACTTGGTCGTCAGGTACTTCCAACGAGTATCATCAGTAGTACTTCCGGCTTCCATGAAGTCTTCCCACGGCCCTTCGGGAGAATCTGGGCGATAGAGCGTAGTAAGTTCAGAAACGTATCCACCCTGAATCCTGATTTGATCACGGTGCCACATTTCGGTTGGTGCTCCCATGGCATCACCAATCGCTGAGGGACAGGAATTAAATAGAAGCCTTTTTAAGCTACAATTCTATAAGTTAATTCTGGTACAATAGAGTGTCTTT
>JBLHXN010000013.1:0-51785 GCA_047630355.1 Spirosomataceae bacterium | reverse complement strand
GCTGCATCTTGAGCAGACACAGGGTCGGCTAAACTCGTGATTTTATTACTTCCAGCACTTGTATTTGATGTTAATATTCCTTCCAGTGTTTGATCATCTGTATTATCTAAATAAGGACTTAAATCTATCGATGTCGCTGCCCCATTTAGCGTTATTGTTAATGCATTTCCATTAATGCTCAGGTCCTGAAGCTCATTCGTAACATCGCCATCTACCTCGGTGGTATTTACTTCGTAAGGGCTTGTTGATGTTCCACTCCCAGTTACTGTAACATTAGTTCCTGCCGTTACTTTCGTCTCAGAACCGTCGCCTCCAACTGCATTTACTTCGTAAGGGCTTGTTGATGTTCCACTCCCAGTTACTGTAACATTAGTTCCTGCCGTTACTTTCGTCTCAGAACCGTCGCCTCCAACTGCATTTACTTCGTAAGGGCTTGCGGATGTGCCACTCCCAGTTACAGTAACATTAGTTCCTGCGGTTACTTTTGTCTCAGAACCGTCGCCCGCAGTGCCTGTGCTAGTACTTGTTGATAATCTTGTCCAAAACGGTGAACCTGCTGTTCCTGCATTGTAATAATAGCCCGGTTCTACATCGCTTACAGTGGCAGTGTTATAAACCAATAAACTCGCTGCAGGAGTTGCTATGGTAGTGGCATCTGTGATTCCGGTAAGTGTTACATTGGGTATTAAGATACCCTTACTCGTTGAATTTACTTCCAGCATCGCACTGCCGGGGTCGGCTTGATTGTTCAGCTTTATAGATTGTGCAAAGCTTGTTACTTGCAGCATTAAACATAATACTACAGTTAAAAATAGTTGTCTTTTCATTTTGTTAAAAACAAAGTCGTTAATATAAGAAAGAAAAAGGCTTGGAAAAAAAACTCCAACCTTTGAAGTAAATAATCCAATAAATTAAATCATTAAAATTCAAAAAAGTAGTAGACTTTATTAGGATAATTATGTTATACCCAAATTCAAGTCTTTAAAATTGCTATAATTTACAATGATAAGGTTGCTCAAAATTACGTTTCGATGATTGAAAATGTCAAATAAAAGGTTCAAAAAATACTTACAAAAATTATCCTAATAAACACTATTACATTAAAAATCAGTGACTTCTTCTGGCCAAGTATTTTAGAGTTGGAGTGTTAAAAAAAATGTACATTAGTTTTTCAATTGCCTAATGCTTAGACAACAGTATCGTCAGGGCAAGACCGGGCGTTGACCGTGCTAAATTTTCGCCGTTAGTAGCATTCAATTACCAAATACGGCATACTAATATTTCTGCTTCGGTATTTTCAAACATCGAGGCAAGTTATTTTTTAGGAGGACACATCGTAAAAGATACTAAGACAAAGATAGACCGTGATACGTACCAGTTGGCGTACACGCTAACTATGAGTTCGGTCAGGGGAAGGTGCGTCCTTTTATCGGTGCCGGGGTTGGGGGCTTGCACCAGGAGCGTAAATTTAACTTCAATAAATCTTTCAACAACTTTATAGCGAATCTGGAGATTCCAGTAATTGTAGCGGCTGGAGCTAATATTGGCAACAGCCTTTAACGCCCGTTGGCAGCGTACAGACAACGCTACGTTCTATAGCGTCGGCGTATCCTATTTTCCGAAATTGAAAAAATAAATTTTATAGTATGAAAGCAGTCTATATAATCTTTTTATCCTTGCTTGTACTTTGTGCAAGCCCAGCTATGCTGGGCTTATAGCTGCTGCGGCAGTGCGATTCGTACGTGCGTGAAGCGAGGCGAGTTGTACTCGCAAGGCAGAACATGGTAAGCAGTATACAAGAATTAGATATAACCTAAGCTACAGATATTCGATTGATCATTCAAATAATCACAATTCTTATTTCTTAATCTGTACTTCTACTTATCATCCACCATACTTCGTAATATGCTCTTTGATTTTAGCGATTCGATTCGCGGGGCTGGGGTGCGTACTCATAAATTCATCACGGTTCATATCACCGCCGCTTGCCTGAGCAAGAATTTCCATCACTTCAATCAAAGCGTACGGATTGTAACCGCTATTTATCATATATTTCACCCCAAAGTCATCAGATTCAAGTTCGTCATCACGTCCAAATTTCATCAGTTTTACCTGAGCTACGTAGTTGGCTATCTGAGCACCGCCCATATCTCCACCAGCTGCCGTTGCGGCTCCGGCTAAACCTTGGTAAAGCTCTGTTGTTGCCATTTGCTGCGACGAATGACGATGGATAACGTGTCCGATTTCGTGCCCCAAAATTCCCGCTAATTGATCTTCCGATTTTAGTCTGCCAAGTAAAGCCGCTGTAATAAAAATCTGACCCCCGGGCAACGCAAAAGCATTCACGGTTTTATTATCCCGCAATACATGAAAATCAAACCGGTACGGGTTTTGTACGCCCTCCGCCTGCAAGTCCCGGTTAAGTACATTTACCAGTTTGTTACCAACCGTTTTGACTTGAGCTTGCACTTCCTCGTCGGGGTAAAACCCACCGTATTCCTGAGCCATTCGGGGAGCACTTTGCAAGCCCATCGCCACTTCTTGCTGCGGCGACATTGCCACTCGCTGACTTTCTCCCGTCAACAGGTTATCCTGCGTTTTGCCCAAATAGCTAAAGTAAGCAACCGCTGCCATTGCCAAACCAATAATTATGCGGGTTTTAAAACTGCCGGAACTCCTTCTCATCAATGTGATATTTTAATAATTACAATGTTTGTTGCGAGTAGTAATTTAGACTGAAAGAACCTCATACATAGTACCGCAACGAACTCCTGAAAAATCGAGCCATGAAGTACTTAGCGACTTCTCTTATTAATTCAAAACCGAAAGAGCTGCATCAAGATACGTAAAGTTTTCGGGTTGTGAATGGTGAACAAAATACGTGATTTTCGATTCTCCCAACC
This sequence comes from Spirosomataceae bacterium, assembly GCA_047630355.1. Taxonomy (GTDB): domain Bacteria; phylum Bacteroidota; class Bacteroidia; order Cytophagales; family Spirosomataceae; genus JANQUM01. Next base: position 48,882 of record JBLHXN010000013.1, on the reverse strand, counting down.
GCACAACTACCGCATTTTTATCGGGAATGGCGTAAACGTATTGTCCGAACAAACCGTTCATCGAGTTTATTTTCATTCCGCGATGATTCAGAATCCAGAATTGATACCCGTAATAATCTACCGGAGCGTTATTTTCGGTTGGATCTTTCAGATACAAGGCGGGCATAATTGCTTCTTTCATATAGCTATTCGGCACTAATTGCTTTCCGTTCCAACTTCCTTCATTTAGGATTAAGTGCCCGAAGCGGGCGTAGTCGCGGGCAACGCCATTGTAACAGCAAAATGCCTTGGCGTGCCTTTCACTTCCGTCGAGTAACCAAAGGGCATCTGCCTCCGCTCCCATCGGTTGTAATAGTTTTTCGGATGTTAAATCAGCAATGCTTTTCTTAAACACTTTTTCCACAATTAAGCCCAACGTTTGCGTGTCGCCGCTTCGGTACTCCCACGTTTTTCCGGCGGGTTCTTTGTACTCAAACTGGTTCACTACGTATTCCATATCATCACCGTAATACGCTTTTCCGTTGAGACTAAAATAGCCTTTGTCGCCTTCGTCCCAGCTCGTTCCCGAACTCATCGTGAGTAAGTCTTTGATTTTAATATTTGCTAACTTTCCTTCTTTAAAGTGATCAATGTAATTCGCCACGGGTTCATTCACCGATTTGATTTTACCTTCATCAATAGCGATTCCGATTAGCATGGATATGATACTTTTCGCCGCTGAAAAAGAGCCACTTAGCGTAGATTTATCATAACCGTCAAAATACTTCTCGTAGAGCAGTTTGCCATTTTGAAACACGAGAAAAGCGTGCGTATCGTTTGAGTCAATGACCATCATGAGCGAATCAGCAATGCTGCGTTGATTATACATTGAGTCTAACACCCATGGTTGCGGATTGCCTGACTTCTCCACTACCTCAGTGGGATGCGATTTATAATCGTGAACGGAATGTGCTCCCCAACCAACAAAGTTACGAATGTGACTCAATGGTGGCGTAAAAAGCAAAGCAGCGAAAATAACGAACACCGCAATTAATATTAACAGGAAGCGTTTCATTGGGTAATTTGTGAATAGACTGACGAAGTGGAGAACAAATTTTACAGAAAAAAATTAAAAATCTGAATTTTCAGCAACTTTTCTGATATTCAATGAGTTATGCTGACCTTGTTCCGAAACCAAGAAAATGGTTGTACCCAATCATATTTCTTTGTACTTTTAGAGCGTACTGCTCTTCTGAGAGCCGGATTTCATTAACCGATTTTAAGACCAATTTTATGACTGACGAAGAATTAAAGAAAGTAGAACCTTTATTGACAGATGATCCATCACGTTTCGTGATTTTTCCAATCCAGCACCACGATATCTGGGAGTTTTATAAAAAAGAAGTAGCTTCCTTCTGGACAGTTGAAGAAGTAGATCTTTCACAAGATGGTAAAGATTGGGAAAAACTTAATCCCGGCGAACGCCACTTTATATCGCACGTGTTGGCGTTTTTTGCCGCCTCTGATGGCATCGTGAACGAGAATCTTGCCGTTGATTTCATCGCAAATGTGCAATACGCCGAAGCGAAGTGCTTCTACGGTTTTCAGATTATGATTGAGAATATCCACGCAGAGATGTACTCGTTATTAATTGATACTTACATTAAAGATCCAACCGAGCGGGACAAAATGCTCAACGCCGTTGATAATATCGAATGCGTTCACAAGAAAGCTCAATGGGCAATGAAGTGGATTGACGAAGGTAACTTTGTTGAGCGGGTAATCGCTTTTGCCGCCGTAGAAGGCATTTTCTTCTCGGGTTCTTTCTGCTCTATTTTCTGGATGAAAAAGCGTGGCTTAATGCCCGGTTTGACTTTCTCAAACGAACTTATCTCTCGTGACGAAGGACTTCACCGTGATTTCGCTGTGTTACTTTATAACGAGCACATCAAAAATAAACTTCCTGATGAGCGAGTTTACGAAATCATTCAAGACGCCGTTGAAATCGAAAAAGAATTCGTAACTGATTCTCTCCCCGTTTCATTAATCGGAATGAACTCCGTTTTAATGTGTCAGTACATTGAATTTGTTGCCGATCACTTGTTAGAATCGTTGAAGCTGAAAAAGGTTTACAACGCCACTAACCCGTTTGACTTCATGGATATGATTTCATTGCAAGGAAAAACCAATTTCTTCGAGAAAAGAGTGGGCGAATACCAAAAAGCTGGTGTTACCTCTGACCGCGAAAAAATGGCATTCTCACTAGATGAAGACTTTTGATCCAGATATAAAATCCAGTACTTTTCTCTATAAATAAAAACTCCCGCTTTGCTTTCTGCAAGGCGGGAGTTTTCTTTTCAAATGGTTTTATGAGCGTTGAACTCATCAAAGATTCGGATTCGGCGGTTGCTTTTTCTTCTCGGTTTCCACTTCCACTTTTCTTCTTCTGAAATCTCCGATTGAATCTGCTTTCGGTCTTTTGCTGTCAAACGTTTCCCTAATGGCATTGCGAATACTATTTGTATCCGGTATCGAAAGCCTTACTGAATCTACGGAGTTAATCATCAAACTATCTTTCGACATAGCGGCAGAATCCAACGGGCTTGGACTGCTGAAACAGCCCATATAATCCTTTTCTATCTTTTCGGTCGGTTTCAGGAACGGTCCGGAACGATACGTTAATTGTTTATCCGAATATACTTTATCCAAAAACAGCCCGACAATCGGCAGGGCGGATTTGCTTCCTTCGCCCATACTACTCCGGAAGTGAATACTTCGATCATCGCCGCCCACCCACGAACCGCAGACTAAGTCTTTTGTGAAACCAATGTACCACGCGTCCGAATTATTGGAAGTTGTACCCGTTTTACCGCCCAGCTGTCCGTTGTTTTTGAATACCGAACCGTAATTAAACATTCTCCGTCCGGTTCCTCCAGCTTCTTCCACGTTTCCGCGTAACATAAATTGCATCAAAAATGCCGATTCAGGACGAATAACTTGACGGGTTTCGGATTCAAACTCAACAAGTACTTTACCATTCTTATCTTCAATTTTGTAGATCAACATTGGCTTTGTGTATCGCCCTTCGTTTACAAAAGGAGCGTAAGCCGCCACGAGTTCGTAAAGCGAGGCATCAGATGTTCCCAAACCAATAGAGCCGACTGATTCCAACGGTGAGGTTATTCCTAATTTCTTGGCGTAATCTACCACCGCCTGCGACCCTACTTTCAACGTAAGTTGTACCGCCACCGAGTTTACGGATCGAGCTAATGCACTTCTGAGCGTCATGTTTGCGTAGCTGAAACTACCGTTGGCATTTCGGGGTTCCCAGGTTTTTTCTTCTCCATTTTCAATCCAAGAAGTCTTCACAGGTTCATCCCGAATTTTATCACAAGGAGACATGTCTGACGAGCCGTCAATAGCAGCAGTGTATAAAATGGGTTTGAATGTAGAACCGGGTTGTCTTCTGGCTTGCTTAACGTGATCGTATTGAAAGTGTTCGAAGTCAATTCCGCCCACCCACGCCTTGATAAATCCATTATAAGGATCCATAGCGACCATTCCGCTCTGCAAAAACTTCTTATAATAACGAATAGAATCCATATGGCTCATCAGCACGTTTTGCGTGCCTTTGTATGAAAATACCTTCATTTTCATTGGTACATTCATGTATTTCTTGACAGAGTCCGTGTTATTATCGTACTTATCAGCCAGCTTTTTATAATACGTTGTTCGCTTCGCAACGGTGTCAATGTAACCACCAATTTCTTCACCGTTTTGGTACCGCCACGGGTTTTCTTTTCCCCATTCTGAGTTGAATTGCTTTTGGAGCATTTCCATGTGCTTATTCAATCCGGCTACGGCGTAATCCTGCATTCGGGCGTCAATTGTGGTGTAAATGCGTAAACCGTCGCGGTACACATCAACATCCATATCCTCACTTTTCGCCCATTCGTTTACCAGTTTAACGATTTCAGATTTGAAGTAATTTTCGTTCGAACCTTCTGTTTTGTCTTCCGCCACGTTGAGTTTGAGCGGTAAATTTTTAAATTTTTCTTTTTCAGCTTCCGTCAGGTATTCGTGCGTTTGCATCAATTGTAAAACTGTATTACGGCGACGAACGGCATTCTCCGGATTTCGGATTGGATTGTAGAAAGTGGTTGCTTTGAGCGTTCCGACCAATATAGCAGCCTCATCGGGTTGCAAATCAATTGGCTCTTTATTGAAGTATTTTCTGGCGGCAGTTTTGATTCCAAACGTATTACTGCCAAAATCTACGGTATTGAGGTACATCGTAGCAATTTCGCCCTTGGTATAACGTCGCTCAAGAGATACGGCGGTAAACCATTCCTTCGATTTATAAATAATGGTTTTTACGCCGGGAATATGGTAAAACAAACCCCGCATTTCTTTTCGACGGGTATTGTACAGATTTTTGGCAAGTTGTTGCGAAATCGTACTTCCACCTCCGCGATCTCCACCCTTCAGAATTCCTAACACTACGCCGCCGAGCGACCGCAAATCAATGCCTGAATGCTCATTAAAACGGGCATCCTCTGTAGCGATAAGTGCTTTGAACATCCACGGGGAAATCTCACTACTGTCAACAGGGATGCGGTTTTCAGCGTAGAAATTACCAATTATTTCGCCGTCCATAGAAACAATGGTAGACGCCACAGAGAGTTTTGGATTTTGAAGGTCATCGATGCTGGGCATACTGCCCGTAAGCCACAAAAAGTTTGTCTGAATTACAAAATAGTAAATTACCACAAACGAAAGCGACCCAAAAGCAACTTTGTAAACCCTTATAATTGATTGGTAATATCTACCTGATTGGTCAAAGTTAGACTTAAACCGGCTCTTACCATTATTTATAAATTCCGATGTTTCCCGAATGGAGTTTTCCACCTTTTCCCGGCCGAATATCCTGTACAAGATATGAAGAATGCCGTTCTTCATAAATAGCGTATTAGTTACTATGAATGTATTCAAGCGTTCATAAAACAATTTTAACTTCATAAACTTAGCCGATGGGTAGAGTTAGTTTTTATAAGTAAAAGTACGTCTAAAATAATATGACTTTCGCAAATAGTAAAATTTCTTGTTTACCAAACGCGGTTAACATTCTTTAATTTAAACCTCGCCGCAACCATTTATCACTTTGGAAGGTTTGTTTCTCGTTTGTTTCGTATTTTTGAAAAAAAACTCATAATCTCGTGAATAATATTTTAGAAGTACACAATATCGTCAAGCATTACGCAGCCCATACGGCACTGGACGACGTAAGTATGAGCGTTGCGAAAGGACAGATTTTCGGTTTACTCGGTCCCAACGGAGCGGGAAAAACGTCTTTAATCCGAATTATCAATCAGATAACCGGACCTGATGAAGGACACATACTTTTTGACGGCGAGCCATTGCAGCAAAAGCACATTGCTCAAATTGGTTATTTACCGGAAGAGCGTGGCCTTTACAAGAAGATGAAGGTTGGAGAGCAACTCCTTTACTTAGCACGACTCAAAGGACTTTCAAAAGCCGAAGCCATGGATAAGTTAAAAATCTGGTTTGTGAAATTTGATATAAAAACCTGGTGGGATAAGAGCGTCGAAGATTTATCAAAAGGAATGCAGCAGAAAATTCAGTTTGTGGCAACCGTTTTGCACGAGCCTAAACTAATCATTCTGGATGAGCCTTTTTCGGGTTTTGACCCTATAAATGCCAACCTGATTAAAGACGAGATTTTAGAATTACGGGAGAAAGGTGCTTCCATTATTTTCTCCACTCACCGAATGGAGTCCGTTGAAGAACTCTGCGACCACGTAGCCTTAATTCATCAATCGAAGAAAATCCTTGACGGCTCTAAGAAGCAGTTGAAAGAACAATTCAAGAACAATACTTACACCGTAGAATTTAACGGAACGCTGAGCGTTACCGAAGATGTTTTCACGATCCAGGAAATCAAGCCGTTGGAAAATACCGTACAACGTGCCATTCTGAAACTTCAACCGAATACCAGCGTAAATCAGCTGATAAGCTCAGTAATGAATCAGGTTGACTTACGACTTTTCAGCGAGAACATTCCGAACATGAACGAAGTATTTATCCGTGCCGTTGGCGGTCAGTTAAACTTGAGTACCTAACTAATTTATCCCATCAATAACGTCTCTTTATATGAAAAATATATTACTTATAATTCAGCGTGAATACCTGACGCGGGTCAAGAAAAAATCTTTTATCGTGATGACCATCCTCGGTCCTTTGATGATTGCGGGCATGTGGGGAATCATTATCTGGACGTCAATGAGCTCTATTGACCAAAAAGATGTGCAGGTCGTTGATGACAGTGGTTTATTCGTAAATAAATTTCCAGCTTCTGAAAGCTTCAAATATGAATTTATTGAAGGAAATATTGACAGCGTGAAGAACGCGTTCAAAGGTTCTGATAAAGATGCGTTGGTTTACATTCCCCGAGAAATCCTGATTAACCCAAAGACCGTAAAGATTTTTGCGGAGAAAGGAGTTCCGCTTGAATTACAACAAGGCGTTGAACGAGCTATTGAACGGGAAATCGAATCGATTAAACTTACCGAAGCAGGTATTACCCGAAGCGTATTGGAAGACGCGAAAATGAACGTAGAGAGTCAAACGATTAGTCTAAAAGAAAACAGCGAAGAAAAAAGTAGTGCCGCCGCCGCCTCTATTATCGGTATTGCGAGTGCGTTTCTGATTTACATATCAGTATTTATTTACGGTGCTCAGGTAATGAGGGGCGTGATGGAAGAGAAAACCAGCCGGATTGTAGAGGTGATTATTTCGTCGGTACGGCCGTTTCAGTTAATGATTGGTAAGATTGTCGGCGTTGCATTGGTCGGCTTGACACAGTTTACCTTATGGATAGTGCTATCAATCGGCATTTTCTCGGTCGGCAGTATGTTTATAAAAGACAAACTTTCTGATATGTCTCAGCGAATGACTCAAGCTCAGATGGAGCAATTGGAACAGTTACCACCAGATGCTCGGCAAATGGCCGAACAGCAAATGCAAAGCTCGATGGCGGGAAATACTGGAGCAGTTGGTGATATTATGGGTGCGTTGGAAACCCTTCCGGTAGCAACGATTATTATCTGCTTTATCATTTACTTTATTGGCGGGTACTTATTGTACAGTGCATTATTCGGAGCTGTTGGTTCGGCTGTTGATAGTGAGACCGATACGCAGCAGTTTATGCTTCCGATAACAATCCCCATCATCGCATCAATTATTTTTGCTCAGTTTGTGATGCGTGATCCCAATGGAAGTCTGGCTTTCTGGACTTCGATGATTCCATTCACCTCGCCCATTATTATGATGGTTCGGATTCCGTTCGGTGTTCCGTTCTGGCAGATTGCTTTATCAATCAGTTTACTTGTAGCTGGTTTTATGTTTACAACCTGGATTGCCGCTCGAATTTACCGCGTTGGCATTTTGATGTACGGCAAAAAAGTATCCTGGCGAGAACTCTCTAAGTGGATTTTCTACAAAGGATAATCAAACTTCAAAGTATTTAAAAAACAAAAAAGGACTCATATCGGGTCCTTTTTTGTTTGGCTGCTATTGAATGAAAATCTAATAGTCTTTGAAAATCGCCAAATTAACTTAGGTGTTTCAGTGCATATTTATGCAACAAATGAGCCATTATCTCATAAAGGACGCATAGAATATACATTTCCCGATTAATTTAAAATCGATTAATCATCAGGAAAATTTAACTACCAACACATTAGCCAATATTAACATGCTTTTAATTAAAGTACATCATTGAAAACAATACAGATACATATATATTAGGTAAATTTATTATCAACTAATGTGCCAACTTACATGCTTGTGTATTTATTTCTCGATAATTTTCAATGTCAACGAGTAAGAACTCGGTTGATTTGATTGTTTTGGTGTCTTAGGAGAGAAATCTTCGATTACCAATGAGTAGTTTTTAGTGCCAACCTTCACCTCATCTCCTGAATAATAAGTGCTCTTTGGTAAAAAGTCTTTTTTTGATATGCATTCTCCACTCACGCAATACACAGTCTCTGTCTCTGCATCTTCACGTTTGAATATTAACGTCGCAAAAAGTTCACCCGCACGCACGCACTGCACACCTTCTGGGCATCTGCTTTCCTGAACGGAAGAAAATTCAACTGTGAAATTATTATCGAGTGAAATGCTCTGTTGATAATTAATAGTAAAAATTTCGTTATCCGCCGGAAGAATATTTTTATTTGAGCAAGACGACGCCAAAAGCAGCAAAAAGAATGTGGTTAGTATTTTCATGTGGTATATCATTTTAAACTTAAGAGTATAATTTTGGCTGTAGGGTTGGCACTCGATTATTAATCCTATTAACAAATCGCTTCCACTGTTAGGTTTACGTTGACAAGATGTGAATGAAGTTTTTGTTTAATAAAAATCACTAAAATACCATTATAAAATACTCTTTATAAGCTACTTATAATGGATCTCAAAAAAAAACTCTTTTTTTAGCACTTTTTTCAAAAAAATACGTTTCATTTTAACAAAATAAAAAATACTTTTGCAGCCCCGTAACGGGACTTCATATAAAGAACTTAGAAATATGTATTGGACACTAGAATTGGTATCGTACTTGGAAGATGCCCCTTGGCCCGCAACTAAAGATGAATTGATAGATTTTTCAATTCGCTCGGGAGCACCAAACGAGGTTATTGAAAATCTTTCCGAATTAGAGGACGACGGCCAACCGTACGAAAACATCGAGGAGATCTGGCCGGACTATCCGACCAAAGATGATTTCTTCTTCAACGAGGATGAATATTAACGCAATTTGTGACTTTACGCCGTTGATTAACCTTATTTAAATTATAAATTGACTTTAAAGCGTTGTCGGTCAGCTGATAACGCTTTTTGCTTTATTAAGAATGGAATGAAAACTAAAGGAACACGTAAGAATAACATCAATATCGTAACAATGGGGTGCTCAAAAAACCTTGTTGATTCGGAAGAGTTGTTTACTCAATTAAGAGGAAATGGTTTAAGCGTCACGCACGAATCCGATAAAGATGATTCTAACGTAGTGGTCATCAACACATGCGGTTTTATAGACAACGCTAAGGAAGAGTCTATCGAAACAATACTCCGGTACGTAGATGCCAAAGAAAACGGTATTGTAGAAAAAGTGTACGTTACCGGCTGCCTTTCTCACCGCTTTAAAGATGAATTAGCTCCTGAAATTCCGCAGGTAGACGCCTGGTTTGGAACCAACGAACTTCCGCGTTTATTGAAAACGCTGCGAGCTGATTACAAAAAAGAATTAGTGGGCGAACGTTTACTCACAACCCCTACCCATTACGCCTATCTAAAAATTGCGGAAGGCTGCGACCGCCCATGTTCATTCTGTGCCATTCCATTGATGCGAGGAAAGCACGTTTCCCGCCCGATTGAAGAATTGACACTTCAAGCCAAAAACCTTGCCGCTAAAGGCACAAAAGAGCTTATTTTAATAGCTCAGGATTTGACTTACTATGGTCTGGACATTTATAAAAAACGTAACCTTGCTGATTTGATAGATCGCTTAGCGGACGTTGAAGGAATTGATTGGATTCGTTTACAATATGCCTATCCATCCGGATTCCCTTTGGATGTGCTGGATGTAATGCGGGAACGCAGCAACGTATGCAATTACCTTGACATGCCATTGCAGCACGGCTCAACCGAGATGCTTAAATTAATGCGGCGTGGTATTACACGCGATAAAACAGAAGCACTGGTAAATACTATTCGGGACAAAGTGCCGGGTGTTGCTCTTCGAACCACGCTTATTGCCGGACATCCGGGAGAAACCGAAGCGATGTTTGAAGAAATGTACCACTTCGTTGAAAAAATGAGATTTGACCGGTTAGGTATTTTTCAATATTCTCACGAAGAAGACACGCACTCGTTCGGAATGGCTGATGATATTCCCGCCGAAGTTAAACAAGAGCGTACTGACATAATCATGGAACTTCAGCAAGGCATTTCTCAAGAATTGAATGCTAAGAAGATTGGTGAGGTTAAGAAAGTACTTTTTGATCGTAGCGAAGGAGGTTTCTTTATTGGAAGAACCGAACAAGATTCCCCCGAAGTAGATAACGAAGTATTAGTCAGCACTGATCAATACGTTCGTTTGGGTGATTTTGCCAACGTCCGGATTGATAAAGCAGAAGAGTTTGACTTATTCGGAACGGTGGTTTAATAAGATGTTAACCTAAAGTATTTAGGGAATCTTATAAAGCGTAATCCGATTGTAAAGTCGAGTCTGCTGAGATCGAGCGAAGTAGGCAAGTCTACCATTCCGCGAGCGTCACCGTAATCAAGTGCGTCTATCTTTCCGTAGTTGTAACCCGCCTCAAAGCTCAGTATTATGTCTCGGTCTATAACATCATTTCCTAGAAAGAAGTCGATTCCTAATGTTGATGCGGCACCAAAGCCACCACCTTTGAAGGTATAATCAACGCCGTCATAACTTCCTTTGTCGTTATAGAAATTGTACCCGGGCGAAAGCCCTAGTACGACGTATGTTTTATAATCCAGTTTTTTTCTGAAGAACAAAGCCGGTCCCACAAATTTTACCGAACGTCGGTTGGCTATACTTCCTACCTGCTCGGCTCCCGTAAATTCGTTTCGGTATCCAATTTCGCTGTCGCTGTTACGGCTTTTGAAATCTGTAAATATTGCTCCAAAACCAACCAAATCATTCGGGAAGTAAGCCACGTCGGCTCCTAATATCCAACCCCTGAGAAGCTGTTCAAGATATAAGTCATAGCTGTTTGTTGTCTGTAAATTATTATCAAGTCGGTTTCCGATTCCTCCTTTAATACCAACCCTGAATCTATTCTTTTGATTGATTGTCATATTTGGAAATTCGGTTTCGGAAATATCAGTTGGGGTATTAGCTGTATTATTAGCTACGCTTATATTTTCTTTATCACTTGGCGGTTTTTTGATTTCGAAATCACCTTCCTTGATATCAATAGCGTTTGCTCTATCATTTACATTGGCGATTTTATCCGTTTTAGGTTCCTGCTTGGTATTATTCACTGATTCAGACGTTTCAGTGCGGTTAGCGTTATTTTTACCAACACTACTATTCCTTTGCTCAGTTTGCGGGGTCGTAGTAGTTGATTTATTAGTTCTATCTATTACAGGCTTTGGTTGAGATAAGACCTTGGCTTCTTTTTCGCTTCCACTTGCTTCATTATTGACAATGGCTTTGGCTTCATCAGGTTTTTTAGCGTTTTCTTTATTTTCAATTGCAGTTCTACTGACTTGTGACTCCGCACTCTCTTTTTCTAATTCCGCTCGATCGTCCAAGCTCTCCTCAACAGCTACTTCTTTAGACTTTCTATTTCTCCTTCTCTCTTTTTTGGAGGAAGTATTTTTAGAACTCAAAGCACGGGGCGACTCCGAGTCGAAACTTCCGATAGCTCGGTACATAGCTTCAGGTAACTTATCAACATTAGGCAGGTCAGCGTCGTAGTAATCAAATTTAAACGATATTACCAAAGTCTTAAAAATTTCACTTCGGTACGGCTTGCCGTCTTTGAGATAAGCAAACACAAACCTGACAGGTGTTTCATCAACAATACGACACCTTAGCTCTTCACCAGCCTGTGTTAAAATCATGTCTCTCTGAGCCTGAACGCTGTTCATAGTCAAAATAAACGCTCCAACGATTAAAAACTTGAACGTTTTCATCCGATATTTTGTGGAATTACTGTCCATAAATTTTCCCCAACCTACTAGCAACGTACTTTCGGCTATTGATATAACTGTTAAAAAATCATGCTTTTGCATCTAAATACTTCCTTGAGAAGTAAAATTAATAAAGCAATAATTATACCGAAAACGGATTTATGCGTCATTCATTGCCATTGTCTATAAATCAAATACTGGTATGATTTTTGAAAATAACCGAGCAAACGGGGTCTTAACAATCCGTTTGCAAAGTTTTCACGTTAATATATTTGTCCCGTAAAAAAAATTATCTAATTTTCGGAAAGCTTAAATACGTTCTAATAAGAAAAAACTTCTAAATCGACAATATGGCATAAAACTCTACGTTAACTAACCAATCAATAGAAATGGAAAAAGTCCAAGTTAACGATAGTGAACTTGTCTCGGCTTATATAAAAGGAGATGAAAATGCTTTTGGCACACTCGTTGAAAAATATAAGCACAGAATCTACACCACAATCTACTTAGTTGTTAAGACCGAAGAGGTTGCTCAGGACCTAATGCAAGATACCTTTATAAAAGCTATCAAAACATTAAGAGGTGGGCGTTACAATGAAGAAGGTAAGTTTTTGCCGTGGATTTTACGAATCGCTCACAATTTGTCAATTGATTATTTTCGGAGGGAGCGACGCTATCCTAACGTAGTATTTGAAGACGGAAGTCGTGTGTTTAATACGTTGAACTTTTCAGAAGATTCAGTCGAAACCCTGCAAATCAAGCGGGAGTCACATGAGCAGCTGAGAAGTTTAATAAAGTGTTTGCCGGAGCAACAAAGGGAAGTTCTTGTCATGCGTCATTACGAAGATATGAGTTTTCAGGAAATTGCTGACGCCACCGGGGTGAGTATCAATACTGCGTTGGGTCGTATGCGTTATGCTCTCATCAATCTTAGAAAAATGATGAGTAAAACAAAATATGCGTATGACACAAATCTTTACATTAAATCAAAATGATGTAGTTCGTTATCTTTACAACGAGACTACCCCACAAGAAGATGAGCGAATCATTGAAGCTCTGCTCTTCAATTCCGACTTGCTCGAATTCTATCTTGAATCCGTGGAAACCAAGCAAGGTCTTGACAAAGTTATGTTAACCCCTCCCAAAAGGGTGGTCGATAATATTATAGCTTATTCAAAAAAATACTCACTTGAAGTTTAATAACTTCAAGTGAGTATTTTTTTGACCTTAGGTCAGCACTTTGCTGCTTTGAAAAACTGCATTTAGAGTTGTACTCGTAGTATGATATATACTATAGGTACAACCAATTAGCTTAGCTCAATTTCGTCCCCGTCTTTATTTAAGAAGTGGAACTCTGTAATGCCAATAGATGAATCTTTGATAAGTTTTATCCAAGTCTTATACTGACCAAACCATTTCATCTGACGTGTTATAATTCCTTCACGATAATAAGAATAAACAAACGGGTGAACGATGATACTTATTCCTCGTTCGTTCTGCTTATTCACGATATACTCTAAGTTATTTTCAATTAAGTCGGTAACTGAGATACTTGCCTGAATTTTCCCGCTTCCACTACAGGTGGGGCAGGCTTCCCGAGTTGAAATATTCATCTCAGGTCGTACTCTCTGCCGAGTGATCTGAGAAAGTCCGAATTTAGAAATTGGCAGTACGGTGTATTTCGACCGATCCGTCTTCATTTCGGTCTTTAGTACAGTATGAATGAGCTTTCTATTCTCAGCCCGTTTCATGTCAATGAAGTCAACGACCACGATTCCGCCCATGTCACGCAAACGTAACTGTCGGGCAACCTCTTTAGCCGCTTCCATATTCACTGTGAGAGCAGTAGCTTCCTGATCTTCCTCGCGAGTTGATTTGTTTCCGCTGTTTACATCAACTACGTGCAAAGCTTCCGTGTGCTCGATAATCAAATAACCTCCACCAGGCAGACTTACCGAACGCCCAAATAGTGATTTAATCTGCTTCTCAATACCGTATTGCTCAAAGAGCTTGGCTTTGCCATTGTGTAATCTAAGAATCCCTTCACGCTCCGGAGCGATAGCCTGAAGAAAATGACGGGTGTTATCAAAAGCATCTTTGGTATCTACCACGATGCTATCAAAATCATCATTCAATAAATCACGCAACAACGATGCTGCACGATCCATTTCAGTAATAATACGATCTCTTGGTTTAGCTTTTTTAAGTACTTTTATTCCGTTTTCCCATTTCTCAACGCAGGTTTCGAGGTCTCGTTGGAGCTCCTCCATTTCCTTATCTTCTGCTACCGTTCGAACGATAACTCCAAAATTATTAGGCTTAACCGATGATAATAGTTTGTGAAGACGACTGCGTTCTTGTTTACTGGTTATCTTCTTAGAGATATTTACCGCGTTGGCAAAAGGCACTAGAACTACATAACGACCCGCGATAGAAATATCGCAAGACAAACGCGGTCCTTTAGAAGAAATTGGCTCTTTAACAACCTGAACTAAAACGGGCTGACTACGCGTCAACACGTCTGAGATTTTACCCAATTTATCAATCTGCGGAAGGTTTTCAAAACCCTTCATTCGCGTACTGACTGGCTTTCCAGAAATGGCTTCTTTGGTGTATTTGTTCAAAGAATTTATGTTGGGGCTCAAATCATGGTAGTGCAAGAAAGCGTCTTTCTCGTAACCTATGTCAATAAATGCTGCATTAAGGCCAGAGACTACTTTCCTGACAGTACCAAGGTAAATGTCTCCGACGGCAAACTGATGCTCAGTTTCGTCGAAATGATATTCGATCAGCCTCTTATTTTGCATAAGGGCTATTCGGTCACCCTGCTGGGTGTTGCTAATGAGTAATTCGTTGCTCAAAGTTGAGGTAGAATTAGGGGTTAAAAAATAGGCTTAAATTGTGGGAAGTATCAGAATATAATGCCTCCAAAAAATTAAGCAGCAGCCGCAAGAAGTTAAATACTTTCTGCAAACTGCTGCTTAAAAGAAGTCTTGCTTTAATTACAGCAAATTATTTTTTCTTGTGACGGTTCTTCCGCAAACGCTTTTTACGTTTGTGTGTGGCCATCTTATGTCTTTTTCTTTTCTTTCCGCAAGGCATAGTAATTGTGGATTATGCTTCCTAACCCCTTATTCAGGAAGCGATTAAAATTGTAAAATATTTTTACTGTTAAGGGAACAGTGATTTTTTCCGAACTGCAAAGATACGAAATTACTTTAAATTTTGCAATGTTCTTTCTACCTCCTGTCGGAGTGTCGGCTCAATCTCTTTGTTTTGTAGATCAGACAAAATTGTTTTGGCTTCATCAACCTGATTCAACTCGATAAGGCTATACGCTAAACCCAATTGAGCATTGTGGTTTTCCGGATTAACTTTAATGACTTGTCTAAACCTATTTGCCGCCTTATCATATTGGTTTGACTGTAACGAAAGCACCCCCATATTTACCAATGCCGGCTCGTAGTTAGGATTAATTTCCAATACTTGCCGCAGCATACCAATCGCTTGCATGGGTGAGCCTGAGGTCACGTAAGTCATTCCCAAGTTTGTCAGGGCGTGTAGGTTGTTTGGAGATTTTGCCAGTACTTTCTTGTAAGCATCCTGAGTCTTCTTAGCAAACTTTTCAACGTTCTTGGTTTTCAATGCCAAGTTATACGCCTGAAAATAGACATCTCCCGCTCGCAACCAGTTTGCTTCGTCAGGTTGCTTTATAGCTACCATTTCGTAGTAATATCCGGCACTATCAGTGACATTACCTTCGATAAATAGTTCAGCTATTTTCTCTAAAACCTTTACATCGCCGGTTGCGGTATTGACTAACCCTTTCTTCAAAACAGTTAAACGTTCCTGTTGCCCCTTTGATAGTGCAGGTGAGTGACTTTCGGCCTCACCATTGTTAGTAACGGTTGTTGTTTTTTCAGTAGAAGTAGCCTGATCACGGTTGGCACCCTGACTATCTTTTACAACCACTTTAGGACGGGTGTAAAGAAATACAGATAGCCCTGTGGCTAATAGTAAGATAATAAGAAGTTGAATACGCATTTATTCTGAAAAATTTGTGTGTCTGACCCTCTGAGATCAAGTAGTCAAGATTATTTTACATTACTTTTCACACCTTCCGTAAATTCTTTGGCTGGTTTGAAACTTGGCACATAATGTTCTGGAACCATGACGGTAGTTTTCTTAGAAATATCACGAGCTTTCTTAGCAGCCCTCTTTTTATTTATGAAACTGCCAAACCCCCTCACATACAAGGCATCTCCATCAGTCAATGTTTCCTTTACTGTCTCAAAGAAAGACTCTAAGGTGTCTGATACAGTTGCTTTATCAATACCGGTGTTTTCTGAGATTTTTGCAATTGCTTCTGCTTTAGTCACGTTTTGTTTATATTTAAAATGGATACTTAAGATACTCTCAAACTATTATTTATAGAAAGGAGTTTGCAAAGATAACCGATTTAAAAAAATCATTACAACATATTTTGATTTTTTTGGTATAAATCATTTATCCATAGTTAGTTATAAAGAAGTTATCTAAAGTGAATAGAGAAATTCCTATAAAAAACCAGACTTTTTCAATAAAAGTTATTTCTTGGTTTCATGAGAATAAACGGGACTTACCCTGGCGACACACAAAAGACCCCTACGCTATCTGGCTGTCAGAAATCATTTTACAACAAACGCGGGTAGCACAGGGACTTCCGTATTATTATCGTTTTTTAGAGAAATTACCAACAGTACACGATTTTGCGAATGCATCACAGGAAGAAATATTGCGACTTTGGCAAGGTTTGGGTTATTACTCACGGGCACGAAATATGCACGCCACAGCTAAATTAGTTGTAAAAAAGTACGAGGGGAAATTTCCTGATAGTTATAATGAACTCATAAAGCTTAAAGGAATCGGACCATATACTGGGGCGGCAATTGCCTCTTTTGCGTTTGACGAAGCAGTTCCTGTAGTAGACGGCAACGTATTTAGGGTTTTATCCCGGGTATTCGGAATTGAAACCGACATTGCCTCCTCACCCGCCAGAAAAGAATTTACCGAACTTGCCCAAAGCCTGATTCCTGAAAATACTCCAGCAGATTTCAACCAAGCCATCATGGAGTTTGGGGCTTTGCAATGTACTCCACAGAAACCCAATTGTATGTTTTGCCCATTACAAATGGAATGTTACGCTTTTCAACATGAGGCACAAATTCAACTACCAGTCAAGCTAAAAAAGACAAAAGTACGGAACAGATATTTTAATTACTTTGCCATTCAAAAGGGTGAGGAGTTTGTAATGAACAAAAGACCAGAAAACGACATTTGGTCTGGGTTGTACGATTTTTATCTTGTTGAGACAGAAAAGGAGGGTACTACACTTGACGATATTCAGGACGATTTTATCAGCGAATTATTAATTTCCGGGGAAATAAATCAATTGGTTGAATCCAAAAAACATATCTTGAGTCATCAATGGATTTTCGCTACTTTTTGGAAAATCGACTTAAAGAATGTGGAAAATGTTACGTTCCCAAGTAGTTCTAAAACCGATTATAAATTTTTCTCATTAGACGAAATCGAGGCGTTACCAAAGTCTACACTTACCGCCACTTTCTTCAAAAACATGGTGGTTTGAAAGAAGATTCTTGATTATATTTGAAAAAATAGTTTTGAACAAATAAATTAAAGCAATGGCTGGTTTAAATAAAGTAATGTTGATAGGAAATGTGGGCGGAGATCCTGAAATAAGAACGCTGGCAAGTGGCTCTAAAGTGGCAAATTTTTCATTGGCAACATCAGAATCTTACACCGACAGAAACGGACAAAAGCAAACTCAAACAGAATGGCACCGAATTGAAATGTGGGATGGCTTGGCAGGAATTGCCGAGCAATACGTGCGTAAAGGCGACCCTCTTTTTGTGGAAGGAAAAATCCGTAATGAAAAATGGACTGACCAAAATGGTGTTGAGAAGTCCGGCGTTCGGATTCGGGGATTAAGTATGCAGATGCTCGGTTCGAGAGGTGGCGGAGAGGAGAATAATTCAAGCAGTAATAGCAGTAGCAGTACGCCGTCTAACAATTACAGCCCGCCGCAAACGCAAAGTAAGCCAACTCCTCCTACTCAAGCAGCATCAGAAGAAGATGATTTACCGTTCTAAAATATCTTCTCGATTTGTAAGACTTTAAATTCGGTGCGGCGGTTTTGCTGATACTCCGCTTCGGTGCATTGCATGCCGTCACCGCATTTATTAATTGGTTGACTCTCCCCCATTCCAAGTCCTTTGATTCTGCGACTGTCGATTTTTCTTCTTTCTAAGTATTTTACAACTTCATTTACCCGACGCCTCGACAAAGCCGCATTAACATCAGCGTTACCGCGAGAATCTGTGTGAGACCGAACTTCAACGATCATATTCGGATAGCGATTCATGGTTGCTACCAAGCGGTCGAATTCACGTTCGGATAGGTTATTCAGCTTCCAAGTGTTTGATTCATAGTAAATACTGTTCAGTTTCACAACATCACCGACCCGATACAGCTTTGTATCAAACAGCGAACTTCCGTTGTAATTTGGGATATTATGCTTCCGCTCTTTCGGCTTAAATATTGATTTAATAATCGAAACCTTTCGCTCAGTTTTAGGAATAACTTCTTTACTCAAGGCAAAATCATCTTTCATTGCCACTAATTCATAATCACAATCAACGTCCCGCTCAAATTCGTACGAGCCGTCTGTTCGCGTAATATATCCCTGTGATAAGCCAGAGCACAGATTTGTAAACTTCAAACGAACACCAGCCACGGGAGTTGCGTCTTCGGCACCAGTTATGACGCCTTTAAACACTTTTGAAAGCGATTGTTCCCGATGCTGCATTATCATGCGTTGCGGCTCTTTTTTAACTTGCCTTTTTTCTTTAGCTACTTCTGGTTTTAAGTAAACATTGAGCACAGACGGTTCGTAATCCGAGGCTTCATAATTATCAAACTTCTCGGTAAGTGGCTCGTACGACTTTTCCAAATAGTCAAAAATGAACTCGTTATCTGCCTCCAGGCATAACCGCACGTTGCCTTGTACGTTTGTCATTACGTTTTCAGTAAAAAGCGTATCTTTTTTGTTTACGTATTTGAACCTGACATTAGGTAACACTTTCTTGGTATTGTTGTCAAATACGTTCACAATCAATTCGCGGCATCCATACAATGCTCCCAAACGCTCAAACCGATAAATATCATCATCTGCGTTTCCACGTTTTCGGTTGCTGCTGAAATAACCATCTTTACGTTCGCTGTCGGTTAGAATACCAAAATCATCCTTATTTGAATTCAGTGGGGCACCCAGGTTTCGGACTTTCCCGACGGGTAGCCCCGTTGCCGTATTCATCGAAACAAAGAACATATCTAGTCCGCCTAAACCTGGGTGTCCGTCGGTGCTGAAATAGAGATTTCCGCAATCGTCTACGTAAGGAAACATTTCGCTTCCCTGAGAATTCACCAAACCGCCCAAGTTAACAGGTTTTGACCACTCTCCATCTGCAAACCGTGTTAGGTAAATATCAGTACCTCCGTAGCCTCCAGGCATATCCGAAACGAAATACAGTACTTGGTCATTTACCGTTAGCGTTGGGTGACCGCACGAATATTCATCGCTGTTAAAAGGCAACTCCCTAATCTGCTGCCAGTCTCTTGATTTTTTTACGGCGGTATATAACTTTAACCGCGAAACGCCTTTACTCTTTGAATTTAATATCCCTCCACCTATCTTGTTATTTCTGGTAAAAATAACCCGATCTTCAGTGTGATAAAAAGTGCACGGACCCTCATGGTATTTAGAGTTGAGTGTCCGGCTAAATCTTTTAGAAGGAATGGACGCATATTCTACGTAATCTGTACTACCAGTAATGTAGTCACTTCCCTGTGAAATTATAATATTGGCATCATTAGCAGTTGCTGGCGTGTAATGATCGTCCCCTACTTTCCTTACGGCAGGGTTCGGCGAGAGTCCTCCCGAAGACGCACTTGCCCCAAGTGCCGAAGTCGAACTCTGGCCTTGTAAAGCTGATTTGTCTTCCACGAAAAAGAGGTCAAGAAAAGGAGAATTGTCCCAGCTAAACATTCGTTTTATAGCGGATGTGTTTCCTCTGCTTGAAACGAATACTAATCCGTCTTTATAAAAAGTAGGACTGAAGTCAGCACTACTGGTATTTAGGCCAAGGTATTCTATTCGGTAGCTGCTGACGTTTCGACTTAGTGCTTCAATGTTATTATACAGTTTTACGAATTCTATTTCGCGTTGATCCTGTTCCTGAAGACTCGTATATTTTCCGTATATCGTTGAAGCTTCCTGGTGTTTTCCATTTGTAGAGAGCGTTTGAGCGTAGCGTAGATAAGCCTTCAAGTCCTCTCCCTTTAGTTGAATATCGCGGCTGAGCACATCCCGGAAATTTGCCTCCGCTTTTTCAAAAGCTTTGACCAGAAAGTAAGACGTTGCCAAGTTGAGTTGGGAGGTATTGAATTGATTAGAGTCGAAACTCTTCTCTTTTTTGAATGCCGTTTCGTACAATTCAATTGCTTGTGCATACGCCATCGACTCAAATTGAGCATTTGCCTTTTGTAGTATTTTAGAACCTACCTGAGCATTACTAAACGTGGGAATGGCAAATAAAACAAGTGTGAGTAGTCTTAATGACTTCATTTAGAAGGTTAAGGAGGTTTAATAAGCTAACGAAATTATCAACAAAAACCATGCCCTAAGTCAGTTCGAATTTGGTTAGATGAGCGAGCCACCATCTTATTAAAAACGGTGGCTCAAGATCAAATAGTTACGCACTACTCCCTTTTAACGGGCAACTGTATAAACCCAACCCGACGTTTTTCTTCGTTATTCAACTTAATGCTGTAACAATAGTGCCGTCTGGGACACCCGCCGTAGTAGACAAGATTCCGGTATTAGCTTCACCATTCCACCCTTGCGTAAGGATATTTTCGTTCTGATCAGTATAAACTAAGTATCCCCAACGGTTATAAATGTGGAACTCTTCGAGTGCAATGCCCGTCGAAATCTTGATGGTTCCTTCCGCATTTACCATTGGCGTTCCAACGATTTCGTATTTGAGCGTATCGGCAAACGTCTTAGAAAGACTATCAATCATCTGAGTATCCTTCAACACAACTCCACCTAAATTCTGAACAATTGCAACGTAGGTAATATCGTAAGCTTTATCGTCGAACTCTAAGGTATCAACAACTGCCAACGCTACACCAATTGCCGGTTTGTTTGGATCGATATTCAAATTCAGGATAATCGGCGAAGGCTCATCGTTATTGCTTGGATCACCGTCACCATCAGGGCTAAAGCCATTTGTTGACAAGTCAGCTATCTGCGTGGTAGAATCTCCAACCACATTATTCACCGTTACTTTCGCAATATTGAAGAACTCGTCAATATTTGTATTGCTCAGGTCAACCTTAACTTTAAAGTTAAAGGCTAACTTTTGACCAACCGCCAGCTTGCTTTGAGTAGCTTCAAGTAAGTTAAACTTACGCCTGTTCCGGTATAGATTACGTTAGCTACCAAACCGCTGTCTACCGTTACCACTATATTGCTATCAAGCAGTACAGCTCCGTTACCAAATGCTCTATCAAGGTCATCAGTTACCTGAATATTCGATAGTTCGGTGTTACCCATATTGGTTACGAAAATCATAAACGGTATTTCATATTTCTGTGGCCCGATGATTATTGCTTCACCGCAAACTTTACTCAGACCCACTGTCTGCGTAGAAGCAGGCATCTAATGCAAACTAATATGTTCAAGTGCTTATTGAATGCCCCTTTAGCCAACTTCACAATAGCCTTTTCATTAATCGGAAACGTATTATCCGTGCCACCTTTAGCTATGCTTCTAAACTCCATATTGCCAGCAGTCTCTAAAGTAGTACGTGCAGGATTGATCGTAGAATTATTACTTTCAACTACTAAACTGTCATCTTTGCACCGACTTGATGCGTTTTGTCCATAAAGTTAATCAATAAACACTCTGCTGCACGAAAAATACGCCTTGATTGCTTGCTTTCATCAAAATAGGCAAGGTTTTGGTTAAATTTATATGCCGCTGACCAGTAGTAGTAACTTGGCTAAAGCTATCAATTCCTGTGAAATAGAGACAAAACGCACGTAAGAATATTGCGTACCGTAAGGTTCGACAAAAATTTCATCGTTAAATTTTGTAAAAGTTGACTCAAATAGTAATTTCTACTATTTTATTAAAAAATATAGCTCTTTTCGGAGAATGCTAAAAAGTCACAATTTGTAAGCAATTACGCTTTTACACTAAATCCATCTCGTCTTTTCCACTCTATATACTTACGCTTGCTATTCTATTAGACTTGTAATAAAAAAGGTAATGTTATTTTTTCGTGCACTGCGATATCTACTTTGGCACAGTATTTGACTTCACGTAATTGAGGAAAAAACCTCTATTTATAGAACATTACACGATTATATTAATTATCCAAAATAGCAAACTAAATACGCTGAAAATCGAATTTAGCATTAGTTTCTTATCGAGTGGAAACGAAGCATTGCAATATTTCATGCTATAAAAAATCCAATTTCTGCAAAATTTTTTTTTCAAAAGTTAGCTCTAACTTTGTCATCGATATTACATTCGAAAGACACTTAAAGAAATAGTTGTGAAAATTTGGCAAAAAGAGAACTCCGCTTCTACAAACAAACGAATTGAAAACTTTACAATTAGTAAAGACCGAGAACTCGATGTGTATCTAGCTCCATTCGATATTCTTGGTTCAATGGCTCATACCATCATGCTTGAAAAGTGTGGACTGTTAGAAACCAATGAACTTAAAAGCATACTATGGTCTTGCCGGAATATTTACGAAGAGGTCATAAAAAAAGATTTATTCGTAATCGAAGATGGTATCGAAGATGTGCATTCACAAGTAGAATGGATGTTGACAAAAGAACTTGGTGACGCCGGAAAAAAAATTCACAGCGGACGCTCCCGGAACGATCAAGTGCTCGTTGACCTAAAGATGTACATGCGGCAGAAAGTTACCGAACTGGTATTTGACACCCAAAGTCTCTTCAAAACTCTCCAGCAAAAAAGCGAAAAGCATAAAGCAGATTTACTCCCCGGCTACACACATTTACAGATAGCAATGCCCTCATCTTTTGGGTTGTGGTTTGGGGCTTACGCCGAAGCCTTACTCGACGATGTTGAAATTATAAAAGGAGCATATAAAGTAATTAATAAAAACCCACTGGGTTCGGGAGCGGGCTATGGCTCTTCCTTTCCGCTAGACAGAAAGCTTACCACAAACCTATTAGGGTTTACTACCTTAAACTACAATGTAGTCTACGCACAAATGACCCGGGGAAAAGTTGAAGGCATCTTACTCTCCGCTATTGCTAATCTTGCCGGAACACTTGGTAAAATGGCAATGGACGTATGCCTTTACAACAGTCAAAATTTCGGGTTCATAAAACTACCTGAAGAAATGACAACGGGATCAAGTATTATGCCGCACAAAAAGAACCCCGACGTGGCTGAAGTTTTGCGTGCAAAATCAAACCGCTTGAAAGCTTTACCGAACGAAGTAAATTATATTACCACAAATTTACCTTCGGGTTATCACCGGGACTTACAAATTACGAAAGAAATTTTGATGCCTGCCATTGACGACATTAAAGAATGCCTTTCTATTGCTGAGTTTATGATGGCAAACCTCGAAGTAAAGAAGAATTTGCTCGAAGACAAAAAGTACGATTTACTTTTCAGCGTTGAAAACGTAAATCAGATGGTTGTAGAAGGAACTCCTTTCCGGGATGCTTATAAGAAGATAGGCTTCGAAATCAACGAAGGAAATTTCACCCCAAACCGCTCTTTGGATCATACGCTGAAAGGAAGTATCGGCAATTTATGCAACGATGAAATTGCAGCCGAAATGGACGAACTTATCGCTTCGTTTGGTTTTGAAAAGATAGAAGATGCTTTTGAGAAACTGTTGAACTGGGAGGCTTAGAAAAAACAATTTTACCACGAAGACACAAATTTCACAGATTGGCACAAAGAACTCAGTGCTGACCTGTGAAACCTAATCCGGCCGCCGTGGTTTTCTTTGCAGTTTACCGCACTAAATGATTCGACAAGTCACTAACTCGTTCGCAGCACACTTGTTCCATTACTTGCTTCAATTCCATTTTCAATAATTCGATGGTATGGTTGCCGCCGTCTTTCCCTAACGCTCCTACGCCGTACATAAAAGAACGCCCCAAAAAGGCAAACTCCGCTCCCGCTGCTAATGAAGATGCTATATCTGGTCCGGTTCGGATGCCGCTGTCCATCATTATTTTTACCTGACCTTTGTACCTTTCCGCAATATTTGACAGCGATTTAATTGAAGATTGACCCGCATTTAACTGGCGGCCGCCGTGGTTAGAAACAATAATGCCGTCAACGCCTAAACGTATAGCTTTTTCCGCGTCTTCTTCGCTCGCCACGCCTTTCAAAACAAGGTTTCCTTTCCACTTGTCCCGAATAGTTTTGATGCGGTCTTCGCTCATCCTTCCCGAAAATGTCCGGTTCATAAATAATCCCAAATGTTTCAACGAAAGTCCTTTCGGAATGTAAGGCAACAAGGTTTTAAACTCAGGTTGACCAGCAAATAAAGTTTCAATTGCCCAACGAGGATTCCCCGCGATTTGCAGCATATTTGTCAAGCTAAGTTTTGGCGGAATAGCAAGTCCGTTTTTTATTTCTTTCGGGCGAATACCAAAGCTCGGAACGTCGGATAAAATCACAAGCGTTTGCAAACCCGCATCGGCACAGCGTTCCAGTAATTTATCTCTGAGTTCTTCTTCTTTGGGATGGTACAACTGAAACCACGCGTTGCCTTCTGTCAATTCAGAAACGGTTTCAATACTCGCAGTTCCTACGGTGCTCAATATGTACGGTATATTGTTTTCGAAAGCGGCTTTTGCCAAAATTTCAGTGGCCTTCGGCCAAATTAACCCTTGTAAACCAATGGGTGAAATACCAAATGGAGCATCGTACGTTTTCCCAAAAAGTTCAGTTTGCATTGATACGCCGCCGTAGTCCCGCAGATAATAGGGCTTTAGCTCAACCTCTCTAATTTCGCGGGTATTTTTTCGGAGGTTATCTTCGGTATTGCATCCGCCATCAACGTACTCAAAAGCAAATTTTGGAATCCGCTGACGGGTCCGGGTTCGCAGATCATCAATTGATGGATATTTAGAATTTATGACGTTACTCATCGAGTTTATAGTGTTTTTGTTGAATAAATACTTTCAAATACTATCCCAAAAGGCAAGTATATGTTTTGAGAGCCCAAGCGGTGCAACAAATATGCTATCAAAAAGCAAATACGCCATCCGCCTGTAACCTGTTTTTGCTAAAATTTAAACAATTTCCGTCTTACGTATTTCTCGCTCGATACTCTCTTTGTACGGATGAAAATCTACTTGTAACGTGTGTCGTTTTGATTCTTTATAACGTTTTTTCAACTTCTCAGAATCTTGTTTTATAGCGACTTCCATTTCGATTTTCGGTGGTAATTTGCACGTTCCCTTGATCAGATGAGCCACCCATTTTGACTGAACTTCGGCGAGTGGCATAATTGCCCCGAGCGGCTGAATCAACGACAGAAAAAATAGGCTGCGATAATCGGGGTGAATAACCCGGCGATAGAGTTCGATGTGATTAGTCTCTTCCACGTCAAAAGCAGGAATGTGCTTCAAAAAAGGAAACGAAACTTTGTAACCCGTTGCGTAAACAATAATGTCGAAACCTTGCTCCGTGCCGTCGTCAAAAACAACCGTTTTTCCCCGAAATTCTTTGATATTTGGTTTGAATGAAATCAGCCCCCGACCCGCCACACTTAACAAATCTTGCGAGAGCGTTGGGTGTTCGCTCAGCAGCGGACGTTTTGGGGTCGGAACGCCGTAATCTTCCTGTTTTCCGTGGGCTAACCACAGGGCCATGGAAAGCAACTTTCGTTGCAACCAAAGCGGCAATTTCGCAGTAAGCGGATTCGCTAAATCATCAAACGGTAAACTCCAAATCCAGTTGGGCGTAATGTACGCACCGCTTCGGGTTGAAATCACAACTTTACCCGTGTGCAAACGGGCGGCTTCGCAAGCAATATCTACCGCCGAATTCCCAATTCCGACAACCAATACATCTTTACCTTTTAGCTGCTCAGGTTCTTTGTAATGGTGCGAATGAATAGTTTCACCCGTGAATTCTCCGGGGAAAGCAGGTTCAGGAAATCGCGGATTCCAATGGTGTCCGTTCGCTACCATAACGTACTTATAGTCAGACATTTCGCCATTATTCAATTTGACAGAAAATGTTCCGTCAGATTTAGTCTCTACCGCTTCAACTGAAGTATTGAATACGATGTTTTCCCGAATATTGAAATGCTCAACGTACTTTTCAAAGTAGTTAATAATATGCGAATGATGCGGAAACATTGGATAATCATCAGGCATCGGAAAATCTGAATAAGCCATGACCCGCCGATTAGTGTTTATATGCAGCGACCGGTACGCTGAAGACACACCGTTATCGTTGTTAAATCGCCAGTTGCCACCAATACCTGAACCCTTCTCGTAGCAGTCAAATTCGATACCGTTTTCTTTCAAGGTTTTGGCAGCTGCAATTCCCGTTGAACCAGCTCCTATAATGCAAACTTGTTTCATAATTCCGAATGAGTTTCTTACGTATTAAATAGATTTTTTGTCGTGATAAAACCGCCTACTAATGCCGCCATCATTTTTCCAGAAACGGAATTTTGGTGCAAAAAATCAGGACTTAGTTCATTTCCGTGCGAGTCGCTGATTTCATCCCAAGATTTACGAAACCAGTGATATTTTACGACCGATAAGTTTAGTAAAAAGAAATAATTATTGAACTTGTATTTAGTCTGCGAAGGACGTTGCTCTAAATAGGATTTCTGCTGTTCGAACAAAGGCAGGTAAACTAAGTTATTTCTGTCCGCAATTTCTTTGATAACGCTATTATACGCCACCACAGATTTATTCTCTTCGCTTTCTATATCCTCACCCATCAGTGGTAAAGACATCAACGAGACCTTCGCTTGTGTTTCGGAGGACAATCTATCCACAATTTCTTCATAGTTACGCTTAAACGAAACTATAGACGGAACTTCGCCTTCTGCTAATCTACCCATTTTCTGATAGCGTTTCAACGAAGATTTAGCAAAAGTAGCGTTGAGGTCGTTTGTACCAATTAGCAAGTTTACGAAATCGGGTTTACACGCAATTACATCGTCAATACGCTTCAACAACGTGAACGTTAAATCGGAATTTCGTCCGGCGTTTACAAATTGTAATTCAGGATATTTTCTTTCTAAATCAACAACCCAGTCATAACTTACATTTCCGTGCGTATTACTATCTCCGAAACAAACAACAGTTGGCTTTTCGGTTGTTAACTTCGCTCGATTTTCGGGAGTTGGAAAGGTGGCAGGGACGTGCTTTGTTATTTTATCACGCAACCGGGTATATAAGAAAAATACAAAAGCCAGCACGGCGATAAAATACAGCATTTGGGATCGTTAAAAAGTGTTAAACCTTTGATTTGAGGCTATTTAAAGCTTACTTTCGTAAATATCTTACAATTTAAGTGAAATAAAGAAACTTTGAAACAGCATTGAGTGTATGAATACTAAATTCAGGGTATTGGTTGGATTGATGATACTGGCAATGGTCGGTCTTATTACGTTCCAATGGTATTGGATCGAAACGGGCATCCGAACCAAGGAAGAGCAATTCGACCGGAACGTGATGGAAGCAATGCAGGCAACTATCCGAAATATCGAACGGCAAGAGGTTATTTTTCTGGCAAAGCAACATTTAAAAATTCAGGAAGAAGAAAAAAGGCTTCAAGCGTTGGCAGAGCAAAAGCCAAAACCCCGAAGACGGATAGCCCCACCTAAAGCAACAACGGTAAAAAACTCTCCTAAATTGGTTAAGCTGCGTTCTGACAGCACAATGAACTCCGGCGGCGGCGGAAATCCCGTTTATATCTCCGGTAATTCGGAATATACCGTCAGAATAAATGTACAACCCGACGGTCACCGAACTGAACTTCTACTGATGCCCGAACAAGGATTACGACGCATCCGACAACAACTTCGACAACAACAACTTCAAGGACAAAATATCAACCAAGCTACTCGACAGCAACTTGCTAACCAACAAGTTATCAACGAATTTTTCAATCAGTTTGACGCTCAGGTGATGAGCATAGAAAATGAGTTTAACCGTGTATTTGCAACTTCCCCGTACGATTATCGAACCAAAAACTTCTTTCCCGTAATTTACAACACTAACCGAAAAAGTACGCCGGCAGACAGACCTAAGAGCGTAAAAGTTTCAATAGGTAAAAGCGTTACGTCT
Source organism: Spirosomataceae bacterium (assembly GCA_047630355.1). Taxonomy (GTDB): domain Bacteria; phylum Bacteroidota; class Bacteroidia; order Cytophagales; family Spirosomataceae; genus JANQUM01. The sequence goes on along the minus strand of JBLHXN010000013.1, from coordinate 20,703 downwards.
GCCTCCGCACAAGCCAAAAAAAGCGGGAGTTTAAAAAGTAATTCGTCCGCTATTACGGTGGAAGAAAAATTCCAAAAAACGAAAGACAAAGCCGGTTTAATGAAAAACGTTTTTGCGGATTTTATGCGGGGAAAACGCAATATACTCGAACGCCTGAACCAAACGATGCTCGATACTTTGCTAAGAAAAGAATTAGTAAATCGTGGCATATCCATTCCGTTTGAGTACGGCGTAAAAAACAACGACAAGATGATGTTCACATCTTACGCTCTCAATTACGACCCAAGCTTGCTGGATAAAGCGTATAACGTTCGGCTATTCCCCAACGATTCGCACCCGCAGAACCAATACCTGTACGTTTATTTTGATGGAAAGGAAGGCTTCATAATGAACAATATGTGGTCGGTATTTGGCAGTTCCTTTTTGCTTATGTTAGTTGTTGGCGGTATTTTCTATACTTCAATGGCAACCATCATGCGGCAAAAGAAATTATCCGTCATAAAAAATGACTTCATAAATAATATGACGCACGAGTTCAAAACGCCCATTTCTACCATCTCACTCGCTATTCAAGTTCTGAAAGATAAAAGCATCGCAAAAGATGCCGATAAATCGGAGCGTTATCTCGGAATAATACAAAATGAAAACCACCGATTAGGAACGCAGGTAGAGAAGGTTTTGCAAATGGCACAGCTTGACAAAGGCGACGTACAAATGAGTTTTACGGAAGTAAACGTTCATGAAATAATTAAGCAGGTATTAGCAAATATCGGCGTGCAGATTGAACAAAAAAACGGTATGGTAGATTTAGAAATTGATGCTCAAAATGATCAGGTCTGGGCGGATGAAGTTCACCTGACAAATATCATTTACAATTTACTCGATAACGCTAATAAGTATTCCCCCAACAAACCGGAAATTACCGTTACCACAGAAAATACTCCTGACGGGTTGAGTATTAAAATTACGGACAAAGGGATTGGAATGTCAAAAGAACAGCTGGATAAGATTTTTGATAAATTTTACCGCGTTCCGACGGGAAATATCCACGACGTCAAAGGCTTTGGGTTGGGCTTGAGCTACGTTAAAAAAATGGTAGATTGGCACAACGGAAGCATTCAGGTTTCGAGCAAATTAGACGAGGGCTCAACATTTGAAATCATCCTTCCGAACGAAGTCTGAATATCCAAGTTATGAATACGGTATAGAAAGATTGATAATTATTTACTGATAATTGATAAAAATGAACGTATTACTCGCCGAAGACGACCCGAATTTAGGAATCCTGTTACAGGAATACTTGACCGTGAAAGGTTACAAAACCGAACTAGCAACCGACGGAAACGAAGGGCTGGACAAATTTATGACCGGCAGCTACGATATATGTATTCTGGATGTCATGATGCCAAAGAAAGACGGCTTTGCCTTGGCAAAAGAAATTCGGATGAAAAACGCTGAAGTTCCGATTATCTTTTTGACCGCAAAAGCGATGAAAGAAGATACCCTCCAGGGGTTTCGGGCGGGAGCAGATGATTATATGACGAAACCATTTGAGATGGAAGAACTAACCATGCGGATGCAGGCAATCATGCGGCGGGTAGACAAAACCAGAAATGAGGTAGCTCCGAGCAAAGAAGTAGCAGTTGGAGAGTACACTTTTGACACCCAAACGCAGATACTCGTTTATCCCGAAGAAGATTCTGTAAAACTTACCACTAAAGAAGCGGGATTATTAGAACTTTTTTCGCAAAACAAAAATAAACCTGTAAGCCGGAGTTTCGCCCTGAAACTGATTTGGGGAGATGACACTTATTTCAACGCTCGTAGTATGGATGTGTACATCACCAAACTCCGAAAACATCTCAAAAAAGACCCCACCATCAAAATTCTAAACCTTCACGGAGAGGGTTTTAAATTGATTTGTTAAAACCCGGAATACGGTACTAAAAATTAGCTTTCTGAAACGAAGAGCGGACTTATTCAAAGAAAATCCATAACTCGTATATTTACAGCATTTTATAAGTAAAATACCATCCGTATTAAGGCTATTTTTAAGTTGTCAAATAAAATTGTTCAAAAAAGAGCAAATATTTATTTAAAAAAAAGATTTACGAGGTTCTTTTGCGAAGAATAATCGTAAATTTGCAGCCATTATTTTAAAAAAGATCAACAGAATTACGCTAGAATGGCCGGATTATTTAGTTTTTTAACAAGCGATATTGCGATTGACTTGGGTACGGCAAATACCCTGATTATACACAAGGATAAAATCGTGGTGGACGAGCCGTCTATCATCGCATTGGATAAGATGAGTGGAAAGGTGCTTGCAATTGGTCATAAGGCCATGCAGATGCACGAAAAAACCAACGAAAACATTAAGACAATCCGCCCGTTGAAAGACGGTGTGATTGCCGACTTTACCGCCGCCGAATTAATGATTCGGGGGATGATAAAGATGATTGATACGGGACGTAATCTCATCTTCTCCCCTTCCCATCGCATGGTTATCTGTATTCCATCTGGTATTACGGAGGTTGAAAAACGTGCCGTGAAAGACTCCGCCGAACACGCCGGAGCTAAAGAGGTTTACATGGTTCATGAGCCAATTGCCGCCGCCATCGGCATCGGAATTGATATTGAGCAGCCAAACGGCTCTATGATTGTGGATATTGGTGGAGGTACTACTGAAATTGCTGTGATTGCCCTTTCGGGAATTGTGTGCGAAGCATCGGTACGTATAGCCGGAGACGTTTTCACCCGAGACATCGTAGATTACATGCGTCGGGAACACAATTTATTGATTGGTGAACGCTCAGCTGAATTTATAAAAATGCAAGTTGGAGCCGCTCTTCCTGATTTAGATAATCCGCCCGCTGATATTGAAGTTCGCGGACGTGACTTAATGACAGGTATTCCAAAAGAAATTAAAGTTTCGTTTAGTGAAATCGCTTACTCATTGGATAAATCTATTTCCAAAATTGAGGAAGCTATTATGCGGGCATTAGAAATGTCTCCGCCAGAACTTTCTGCCGATATTTACGAAAACGGAATTTACCTAACGGGTGGTGGGGCGTTATTGCACGGACTTGACAAACGTCTAGAAGTGAAAACAAAACTTCCGATTCACGTTGCCGATGATCCACTTCGTGCCGTTGTGCGGGGAACGGGAGAAATCCTCAAAAACCTTGATAAATTCGCGGCAGTATTGGTTCAGTAAATTATTTTTTATCGACATGAGATTAAAAGAGACAAGTTCTTATGACGAAACGGGGTTTTTATACTCCAACGTACGAAGAACTTGTCTTTTGTTTCCCGATAACTATCGCGATCTCATATCTTCTGTTTAAAAAAAGATGTCGCAACTTTTACAATTATTCTATCGTATCCGCCACTTCTTTCTGTTCATATTTTTTGAACTGATAAGTATATGGCTGTTAGTGCAGAATAATAACTACTGGGGAGTTTCGTACTTCAACTCATCTAATTACTACATAGCCAAAAGTCTGGAGGCGAGCCGTTCATTGACGGAATATATAGACTTGAAAGACGTAAACAAGTCGTTGGTGATGGAGAATATTGACTTAAAAAAACGACTCGTTCGGTTGCAACAGGCAGACACTAATCCTACGGGATTGTACAAACCTGATTCCGTTTTCGCCAGTAGGTTTGATTTCAAAGTCGCCAAAGTGGTAAAAAACACCATCAACCTCACCAATAATTATCTCACAATAGATATGGGTAGCCTCGACGGTATAGAACCCGGGATGGGCGTAATTGGACCGCAGGGAATTGTGGGGCAGGTAAAGTCTTGCTCAGAGCATTTTTCGATTGTATATTCCATTCTTCACTCACGCTTTTCGGTTTCGTCAGAAGTTTTAAACCAGAAGCTACGGGAAGAAGAAGTACAAGCCCTCGGTATTGGTAAATGGGATGGCTCAAATCCCCGTTACTTTAAACTGACAACTATTGACAGGTTTAAGCCAATTATCAAAGGAGACTCAGTAGTTACCTCCGAACAAAATTCGATATTTCCTTCTAAGACAATGGTCGGAAAGGTTTCGGATATCAAAGTCGGGAGAGACAATGCTTTTTTTGATATTGACGTAAAACTTTCAACTGACTTTTCAAGCGTCACTTACGTGTACGTAGTTGAAAATAGATTAACTGCCGAACAGAAACGCCTGGAAGAATCCATTACAGAAAACTAATTCATGAAAACGCAAACTATTTCGAAGACCGTACTTACCTTCTTGCTGTTCATGATATTGCAGTTGTTGGTATTTCGGAACATCGTAATTCAGGATTACGCGTTCTGTTTCATGTACATTGCCTGTATCTTATTGCTACCCAACGAACTATCGCAAACCTGGGTTATTCCTATCAGTTTTTTGGTGGGTCTGATCATTGATATCTTCTACGATACCGCTGGCGTACACGCTTCTGCCTGTGTCCTTATCAGCTACCTCCGCACGTACATCGTACAGTTTTTATTTCCAAATCGTGGACTCGAAACCGATGTAGTTCTATCTATAAACGGTATGGGAACAGAGCGTTTTGTGCGTTATATTTTCATTATGACGCTCATTCACCACACGTTACTATTCTTCGTTGAGGCGGGCACGTTCCAGTTCTTCGTAGTTACGATAATTAAAATTGTAAGCAGCGTTTTGGTCACTACGTTCACAATCGTTCTTCTTCACGTAGTTTTTCGGGGTGTTCAGCACCGTTGACACAATTTCTCCCTTAATTTTTAGTTATTCCCGTACTATGTACTCTATAAAAATAACACTGAGAGCAGTTGCTCTTTACGCATTTATTGGTCTGACTATATCCGGTTGTCAAAGCACCGCCGGAGAAACAATGCAAGTGGTTGACGAAGCCGCACAGAAGGCAAAACTTGATTCACTAAAGAAAGCAATTAATGCAGATTTCAAATCAGCACAGATTGACGAAATAATAAAAAAGAAAGTCAATTTACAGAAATTCAACGGCAACGTTTTGGTAGCTCAAAAAGGAGTTATTCTCTACCAAGAGGCATTTGGTCTTGCCAAATTTCAGGATTCAACCTTATTAACCAACGATTCTAAATTTCAATTAGCATCGCTTTCTAAAACGTTTACTTCCATTTCTGTACTTCGGCTAATAGAATCGGGGAAACTAAGCCTTACAACCACCGTTGACGAAGTCTACCCTGACTTTCCCTACGAAGGTGTCACAATCCATAGTTTACTTTGTCACCGTTCAGGATTGCCGTACTACGAGTACCTAATGAGCGACGAAACGAGAAAGAAGAAATGGTATCCGACAAACCAAGAAATGATGCAATGGTTCGCCGAGCAAAAGCCCACCCCAAAAGCTTACAACTTACCCGATCATTTCTTTTCTTACAACAACACTAACTTTGCCATTTTAGCGGCAATTGTAGAGCGTGTATCTACGCTTCCGTTTGATGTCTACCTCAGAAAAGAAGTACTCGTACCTATTGGCATGACAGATACTTACGCAAACACTACCAAAAGTGACTCTATCAATATAAATCGCACATCAGGTTACGAGCGAAGCCGCCCCATTCCGAGAGATTACTATGATGACATTACCGGCGATAAAGGAATTTACTCCACTACCTCCGATTTGCTTAAATGGTACGAATCACTTCGCGACGGAAAAGTAGTTTCAAAAGATTTATTGCAGGAAGCGTTTACACCCCGTAGTTTTGAACATCCTGGATTAAGGAATTACGGTTACGGTTTCCGCCTGTGGGTAGATGCCGAACAACGTACTGATTACATTTATCATACCGGCTGGTGGAAAGGCTACAATACCATTATGTTTTTCGATTTACGGGAAGACTTCGTGGTTATTTTATTGACCAACCGTTTGAACAGAACCGTATATCACATTAAAGAAATTATTGACGTCCTTCACGACGGGGATAAAAACGCAACTGTGGAAGAGAATATTCTTGACGCTTAATCGTGAGGCTTTCAGCTGCAAAACCCATCGCTGATAACCATCATAGTTTTTTCAACCTACATTGCGTATTTTTGTAGTTATTTTTTTACAAATTGAATTGACTTATAACCTGATGAAACAAGTTTTAATTATTGGGGTGATGTGCTTGGCAATTTGTTCCTGCAAGCGTACAACCCCCGAAGAATACGGAAAAGTGGCTAACAATCCGGTTATCTATCACGACGCCGTTGACAAGCTGACCGAAGTAATCATTCACGATATCTTTTCTCCTCCGGTAGCAAGCCGCATATACAGTTATGCTACCTTAGCGGGCTACGAAGCCATGGCACCGGGTAACCCCGGATACCGCTCCATGAGTAAACAATTTAACGGATTTGACAATATCCCGCAACCCGAACAAGGGGAAGAATACGCTTATCAATTAGCAGGATTCAAAGCGTTAATGACCGTGGCTCGTAGTTTGACATTTACCGTGAATAAATACGACGAATTCGAAGAAGCCACTTATCAGAAATTTAAAGATGCGGGCGTTCCGAACGATGTGTACAAACGCTCAATTACTTACGGCGAAACCGTAGGAAATGCCGTCATAGAATACGCCAAAGGCGACAACTACCCTCAAACCCGCGGCCTACGCTACACTGTAAAAAACGAAGAAGGAATGTGGGTTCCAACACCGCCGCAATACGGTGACGCCATGGAGCCTTTCTGGATGACTATCCGCCCGATGCTTATAGATTCGGCGAATCAATTTTCACCACCACCTCCGCCACTTTACAGCTTAGACAAAAGCAGTCTGTTTTGGAAAGAACTCATGGAAGTTTATAACATTAGTAAAACCATGAACAAAGACCAGGAAACCGCTGCTTGGTTTTGGGATGATAATGCTTTCGTAATGAATGTTCAGGGACACGTAATGTTTGCCAATAAAAAAATGACGCCCGGCGGGCATTGGCTCGCCATTTGCCGAACTGTAGCCGAGCAACAAGACAAAAACGCCATGGAATCTGCCGAAGCCTACCTCTTGGTTTCTACTGCCTTACACGAAGCTTTTATTTGCAGTTGGCACGAGAAATACCGCACTGAGAAAATTCGTCCCGAAACGGTTATAAACGCCACGTTCGACTCTGATTGGCTGCCATTTTTACAAACGCCACCGTTTCCTGAATACACAAGCGGACACAGCACTATCTCCGCTGCATCGGCAGAAGTACTCACCGAATTATTTGGCGACAATGTAGCCTTCACCGATTCTACCGAATTGAAATACGGTCACGGAGTCAGAACCTTTGAATCTTTCCGCAAAGCCGCCACCGACTGCTCCTACAGTCGAATGTACGGCGGCATTCATTACCGCTCGGGTGTTGAAGAAGGACAAGTAACCGGAATAAAAATTGGACAATTTGTTTTTGAGAAAATGAAGACGAGAAAGTAAGATAATAACCTTCTAAAATAGAACATTTTAAGCCTGCTGTCTACCTGATAGTGGGCTTTTTGTTTTTAGAAAAGAATACCATAGGACAAAAAAGTTATCGTAAGTAATTAAAAGTCAGTATCTTACGAGAAGTCAATCAACCTAATTAGAATTATGGGTACATTTCTCCTCCCACCGAAATGTTTTAACTCTTACGCAAAAGCACTTCCAACAGTATTTCTCGTATTGATCTCTGTAGTTCTTCAGGCTCAGCAAACTTATACATCTGTCACTAATCAGACAGTTAAGCCAGTAGTTATGAACTTTATGAATCGAGTAGCGGAATACAATGCAAACCCGCCGGCAGTATCAATAGAGTATAAAACTGCAAAAGATCCATTGTTTATTCCCCCAAACCCAATGCCGGTTGGGATTTCAGCTAACGTTACAACGCTTAAACCTAAGATTAGCGGAGTAGGAAATAGCGGAGTTAATCAACCAAATGAATCGTACGCTCCGCCCCCAGCACCTTCGGTTGGATTTACCGCAATCATCGACAATATCAACTCTATTCCACCTGATGTAGCCGGAGCAGTCGGCCCCAATCACGTCATGACAACACTTAACAATGGAGTTATGATACAAGATAAAACAGGTGGGAACACTACTTTTGTAAATGATAACACTTTCTTCACTGTCGAAGAGACAACAAGTATCTATGACCCCAAAATACTGTACGACAAATACACCCAAAGATATTACTTTATTGATTTAGACGGGGCAAATGAAGCTCGCTCAAATATTCTTTTAGCAGTTTCACAAACCAATGATCCTACCGGAGCCTGGAATCAATACCGATTTAAGACTAATACCGGAGAAACAAATATTTGGTTTGACTACCCTTCAGTTGGCTACAACAAAGATTGGTTGGTAATTTCAGGTAATATGTTTGGGGTAAATGGTTCATTTTCTAAAGTGAAGCTTTTCGTAGTAAAAATATCCGATGTCATAAATGGGCTTGTAACCACCCCGAATGAAATTAGTTTTGCCGGGAGTGGATCAGGGTTTACGGTCTCTCCGGCTGTGGTAGATGACAATACGACCGATTACGTTCCGTTGATAACAAATTGGAATTATACAACTGGAACGTATAAGTTATTAAAAATAACGGGCGTACCACCCGCTGCACCTGTATTATCAGATGTCGGTTTCCCTTCAGTTGGATCGGCAAATGCCTGGACTTACGCAATGTATCATCAGAATGAGTCCCCGCAAAAAGACATGACATCACGGACTAATGGAGTTTCGTCCAATGATCATCGGATGTCAAACGCAGTTTTAAAGAATGGCAAATTATGGGCTGTGCATCCTGCTTTCTTCTCCTCTACTGGCACACGTTCTTCCGCAGCAACTTATCGGGGAGCGGCTCAGTGGTTAAGCATAAACCCCAATACCGCAGCGATAAATGAATGGGGGAAAGTAATTGATAACAATACCACAGACATGGGAGGATATAATATGCCCACCAATAGTTTTGCTTTCCCAAGTATTGCGGTAAACGATAACGAAGATGTATTATTAAACTTCGCACACTTTTCACCGACACAGTACCCCGGAGCATCTTACGCACTTCGTACTAACGGCTCTGCCAGTTTCAGTGATGTCTATTTATTCAAAGAAGGAGTTGAACATTATTACAAAACTTACGACGGCAGTAGTAATCGTTGGGGAGATTATACCATAACAATGGTTGACCCGTCAAATGGTTTAGATTTTTGGGCTATCGGGGAGTATTCCGAAACCAATAATGGAACGCACGACCGCTGGGCAACCTATTGGGCAAAAGTGAGCGTTCCACTCCCAAATAGCATTACCATAAATTCAGTGCAAAATGATACCCTTTGCGTTGGTAAAAGCTACGCATTTACTTTTGCCGCTGCTGGCACTTACGCTTCAGGAAACAACTTTCAGGTACAATTATCAGATAATACTGGATCTTTTACTTCCCCTACAATCATCGAAACTGTCAGCGGAACAGCCGGAAGCACCATCTCAATTGCCATTTCAACAAGTATCTCTGGTGGAGCAGGCTATAAGTTAAGGATTATCTCCTCCAACCCTCCTATTACAAGCACCAACACAACCGATGTTGTTGTAGTTGGCAAAGATTTAGTAATAAACGGAGTGGCGGCAACACCTTTTGAAGCGACAGAGTACATTACCGCTCAAAACATTGCGATTTCCAGAAATACAAAATATCAAGCGGGAAAATCTATTACACTTACCGCTACGCCCTCCACCAGCATTTCAACCACCAACGGAACTGTTTTTGAAGCCAAAATAGTAGGCTGTCCGTATTGACAACAAATTGATTTCCAACCATTTAGCTAGTTAATGAATCATACAATAAAAGCACAAGTATTATGAAATATTTATCGATATTATTAATTCCGGTCTTAATGCTGTTGGCATGCGAATCTTCCGAAGTAGCGGCTCCGATGGGCGAAATCGCAATCATAGCAAATATTGGCCCACTGTGTCCGGTGGCTAACGCAACTGATACAACACCCTGCGGTTACAGCGTAGAGAAACTCAATGAGATTTACGGTAATTACACCTTGAAAATACTCACAGAGAAAAACGGAACAAAAATCGAAGTTTACTCAACGAAACTTTCCTACCCTGCAAAAGTAATAAAAGCTCTCCCGATGGGAACGTACAGCATTGACGTCAACAATCAGACTACAACTGTGAATACAGACGTTGAAGCATTCACGATCAGCTCTACAGAAAAGCAAATACTCAATTTAGAAATTGATACTGGAATCAGATAAAAGAAGTAAGACAATATTTAAACTTAAATCCCGTACTTTGATTCAGGAAAGTGAAGACGTTACACGGAACGGATATTTTAATGTTGTGCAACAAAGAAAAAACTCTCCTACCTCACCTCTCGTGTCTTAAAGTGCGTAAAACAGTTTTTTTAGTAATCGGTTCGGGAATTGCCAAACTTTCATTTAAGACTTGGTTCGTTTTAATAGTGTTGTTTCTGCCGGCAATGAGCGTTATTGGACAGCAAGACACTTATATTAACGAATCAGGAACACAAATCAGAAGAAAGAAAAATGCCCATAGTAAAATTGTCAGAATAGAGGAGACAACAGGTAATTTTCGAGTAACACGAGTCAGAATTCAAGATGGGTGCGTATTGAACGAGTGGGTGTTCAATAACCGTTTACTTGAGTCATTAATTGATACAGTCAAGGTGCGTGGTGGAAACAAATGTACATTGGAGTACGAAGCTATTCTAAATCAACACGGAGAATTTAATGGAAGGACAAAACTATATTATAAAGAGAGCGGAAATCTACAAGCAGAGATTCCTTACGTAAATGGTAAAATAAATGGTCAGGTCAAAAGTTTCTACCCAAACGGAAAGCTGAAAAGGTTTGATGTTTACCAAGCAGGAAGGCTTATCAAGCCACAAATGTTTAACCAATCAGCTCAGCCATCTGTTTATTGTGGAGAATTAATACAACCTCCAGTATTGCGAGAAGAGTCGAGTGATAAGCAAAATATCAGAGTAAGTAATGTCAGGCATATACCATTAAAAGATGTGATAGCCGATGTGGGAAAAAAGATTCGAGTTTGGGTAACTATTAATGAAGGTGGAGAAATTAGCTCTGCTATTACGCTATCTCTTCTCGAATCCGATATCGGATACAACACACCCAAGGTGTTCAGAAAAATGGGAAAGTGGCAACCAGCAAAAAAAGATTGTGAGTCAGCGGAGTATAGCTTTATATTTTCAGTTACAAGCGGAATATCCGGTTCACCACCTAACAAAAAGTAAGTATCTACGTTAAACTATTGACTAAGTCCATTACTTTAGCCTCAAGATGACAGCACTTATTGTCTTCTTTCGTGTAACATCTCATTTCTCTCCTCGAAATAATGCGTAAAACAGATTTCTTAGTTATCGGTTCGGGAATTGCCGGGCTTTCGTTTGCCCTCAAAGCAGCCAAAAAAGGCAAAGTACTGGTGCTCACCAAAGTAAACGCAGACGAAACGAATACTAAATATGCCCAAGGTGGAATTGCCGCCGTATTTGACCCCGAAACAGATAGCTTTGAAAAGCACATTAATGATACGCTCATTGCCGGAGACGGATTATGTGACCGTGAAATTGTGGAAATTGTGGTAAAAGAAGGACCTGACCGCATTCGGGGGTTGATTGAATACGGAGCAAATTTCGATAAGCAAGACGACGGTGACTACGACTTGACCCGCGAGGGCGGACACTCAGCGAAACGAATTTTACACTACAAAGATATCACAGGCTGGGAGGTAGAGCGTACACTTCTCGAAGAGGTTTCCAGAAATCCGAATATTGAAATTCTGACGCATTATTACGCTATTGACCTAATTACACAACACCATTTGGGAGAGGAAGTAACCCGCGAACGGAATGATACTACTTGCTTTGGCATTTACGCGTTAGACATTGAAACCGGCAACGTAGAGACCATTCTCTCCAAAATGACGCTTATGGCATCAGGCGGAGCGGGTCATATTTACGCTTCCACCACAAATCCGGTCATTGCCACCGGTGATGGTATTGCAATGGTATACCGAGCGAAAGGTCGCATCCGTGACATGGAAATGATGCAGTTTCACCCAACGTCACTTTATAACCCTGACGAATATCCAAGCTTTCTAATCACCGAAGCGGTTCGAGGTGAAGGCGGAATTCTCCGGGATAAAACGGGGCACGAATTTATGTACGATTACGACGAACGGGGTAACCTTGCTCCTCGTGATATTGTGGCTCGGTGTATTGATGCCGAAATGAAAAAGGCGGGCGACCCGAACGTATGGCTCGACATTACGCACAAGCCAAAAGAAATGATTCTGGATCACTTTCCGAATATTTACGAAAAGTGCCTGAGTATCGGAATCGATATCTCAAAAGATTTAATTCCGGTTGTTCCCGCAGCCCATTACCTCTGCGGCGGAATTTTAGTGAATGAAATGGGCAAGTCAAGCATTGACAATTTATTTGCCTGCGGCGAATGTTCATCTACGGGATTACACGGAGCAAACCGTTTAGCTTCAAATTCCCTAATCGAAGCGGCAGTTTTTGGTAATAGAATTGCGGCATCAGCGTTAGAAAATATTGAAGGTATCGAGTTTAATGACCGAGTACCCGAATGGAACGAGTTCGGAACGGTGCAGTCAAACGAAGCGGTTTTGGTCACGCATAATCTGCGGGAAATGCAACGCATGATGTCTGACTACGTCGGAATTGTCCGTTCTGATTTCCGCCTTACCCGGGCCGCCCGAAGGTTGAGATTACTTAAAGAAGAAACCGAGGAGTTCTACAAAAAAACGAAGCTTTCTGTCAAACTCTGCGAAGTACGAAATCTAATTCTTTGTGCCGAAATGGTTATTCGATGTGCCGAAATGCGAAAGGAAAGTCGGGGTTTACATTTTACAACCGACTACCCTTACAAGTTAGGCGGGAAACCAGAAAATTCGGTTTTATAAAGAAATTACATTGGGACAGCTTTTTGCCAGTTTATCACAAAAACAACAGCATAGAAAATCGAATAACATTAAATACTCAACTCTTTATCATTTTCGTTTCTTTCATTCGCTCAGGGGGTAAATGAAAGCGAGAGCATCAACGAAACATTTGACATCGACTTCGTATCAGTATGCATCGGTTTAGTGGTCGGAATTATTGCCGCATATTTGATTGGCAATAAAATGAACAGTAGCTTATTAAACAGCCGGAATTCTCTAATTTCTGACATCAGAAAATTTCGGATTTTTCATTTTTTAGAATTCCCATTCCTCCTCATTTGCAGGGAATTTAAACCCTTTGCCTATTTTCTTCGTTTTTATGTAACTAAACTACCAGAAAATCGAATATGAGAATCCTTTTATCATCCATATTATTAGTCGGCATTATTTCTTGTGCCAACAAAAGCACCACAGACTCAAATGACGTAAAAGAAATTACTGTTTCAGAAACGGTTAATACAGACGGACAAGCTACCGCTGCTTTTGCAGAGGGTTGTTTTTGGTGCGTTGAGGAAGTTTTTGAAGCTGTAGCGGGTGTTGATTCTGCTATTTCGGGATACGCCGGAGGCCATACTAAAAACCCAACTTACGCTTTGGTAAATACCGAAACCACTGGACACGCCGAGACAGTTTTAGTATATTATGACCCTAAAGTTGTGAGTTACCGTGAGCTTACCCGCATATTTTATTTATCACACGACCCTACCACGCCAAACCAGCAAGGGCCCGATCGTGGCTCTTCTTACCGCTCAATCTTATTTTACCAAACAGCCGAAGAAAAGACGATTGCTAAAGAAGTAACAAGCGAGATGAAAAGTAAATTTGACGCTAAGATTGTAACTGAAGTCAAGAAACTTGACGCATTTTACCGTGCGGAGGAATACCATCAAAATTACGTAGAGCATAATCCTGGCAACCCTTACGTTCAGAATGTATCAAAGCCACGCTTCGAGCGTTTCAAACGCACCTACGATGGTAATCTGAAATAGTATTAACCTATGATTATTTTGTTAAAGCCGTTACGCAGATTGCGTAGCGGCTTTTCTTTGTTTAACATCACCCTTTCTATAATCTTTAGCAGAGCTCACTTCATTAATAAGCATCGCTCAAAAGGATTAACCGCATACTTCGCCGCCTCATGCGTATACACCTTACCAACTTATTATTCACAAAATATTATATTGCTAAATTTGTAATTCACAAAACAACTGACAATATTTATTAATTTTAGAAATAAGAAATAGGATTTTTTTAATTTTTTTTAAATAATCCCAAAAAATAACACCGGATAATTTTGCAAATAAAATCTACCACTCTAAAATTACATATCTATTTTTATAAAAAACTAACGGTTACTTATTAACTCTCTCTTCGCTCCGACCGAAATCTAAATCAGGCGAAACAGTTAATGAATTTCTCGTTTTTGATTATTTGAAAAGTACAATGACGAAACCAAACAGGTCAGTCATTTTTCTATACTTTTCCACCAATCGAAAATGATGTTCAAATACTGAGCGGTCGGATATTCGGCAACATTTGACGTTGGTGGTTCTTTTCATTTCTTAAAGTCTAACTATATGAAAAAAGAACTACGACTATTAACATTTTTCTTACTCGCTTTTTCTTTGGGGTCTTTCGCCCAAACTACAAGTATTAGCGGAATTGTTTCCTCAAAAGAGGACGGCCTGATTCCGGGAGTATCAGTTCTTATAAAAGGAACTACCAACGGCACCACTACCGATGCCAACGGCAAATTCAAACTCGAAAATATCTCTCCCAAAGATTTTCTGGTTTTAAGTACCATTGGCTACACAACTGTAGAAATACCCGTTGGCAACAAAACGAAGTTTGATGTCATACTAAGTGCAGACACAAAGGTACTTAACGAAGTAGTAGTAACCGCACTTGGCATTTCCCGTGAAAAGAAATCATTGGGCTTCTCACAGCAGGAAATTAAAGGCGAAAGTTTGGTTGAAGCTCGTTCTTCCAACGTAGCAAACGGACTTTCGGGTAAAATTGCTGGAGTTCAAATTACCAGTAACGGCGGTCCGGGCAGCGGATCGAACATCGTTATTCGCGGCTCCTCTTCGGTTGCCGGAAATAACCAACCCTTGATTGTAATTGACGGCGTTCCGATGCAACAATCAACGAGCAATCAGTACGGTGGTGGTATTTCAGAGATTAACCCCGACAACATAAAAGAAATGTCGGTTTTGAAAGGACCAAACGCTGCTGCACTGTACGGCTCACGTGCGGCAAACGGCGTAATCCTGATAACAACCAAAAATGGTAGTGGCACAAAAGGTATTGGCATAGAATACAACGCCAATGTAACTTTTGAAAGACCGTTTATTAAGCCCGATTTCCAAAATACCTACGGCGGCGGAAACGGCTACCGCACCTGGTATGCAGACGGCTGGAGCGGCGTAATCGGGAATGACGCATCAGAGCAGTACGCCGCAGCTTACGGCTCATTCTCCCCCGGTAGAACTACCGGAACTGCCGGAACGGACGAAAGCTGGGGAGCACCCATGGACGGCAGATTAGTGCGTCAGTGGTGGACCGGTACCGAGGTAGCACCGCTTACTCCACAACCAAACAACTGGGACGAGTTTTGGGACACCGGAAGCAGCGTAACAAACAGCTTTGCACTAACCGGAGGCAATGACTTAGGCGGGTTCAGGTTGAGTTATGCCAAACTTACTCAGAAAGGAATATCTGCTTTTAATGATTATAATCGTGATAATATTAGCTTAAACTCCAA
Organism: Spirosomataceae bacterium; assembly: GCA_047630355.1. Taxonomy (GTDB): domain Bacteria; phylum Bacteroidota; class Bacteroidia; order Cytophagales; family Spirosomataceae; genus JANQUM01. Next base: position 4,966 of record JBLHXN010000013.1, on the reverse strand, counting down.
CTACAAATTCGGCAAGTTTTTAACTGCCACATTTTCAGGGAGTTATATTACAAGTGGAGGTAATAGAAATTATCAGTCTGGACAGCAATTCATTTGGGCTCACCGCCATATTTCGTGGGATAGACTTGCCGACTGGCGTTCGTACACAGATACGCACATTCAACGCGAGCGTGCCGGAAGATTACCCGATACCGATCCACCAAACTGGCAACATACGTATTTCACGAATCCGTTTTACCTGAACGAATTACTCCCAACCACCAACGATAAAGACAGGCTACTGGGCAATATAGCCCTTAACTTCAAATTGACCGACGACCTCAAATTAATGGTTCGCTCAGGTACTGATTTTTGGTCTGATACCCGTATCAACGTGGCAAACTTTGAACGAGTAAGGAACGGCAACAAAACACCCGGCAGGTATTCAGAAGAGGTACTAAGTAGCCAGGAAACCAACCATGATTTCTTACTGACTTACGACAAAATGTTCACCAGCGACTTTTCGTTTTTAGCTCAGGTTGGCGGTGCACAACGCATCAATTCCTACAAAAGAAACTACACTTACGTCGGTGAATTAATTGTTGACGGGCTGTACAACCTGTCAAATGCCAATCCAAGCCAAAACGTAGCCGAAAGTAGAATTGAAAAATCAGAAGTACAAAGCTTATATGGTTCTGCCCAGTTCGGTTACCTGAACGCCCTATTCTTAGACGTAACGGCTCGTAACGACTGGTCAAGCACCCTACCCTCAAGCGACCGCTCCTACTTCTACCCTTCGGTATCGGCAAGTGCCGTTATTACCGATCTGCTAAACATGCAATCGAACTTACTTACTTTTGGCAAAATTAGAGCAAGCTGGGCACAAGTAGGTAACGATGCCAACCCATACCAATTAGCACAGACTTTCCGCTCGGGAGGCTCGTGGAACGGCTCCGTTGCTCAATATTTTGAAAATACCACCATTGCCAACTCAGGCCTAAAGCCTGAAATCACAACGGGAATTGAAGTTGGAGTAGATTTGCGTTTCCTTCGTAATAAGCTTGGATTAGACTTAACCTACTACACGCAAAATACTGAAAATCAGATTCTTGGTGTGGAAATTTCAAAAGCAAGTGGTTACGGGCAACGCATCCTCAACGCCGGAGAAATTACTAATAAAGGTATCGAAGTAACACTCTCAGGAACACCAATTGACTTACCAAATGGTTTAAAATGGGATATAAGCCTGAACTACGCCCGCAACCGAAATGAAGTAATAGCACTTGCTGAAGGCCTCGAAACATTCACGCTCCAAGAAAGAAGAGGCTTGGTTTCATTAGCTAAAATCGGCGAGCCCTACGGGGCACTCTACGGCATCGGCTTTAAACGCACCGATGGCGGTGAGGTAATTTACGAAAACGGACTACCCGTAGCGGAATCTACCCCACAGGTACTTGGCACAGTTCAGCCGAAATGGACGGGCGGATTTAGCAACACTATCAGCTATAAAAGATTAGTAGTAAATGCGTTGATTGATGCCCGCATCGGCGGCAGCTTCTACGACGAAGGAACGGCTACTGGCCGCTGGACGGGACAATACGCCGAAACTGCAATCGGCAGAGAAGAAGGCGTGATTGGCGAAGGCGTAATGAATACAGGTACAGCAGATGCCCCCAACTACGTACCAAACGACGTGATTGTCCCTGGTAATGTTTTCTACGGTCGCAATAACCCTCGTCGTTACCACGAAGCGGGTATTTTTGACGGCACATTTGTAAAATTACGTGAAGTATCAATAGGCTGGAGACTACCCGAAACATTGCTAAGCAGAGCTAAAATACAGTCGGCTAAGATATCGCTTGTTGGTCGTAACGTATTGATGCTTTTCAGCAACCACCCACACGTTGATCCTGAAGTAGATGCCTACGGAGGGAACTCTCAGGGCTTCACCTACGGTCAGCTTCCAAATTCACGAAGCTTAGGTTTCAATTTGTCCGTAGGACTCTAATATTTCACGCATCTTAAAAGAAACGAACGATGAAAAAAATATATAAAATTTCACTCATTGCATTAATCATCTTTGCCGGAGGGTTTTCAAACTCGTGCACCGACGGCTTCGATGAATTAAACACTGACCCAAATAACCCAACGAATATCAGCCCGCAGTATTTACTGCCTTTCGCAATTGAAAAATCAGTTGACAGGTACTGGGGTGGGCGTGTCAGGTTTGAGCGTTTGAATATAGACGGAGCGATGCTCTGGATGCAATACCTCGCCCGTAATATCTACTCAAACGAAGGCGATAGCTACGGAATCACCCCAACGTTTTACAACAATACGTGGGAATCATTTTACAATGATGGTTTGGTAAATTTTGACCGCATCGTAAAGCAAGCTGGCCCTAACGGATCTCAACCAAACACAAACTACGAAGGAACGGCCTTGGTAATGAAGGCGTGGGTTTATTCACTTTTGACAGACCTCTACGGTCCAATTCCGTACACAACGGGACTTAAAGGAACAACAGAAGAACCCGTTTATACCCCTTCCTACGACAGCATGGAAACCATTTATGCGGGTTTATTGAATGACTTAAAACTGGCGAATGAGAAATTGAAGGTCGGTGGACCAACCATTTCGGGCGATATTCTTTACAACGGCGATATTATGAAGTGGAAGAAATTCGCTAATTCGCTTCGCCTACGCCTCGCCAACCGGCAGGCGGCTAAAAAGCCCGCCGAATCAAAGGCAATTATGGCAGAGATTATGGGCAACCCAACGACCTTCCCAGTCTTTACCTCAAACGCTGATGATGCCGCTCTTAACCACACAGCCACCTTACCGAGCAATAACGAATGGCATCAGGTGATGATTCAAGACGGTCGCACCGACTGGAGTCTCAGCAAAACATTTGTTGACTTTATGAAAAAGTACGACGATCCACGTTTAGGTGTTATCGGCAGGGCGAATGGCGGCTCGTTTGAAGGAGTCCCGAACGGACTTCCTGATGCTATTGCCACTACATATTTGTCTTCAGCAGCCGTTCTCAGCTCCCGCTTTACAGATGCTTCCGCACCAAGTGTGATTATGACATACAGTGAATTGCAGTTCATATTGGCAGAAGCCGCCGCCGATGGAGACATCCCAGGCGACGCAACGACATTCTTCAAAAAGGGCGTAGAAGCTTCGTACAACAAATATGGCGTGAGTGTTCCGGCTGGGTTCTACGAAACAATCGGAACGGTAAATAAGGAGAAAATCATGGAACAAAAATGGGTAGCCCTGTTCGGACAAGGCGTTGAAGCCTGGACAGAATACCGCCGTACCGGATTTCCGAAAATGCCTGCGAAAGACCCACGAGCCTCGTTCGAGAATAACGGTATTCTGCCTACTCGCCTACCCTACCCAACCACTGAGTATTCGCTAAACAAAACCGAACTCGAAAAAGGAGTCACAATGGTAGGAGGCGACAATATGCAAGCCAAACTGTGGTGGACAGAGTAAACTCAGAAAATAATAATTGCATTAATAAGACTTGATTCTCAACACGTCAAAATATTGAAACGATATGAAACCATTGTATAAACTTTTGATAGTATTAGTAGCCGCAACATTCCAATTCGGGTGCGAAGCTGAAGACCCATTTGTAAATCGTGAAGTAGCCCCTTTGCTCGTACTGATTGCCGGGGATGACGGCGTTGCAAGCAGCGGTCTCACCACCGAGCCAACCGTACGCTCAATTGCAGCGGCAACTAACGCAACTTTTTTAGTAAAACTTTACGAACTCGACAAGTCGGGTATTCTTGATAAGAACATCGGCATTGACTCTGTTGCAGCATCTGGGATAGCACTCGAAATCAAACTCAGATCAGGAGGCACAATCACTTCTGCCACTACAGACGCAAGCGGCGTTGCCACTTTTACAGTTCCGTGGGCTGATTTCGGCATTTCTTCTCCAAGTAGCGGCAGCTCGGTTTCATTAAATTGCTCGGGAACCTACGCGGGCAAATCATTCACCAAATTATTTCGTCTAAGCGGCAGGTGATACAAATAGTTGACATAAAGTTTTTTCGCTATCATATTCTGATTAACTTTAGTTCATTTACAAAATAATAGATTGAAATATTAACTATTTACAAAATTTTATCAAAAAATAACAATTTAATCAACCTTCAGAATGATGGAACTCAAATTTGACAGACGCAGCTTATTAAAAAAAGGACTCTTTACATTAGGTGGCGTAGCACTTGCCCCTCACTTAACAATGGGGGCATTCGGAAATGCACCACAGCTGATAGACGGGCAAGGCCGCTTTTACTACAGCCCTATGCTACGGGAGCACATCATATTTCCTGCGGAACCTGCGGTGATAAAAGCGAAGCTAAACGCCAACGAAAACCCCTACGGCCCACCAATGGCCGCTCGTAAAGCAGTAGCTGACAGCGTTTATAAAGGAAACCGATACGCATGGAAAGAAATGTTTGATTTGGTGAATAAAGTTGCCGAGAAAGAAGGCGTGACCAAAGATCACATCATGATGGGCCCCGGATCTTCAGATCTGCTCGAAAAAACGGCGATTGTCATGTTTATGAACGGCGGGAATGTCGTATCGGCTGACCCTTGCTATATGTCACTTATTAAGGTAGCAGAAGCTACCGGAGCATCTTGGAAAGCTATTCCTTGTAAAAAGGACTGGTCTCACGACCTGAATGCCATGGAAGCCGCCGTGGATGAGAACACAAAGCTCGTTTACGTTTGCAACCCGAATAACCCAACGGGAGCGGTTACTTCAGCCAGTGAATTACGTGAGTTCTGCAAGCGGGTTTCTAAGAAAGTACCCGTTTTTGTTGACGAAGCCTACATGGAATTAGTAGAAGGCGGAGCCACCGAAAGTGTAGTTGATTTAGTGGCCGACGGGTATAATGTGATGGTGGCCCGTACTTTCTCAAAGATTATGGGAATGGCAGGTTTACGCATCGGTTATATG
>JBLHXN010000012.1:0-54343 GCA_047630355.1 Spirosomataceae bacterium | reverse complement strand
TGCTGAAAGATAAAAACCCCGAATTGGCAAAGGACATCACTATTTTGGCAGACTTGGGCTTTTTGGGGATACAACACATTTATAATAAGTGCATTATACCCCATAAGAAATCAAAAAACAAACCATTGACCCAAGGACAGAAGGAGGACAACAAGTCTCAAGCCTCAAAAAGGGTGGTGGTCGAACACCTCAACCGCTGTTGTAAAATATTCAGGATATGCAGTAGCAGGTTCAGGGGGAAACATAAAAATTACGATAAAAACTGGGGAAATATAAGTGCAATTGTAAACCTTAAAAAAGCCACAAACCACATGAAATACACCGAGTTTTAATTAGGAAAGAAGTCTAATGTAAAAGTCATTGTGCTTATCGAAGACGTTGACACAAATGAAGATGCAGCTTTTCAACAAACAACACAAAGTCAGTTTTTGAGCGGTTATGCTGATTCAGATTCAATCTATGATAATTGATTATGAATGAGCTAAAATTTGGAGACATCGTTTTGCTGAAATTCCCGTTTACCGATGGCACAACCTTTAAAAAAGACCTGCTCTGATTATCAATGACTTCAACGACAATGATATAATTGTTTGCAGAATAACCAGTCAGATTTATCAAACACCAAATGATATTTTCATTGAAAACTGGAAAGAATGCGGGCTTAGATTGCCATCAGTTATTCGTGTACATAAACTGGCAACATTAGAAAGCAATATGGTAGAATTATCAATGGGCAAACTTGATACTTTAACAAAAGACAAAGTAAAAGACATCGTATCGAAACTGACTGAATAGTAAACCTACGAGGCTTGCTATTCAGTCATAAAAGATACCTTACTCAATATCTAGCACCACATCATCCGTCATGGGGTGAGCAACGCAGGTAAGTACGTAACCGTCTTCTATTTCCTTTTCGGTGAGACCGTCTTCTTCGTCCATTTTGACTTTACCCGTCGTGCATTTTCCTAAACATGCCGTGCACATTCCGGCTTGACAAGAATACGGCAAATCAATATCCAAATCCAATGCGGCTTCTAAAATACTTTGGTGCGGTTCAACTTCAAATTCATGCGTTTCACCGTCGTAGTTTACGGTAATTTTACGCTTCTGTAATGATTCGTCCACCTCTTCTTCCATCTCCTCTCCCATCACCGGAGCGTTGAACGCTTCTTTATGAATGCGTTCTTCGGCGACATCGTAGCTTTCTAAAATGCTGACAACATCGTCCATCATGCCTTCTGGTCCACAGAGGAAGAAGTCGTCTTTCGCAAAATCAACGTCAAACTCTTTCATCATATAAACTACGGAAGCTCGCGTAATACGACCGCGTTCTTCCGGCCAGCCTTTTGACGGCTGACTTAACACCTGACGCACCCGAAAACGCTCTTTGAATTCCATTTCCATCTCGATAATTTTGTGACGAAAAATAATGGATTCTTCGGTGCGGTTTCCGTAGATCAACGAAATACGAGATTCAGGCTCCATTTTTAATACCGATTTCGCAATTGACATCAGCGGTGTGATTCCGCTGCCACCGCCAATCAGAAAGATATTTCGTTCTTTGTCGGCATCTGGTTCGAGGTAAAAATTACCCATCGGCTCAATTACTTCTATAAAATCGCCTTTCTTCACATTATTCAACAAGTAGTTGGAAACCAATCCATTTTTTACTCGTTTTACGGTAATCCCGACGGCAGTGTCGGTGTGCGGAGATGTGGACATGGAGTAACTCCGGCGAACCTTTTTTCCTTCGTCGGCGGGTACGATAACGGTAATAAATTGTCCAGCTTTATATTTTATCTGTTCGCTCAACGGATGCCAGAATTCAATGGTAGCGGCATCAGGAGTTTCAGTTATTACTTCTTTTACTTGTAGAAAGTGAGTTTTCATTCGATTCTCTTGGTTCAATTAATAAAACAGTCGCAAAACTACGGCATTTATCACTTGAAAATTGTGATTTGAAATATGGATAACAATTAAGAAACCGACTTTGTTAGTTCCGAATGCCCAAAGTTTTTTCATTAACCTTTGATTAGCTATTGTTTACGAAAAAATAGCTTCTTATCTTTGCAGCCCCAAATTACGACCTCACGTAGTCGCCCGTGCTACGGAGGAAATATCAGGCTGACGCTAAGTATCTGTTCCGAGATGCTTTCTGTACTGGTTTTCAGTACCTTACAGCTTAACGAAAAAAGGTTATTTGAAGGAAGCAAAAAGTCATTGGGGGCTGTTTGTTTTTAGATTTTGCCGATGTTTTGAAACATTAAAATAATTTATACTGTGAAACATTTAAGTTACAGAACCATTTCTGCCAACAAAAATACGGTAAATAAGGAATGGGTTATAGTTGACGCCGAAAATCAGGTGTTGGGTCGTATATGCAGTCAAATCGCAGCGATTTTACGTGGTAAAACAAAAACAAATTTTACGCCACACGTAGATTGCGGTGACAATGTGATTGTTATCAACGCCGAGAAAATCCGTTTAACCGGAAAGAAAATGAACAATAAGCAGTATGTGCGTCATACGGGCTATCCAGGCGGTCAGCGTTTTGCTACCCCGCGGATGATGATGGAAAAAGATGGCCGTCGGGTTGTGGAAATGGCCATAAAAGGCATGTTACCCAAAACCCGTCTTGGACGTGAGCAGTACAGAAACCTGTTTGTTTATACAGGTACTGAGCATCCGCACGCCGGACAGCAGCCGAAAGCAATTGAAATCAAATTGTAATTTCCATCCACAAGACATTTAATTTTATTCATTATGAACGTAATTAATACAATAGGTAGGAGAAAAACAGCGGTAGCACGTATTTACATGAAGCCGGGCAACGGTAGCATCATTGTAAATAATCGTGAACTTGCAGTATATTTCCCTACAGAGGTTTTACAAATTGTTGTAAACCAAGCATTCCATATCTCGGAAAATTCCGGCAAATTTGACGTTAAAGTAAACGTTCGTGGCGGTGGAATTAGTGGTCAGGCAGAAGCTGTTCGCATGGCGATTTCGCGTGCGTTAGTAGAAGCCGACGATGAAAACCGTCCGGTACTAAAGAAGGAAGGATTCCTTACACGTGACTCTCGTATGGTTGAGCGTAAAAAGTACGGTCGCAAGAAAGCACGTAAGCGTTTCCAATTCTCGAAGCGTTAATATTTTTTCAGTCAACAATTACCGACTACCAGTTAACATTCGTTGTTCGTTGGTGATCGGTAATTGGACATTGAATAAGTCCAGACCCTGCTTGTTGTTGCCGACGCGGGGTGCTGCGTATTTCATATTTTTTACACTTTTTTAAAATCCATTATTAATGGCACAAGTAGAATACAAAGAATTATTAGATGCAGGTGTGCATTTTGGCCACCTAACCCGTAAATGGGATCCACGCATGGCTCCGTACATCTTCATGGAGAGGAACGGAATCCACGTAATCGACCTTAACAAAACGTTGAGCAGTCTTGAGCAAGCTCAGGCTTTCGTGAAAGGAATTGTCCGTTCAGGAAAGAAGATTATGTTTGTGGCTACAAAAAAACAAGCTCAGGAAATTGTTTCGGAAGAAGCACGTCGCCTAAAAATGCCTTACGTTACTGACCGTTGGTTAGGAGGTATGTTGACAAACTACGCAACGATTAAGAAGTCGTTGAAGAAAATGGGCAACATTGAGCGTATGCTCTCTGATGAAACAACCGCCAAAAATATCGCCAAGCGTGAGCGTTTGATGATGGAGCGTGAGCGTATCAAATTAGATCGTTTGTTGGGTGGTGTGGCAGATATGTCTCGTTTACCAGCAGCGTTGTTTATCGTAGATGTGAAGCGTGAGCACCTTGCAGTTGCTGAAGCAACACGTTTAGGTATTCCGATCGTAGCACTTTGTGATACCAACTCAAATCCTGAGTCAATTGATTACCCGATTCCGGCAAATGATGATGCTTACAAGTCAGTTTCGTTATTGACAATAGCTATCGGTAAAGCCATCGAAGAAGGTATTCTCGAAAGAAAACAAGATAAAGAAGAGCAGGCACAAGCCGAAGCTGAAGCTGCCAAGCGTGCCGTTGATGAAAAACGTGCTGCTGACGAGGTGAAAGCAGAAGCAAGAGCCGCTGCCAAGGCGGAAAAAGAAGCTACGAAAGCAGAAAATCCAAAACCAATCGCCGCTAAAACTGCCAGTGTTTCTGACGCTTCAATTGAAGTAAAGGAAGCCGTTGAAGAAACGGTTGCCGAAGTTAAAGAAGCCGTTGTGGATGCAACAGTAGTTGAAAAAGCTCCAGCTCCAAAGGCAGAAGCAACGAAGGAAGAGGCTCCTAAAAAAGAAGATAAAGCCTAACATTGGCTAATCGTTGAAATAATTTCTACGGATAGCCCGAAGCTCTGCTTCGGGCTATCCGGTTTAAAAATTTATCATAAAATATAATCTCAAAGTAAGATGAAGATAACAGCCGCCGATGTAAACGCACTACGTCAAAAAACCGGTGCCGGAATGATGGATTGCAAAAAAGCACTCGTTGAAGCCGAAGGCGATTCCGAAAAAGCAGTAGAAATCTTACGCAAAGCAGGTCAAAAAGTTGCCGCTAAACGTGCCGATAACGAAACTTCAGAAGGTATTGTATTAGTGAACGTAAGCGAAAGCGGAGATTCTGCGAAGGTTTTGGCATTAGCTTGCGAAACTGAGCCAGTTTCAAATGTAGATGACTTTAAAGACTTAGCAGCTATCATATTAGAAGCGGGTGTTAAACACAATGCTAAAAATACTGAGGAGCTTTTAGCCATTGAGATGGAAGACGGTGAAACCGTGCAAGAACACATCACGAACCTGATTGGTAAAATTGGTGAGAAGGTGATTGTTTCTGACTTCGTTCACATGGAAGGTGAGAAAGTAGTTGCCTACATCCACTCAAATAAGAAAGCTGCCGGACTCGTTTCTTTCAGCAACGTTGGCGGAGCTGACGTAGAAGAGACAGGCCGTGATATTTCCATGCAAATCGTGGCAATGAAGCCCGTTGCTCTTTCGAAAGACGACGTTGATCCATCAGTTATTGACAAAGAAATCGAAATTGGTAAAGACCAGGCTCGTCAGGAAGGCAAACCGGAAGCAATCTTAGAAAAAATTGCAATGGGTAAATTAGGTAAGTTCTTCAAAGAGAATACCTTGTTAAGTCAGCAGTTTGTGAAAGATCCTTCAATCAGCATCGAGCAATTATTGGAGCAAACGCAAAAAGGATTGAAAATCAATAGCTTTAAGCGTATCCAAATTGGATGATTTTTACTTAGACAAAGGAGAATAAATTGAAGGCAATTATTCTGCCTTACCTTAATTCTTCTCGTCTAAAATATTATAAAACTATTGCCCCGATTTCATCATGAAGTCGGGGCAATTTTGTAGAATCAATAGCCATTAAAGTAACTTAGATTATGATTGTTCGCCCCGCTATTTGTATCGTTGAAAACGAAAAAATTCTTACCATGCGTTATCGCTACGGCAATACCGACGTTTTTAATTTGCCCGGAGGAAATCTGGAATTCGGTGAAAAAATGGCGGAATGCCTGATTAGAGAATTGCAAGAAGAACTTCAGGTCGAAGTTGAAATCGAAGCAATGCTTTGCCTCGCAGATGTACTCATCGAAAAGAAACAAACGCAAACACTACACACTATTTTTCGAGGTAAAATCACGAGCGGTACACCTACGTTAAACCCCAAAGAAACTACGGCCTTAGGTATTCACTGGCTACCAATTAAAGAATTGCCCGCCGTTCACCTATATCCCGCGATTGGAAAAGAATTGCTAAAAGCAATTAAAAATGAACTACCTGATCCGTTTTTGGGAAGGGTTGTGCAGCCATGGGCGTGAAATTGATTACATTTTACCCTAAATTTGTAACACTACGTTACTTAGTTATCAGTATACTTACTGACGATAACAACGACATTATATTATCCGCGTGAAAAATGATAAAAAATCCTAAAAGATACACCGTAACCGCCGCCTTAATTTACGCCAACGGTCCTGTTCATATTGGGCATTTAGCGGGCTGCTATTTACCCGCCGATGTTTACGTGCGTTATTTGCGTGCCAAAGGAAAAGACGTGGCATTTATCAGCGGAACGGACGAACATGGCGTTCCGATAACTATCAAAGCAAAGAAAGAAGGAATAACTCCGCAAGCCGTGGTGGATAAATACTACGGAATGATTAAAGAGTCATTCAATAATTTCGGAATTTCTTTTGACAAATATTCCCGCACAACGAGCCCGGTTCACCACGAAACGTCGCAGGATTTTTTTACAAACATGAACGATAAAGGCTATTTCGACGAAGTAGTCACTGAGCAATACTTCGACGAGGAAGCTAACCAGTTTCTCGCTGACCGTTATATAGTGGGTGAATGCCCCGTTTGTCAGAATTCGAATGCTTACGGAGATCAATGTGAAAGCTGCGGCTCGTCGCTTTCTCCAACTGAGTTAGTGAATCCTCGCTCTACGCTTTCGGGAGCAAAACCGATTTTAAAAAAAACCAAAAACTGGTACCTGCCGCTTGATAAATTACAGCCTAAAATTGAGGAATACGTAAATAGTCATCCTGAGTGGAAAAGCAACGTTTCAGGGCAATGCCAATCATGGTTAAAGCAGGGTTTACAGCCCCGTGCCATGACCCGCGATTTGGATTGGGGCGTAAAAGTACCCGTTGAAGGAGCGGACGGAAAAGTATTGTACGTTTGGTTCGATGCTCCGATTGGCTACATTTCCATGACGAAAGAATGGGCAGCCGAAAACGGCAAAAATTGGGAAGATTACTGGAAACAGGAAGATACCAAACTCGTTCATTTCATCGGAAAAGACAACATCGTTTTTCACTGCATTATTTTTCCAGCGATGTTAATGTCGCACGGTGGTTACACTTTAGCGGATAATGTTCCAGCAAATGAGTTTATGAACCTCGAAGGCGATAAAATATCCACATCGAGAAATTGGGCGGTTTGGTTGCACGAATATTTGGAAGAATTTCCAGACAAACAAGATGTACTCCGTTACGCCTTACTCGCCAATGCTCCCGAAAACAAAGATAACGATTTTACTTGGAAAGATTTCCAGACAAAAAACAACTCCGAGCTCGTCGGAATTTTTGGTAATTTCGTTAACCGCACGGTCGTATTGACCCAAAAGTATTACGACGGGCTGATTCCTGAACGCGGCGAATTACACGAAATTGACAAAGAAACACTCGCTACATTGACAGATTTGCCTTGTAAAGTTTCGGACGCGTTGAAAAGCTATAAATTCCGCGATGCCTTAGCAGGAATGATGGAAATTGCCCGATTAGGAAATAAATACCTCGCCGACACCGAGCCATGGAAAGTCATTAAAGTGGACGAAGAGCGGGTCAAAACCATTATGAATATCGCTACGCAAATTACGGGAACGCTGAGTATCGTTTGCGAACCGTTCATTCCGTTTACTGCGGCAAAATTATACGAACAACTTTCTCTCGAAAACTGGAATTTAAAGGGTGAAACTGCTCAACCCGAGTGGAGAGATGCCGGAAATGCTGACTTAATTCCAGCTGGAACACAAATAAAGCAGGGCAATTTACTTTTTGAAAAAGTAGAAGACAGCACCATAGAAACACAGATCAATAAATTACAAGAAGCCAAACGCATGAACGAACTGGAAGGAAAAGTGATAGAGCCTTTGAAAGAGACTATTCAATTCGATGATTTTATGAAACTCGATATCCGTATCGGCACTATCCTCGAAGCAGAAGCGGTGAAGAAGAGTAAAAAACTATTGAAATTCTTGATTGAAGACGGTATGGAAAAACGTACTATCCTGAGCGGTATTGCCGAGCATTTCACGCCAGAAGAAATGATTGGCAAACAAGTTACGTTCATTGCGAACCTTGCCCCACGCAAAATGATGGGCGTAGAATCAGAAGGAATGATACTGATGGCGGAAGATAAAGATGGCTCGCTGGCCTTAATGAATCCGCACAAAGAAGTATGGAACGGTGCTACAGTAAACTAAATCTTAGGGTTTAGCCTCGATGGTTTCGGAATAAGGTTTATCGGGATAGCACCTTACTTCATTAGTACAGAAAACAAATGTCCGTTAACGATGGGAGACCGTCCGTTGGCGGACATCTTTTTTTGTCCGCAATTATGACAGAATAAATTATTTCGCCTTAATTCATTCATTATAAGCTATTTACATAATTTAACATTCCTTAAACACTTCGTGGTACGTTATTTCATAATATAATTGGCACGGGGCAAGGTAGCAACGTCAGTAACGATAAAAGTAGCAGATTAAGCTACAGATGTTCTTTGAAATACTGAATACAACTTAATTTTCAACTGTACTTTTTGGTCGAAAATATAGATTGCCGCTCGTCAACCTAATATACCATACATACTATTATGTATTGCATAGTAGCTTGTAAAGCCCCACCTTTGAAATGTCATTAAGGCGAAGCACTTCACAACTCTTCAATTTCTGACAGACAAATTTTGAAAGCAACTATTACTTATAACAATTGAAATTTTAAAACAACACAAATTATGAAAAAGCTATTTAAAACACTCGCCATCGTTCTTCTTGCATCTGCCACTACTTTTGCTTCCGTAGCAGACGATAAAATGGCCATCAAGGAAATTGACACCTTCGCCATCGGAATGTACAAGGTAAAGAATACTTCTAAAGTCAGATTGATGCTCGACAAATTTCAAAGCAGCGTTGTATCGGTGCAACTGACAGACAGAGACGGAAACGTGATTCACCGTGAGTTTATCTCCAAAAAGCAGATGAACTACAGTAAGAGCTTTGACCTGAGTCAACTTGTAGATGGCACTTATACTTTTGTGATTGAAGGTGGCACGGACAAAGAAACCCGTGACGTAGTTATCGAAACGAAAGAGTCAACATTCGTCGCAAATCGTGAATTCACGATTGAATAAAAGCTACCTGAAATGAGGTGGGTTAGTTCTCGCCTCTATTTTAAAACTATTACTCACAACATTTAAACAATACAAATCATGAAAAAGCTATTTAAAACACTCGCCGTCGTTCTTCTTGCATCTGCCACTACTTTTGCTTCTGTTACAGAAGAAAAGAAAGTTACGAAAGAGACCAAAACATTTGCCATTGGAATGTATCAAATGAAGAACACATCTAAAGTTCGACTAATGCTTGATAAGCATACAGACAATGTAATATCTGTAAAGCTAACCGACGAACTCGGAAATATACTTCACCATGACTTTATCAATAAAAAGCAAACCAATTACGGTAAGAGCTTTGATTTAAGCAGACTGAATGATGGTACTTATACGTTTGTGATTGAAAGTAAAAATGAGAAAACCACACGTGAGGTAGTTATTGAAACTAACGAACCAACATTCGCTGCCACTCGTAAGCTTACGCTTGAATAAAGCAAAGCCGTTCATACTGTTTATCCAACCGTTTATCTGGAAATTCTTCCTGCGAGGTCAAAACCTGTCACCTGTAGAGCAAACTCGACATCTCTTTCTCAAAGCACAAATATTTATAACAATCAGAATCTTAAAACAACACAAATTATGAAAAAGCTATTTAAAACACTCGCCATCGTTCTTCTTGCATCTGCCACTACTTTTGCTGCCACTGTAGAAGACGACAAAAAAACAGTAAAGCAGCCAGAGACTTTCGAGATTGGCATGTACAACGTAAAGAATACTTCCAAAATAAGATTGATGCTTGAAAAAGCGAAAGGGGACGTACTTGTCATAAAACTTCGTAACGAAACCGGAGAGGTACTTCACAAGGAAGTAGTCAATAAGAAAAGTACTTTTTACAGCACTAACTTTCAACTGGATGGCCTCAAAGATGGAAACTATAAATTCGAAATTGAAAGCAATAACGAAAAAGTAGTACGTGAAGTGACTATTTCGACAAACGTGCCTACGCCCGTGGTCTATAAAGAATTGACACTTAACTAAAAAATTGGAGAAGTTAGATTAGAGACTGGAGAGAATAACCTCATGTCTTTAATTTAATTCCTCCAATTTCAATAAATTCTTATACAGTTTAGTTTAGGGATAATCCACATGGCGGCTCATTGAGCCGCCATTCGTGTTTTCAACCACCGCTGGCGATTTCCATTAGCTGACGTACATTCGGGATAATGCGTGTGTTCTCTTCCAAATCGAGACCTTGCCCAATTACCTGATATCCCGTAAGTAAAATACTCGTTTCCGGGAATGCTTTTCCGAGCTTGAGTACATAATCCTGAATATCGCTGATGCTCGGCACAGTTGTAATTGAAGAAAATATATAATCTGGACTATGTAAATCACAAACAAATTTGAGCTCTTCAAACGGAAGGCTCTGCCCCAGATAAATTACTTTATTATTTCTGGCACGCAATATATAATTGGCAAACAAAATGCCCATTTCGTGTGTCTCCCCTTCTGGGGTGTAGAGAAGGAATTTCTTTGTGGTGGCAGTCTCTTTCACTACCTGGCCGTCAATTGCCACAATGGTTTTCTGGCGAATCAGATTCGTTATAAAATGCTCCTGTGCCGGCCCGATAGAACCGGTAAGCCACAACGTTCCGATGCGGGAAAGAAACGGGTAAATGATGTTTACCATCGTGTTTTCAAAACCGAACTGAAGAATATTAGTGGACATGATTCTCTCGAAGCGATCTTCGTCAAGGTCAATCATAGCAATGGTCAATGCATGAATTTGATCAGGATAATTAAGCTTCTTGTCCGATATTGATATTACCTCGGTGTTGAGTTCGTCGTTAGACATTTTAGCAATTTCGGAAATTTTGTGTCCGTGCTCTTTCAACAAAGAAATATTGAGTACGAGTTTTAAATCATGATCGTCATACGTCCTGATATTAGTACCTGTACGTTTTGGATTAATTATATCGTAGCGTTGCTCCCAAATACGAAGCGTATGTGCTTTAATACCGGATAAGTGCTCTAAATCTTTTATTGAATAACTGCTCATAGAAGTTTTTTACCTTTTCTTGGCCTTCATACCAAGAAGTAATTTATAAACTCTCTTACCCATCAAGTTGTTTTGTTTCATCATACCCAGTTGTAAATAAATAAAGCGTACGGCAAAACCTCCACAAGAAAGGTAAGTTTAGGTTAACTATTTAGTAGCGGGCAAAATAGTACCGCATCAGCAATTACTACGCCTCTTGAATCTACCTTTTCGATGATTATATTATTTCCTTTATCTTTTTCAAACGAAAACGCCCCTCCGTACAACCAGTCATTTTTTCCGGCAGTGGTGGTGAGATAAACCTCCTCCGTCGCCGGTGAATGGTTGACTTTAAGCGAGTAGGTTTCGGCTAACTCAGGATGCTCAGGAACATAAAAGTATATTTGTATTCTCCCGAAACATTTAGGTTAAATGCATTATGCTTTTGGTAATATTTTCAATAGGTATTCATCATTCCATCCTACGATTTTTAATACTTTCTTTATCTTCTATTTGATTGATTAACTGTAGGGCAAACTTTCGGATAATTGCCAAGTTTTGTGGTACATTTCCTGTTTTTGTTCTTTGAGCGTCTTCGTTAAATACCACGTCCAATTTCCACTGGAGTTTATTTTCTATACTCCAGTAATCACGAATAAGTTTGTTAAACTCCGAGGCTTCCAAGCCCAGGTTACAGAGATAATAACGGGTTTCACAACTTATTTTGCCTTTGATTTCCCGTTCAGCTTCTACCATCACGATACTTCTTAAGTGCTCCCAAGGACGTAGGTCATCGTAAAGTTCCAGGTTGTTCTCAACGTAGCATGTTCGCTTCTCGGTCCGGCCACTTCCAAAGTCAACATCTTTATTATAAGCCAGTTCAGCCTTCACTTGCTTTAATCTGCTGCTTACTTGTTCGTAGATCAATTTGTTGTTCTTTTTCAAGGCCAAAATGTAATTGCCCCTGATCTTGCTGTCGCCCGAAGGACTTTCCCGTCTACACTTATTTGGGTATAAACCTCACTGATCATTGAAAGGATCTCACTCGACCAACGATATAGACTATTACCGAGCGTCCTTATCCAAGTATTTCAAAACCCTATTAAAGGTATCGTGAGAAGGTATCCCGTTAGGTGAATCTAAGAATGTCCGTAAAAAGGTCTCTTTTTGACGACCATATTCCGAAACCTCCTCAAAATTATCCGCTCTACAAACCACGGCACAAATAGAGATTGCTAAAATATCCAATAAGTTATGATGTTTACACCGGTCCATTCTGAAATCGGGCACATCTCCAAAGTATTTTCCCAGTTCATCCCACAAAGCTCCTAACTTTATGGAAATCATCGATTTATAATGCGTTTAACCTGCGAAACATTGAGGTTTGGCTGAAAAGTCACGCTTTGTCCGTCAGTTTCAGACGATGTATTTATCAGGTAATCTTTGCCGTACCGATTGCGGGCGGTAGCGTCTGCTTCCCATTCGCCCGTAATTTTGACTTGGGTTTATCTTAGTTATCAATCAGAATTTCGGAGGTAGAGCCGTTCGATAGCGGATTTTCGCTCAGGCTCTTTTGCATCGCCACAACATCTACATCGTGAACATTCGCATTTCCGTCAATAGCCATAGCGGCAGCAAGTCCGGCGGATTGCCCCAAGACCATAAAGACGGGTTCCATTCTTATCGAGCCAAAAGCAATGTGCGAAGCCGATAAACAAACCGGAACGAGTAAATTAATGCATTCTTCTTTTTTTGGGATGATAGAACGATACGAAACCGGGAATGGATTAGGAGTTCCTTGTTGCACATCTCCTTCGTTTTTAGCCATTCCGTCCACCACGAGGCGTTGCGTATTGTGCGAATCCATGGTATAAGCCGCCATCCCAATTCCATCATCAACCTTCTCTTCGCCAATACAGTGCTTTTCGGTCATTACGTATTCTCCTACCATACGACGGGCTTCCCGAACGTACAATTGCGGGCTGAAATTATCCGAATCCATGTATTCATCTTTCGGATAACCCCACTTTTGCATTTCGTTTCGTAAATGTTTGGGAACACGAATATCGTTTCCTAAAAAATAAAGCAGGCTCTGCGTGTACAATTTATGCTCTTCAATTATCTTCTTACGCTCTTCGTAATTGGCATCTGGGTAGTTGAAGTTTTCACCAACAAAATCGGTAGAAAAAGGCCCGGAATTATTAATATCTGTTTTGCGTCTGGGCATGGGTTGAATATGCATCAACGCCCAGTTTAGCTCGTGCGGTTTTTTAACTTCAATGTAGCGGAGCAATAATTCAAAATTGGTAGAATCGTAATCAATGGGTCGGGTAATCGGCACTTGATTTTCCACGCTATCGGTAAGGCATAGACGAAAGTTGTACGCCTGCACTTTTTTATCGCCGCTGCCCGTCGGAGCAAGTGATTCGTCGCTTACTCCCCACAGCAAACCGCTCGCGGGGTTTCCCTTTTCTACGTACGGATCAACGCCTTCGGGAAACTGATGCTTATCCATTAGTTGTACCCCATTCCAGTTTTCACCGTATTGCGAGTTTGCTTCTCTGCCTACGGTGTAACTAACGCCCGCTTTCGCCAATAAGTCTCCTTCGTAAGTAGCATCAATAAATACCTTGGCCGAAATCGTTTCCTCAGTTCCCGAGTCAGCATCGTCCAATGTGGCACCTTTCACTGTAATTTGACGAATCGTGGTTCCTTGTTTATCAACGGCTATTAATTGCTTGTTATAAACTACTTTAACACCTGCTTTTTCGAGGTATTCAAGAAAAATATCTTTGGCTGCGTGCGGCTCAAATGTCCATTGTTCTAATTTACCATAATGAGCCCCCACACGCCGGTAAAAATCACGAGACAAGCCAGTAATGGCGTATTTATTTCCAATATCAGTTTGACCGAGTCCACCAGTTGTCAAACCGCCTAAATGGCTGGTCGGTTCGATTAGCAATACGCTTTTGCCCTGAACTTTCGCGGTATAGGCGGCAATTACTCCCGCTGATGTTCCGCCGTAAACAACTACATCATACTTTTCAGCAGGTTGATTCTTGCACGACAGAAAAGCAAAAAGATAGGTAATGAATGATAGGTAAGTGATTTTTCGGAAAATAGCTAGATTCATAACGGCAATCTTTTAAAGCGGGGGTAAATAATTGTTGGAATAAAGATAGTGCTACACATTAAAACCGGGAGCTAACGTACTTGCGTATTCGTCACGATGTCTGCGAAAAAAAGAAGCCATAAACGGGCAGGTTCGCCAATTTTGAACCAATGCCCTGCCCCTCCATTGATTTCGGAACTTCAATATGAGTCAACACGGTGCGTCTGTCTTTAGTAAGAATATAATCTGCTATTGCAGTGTGATATCAACGCTGTATTCAAATCTATTCCTATCAGGGTTGTTTATTATTTCGCTCATTTCTAATACGTATTTTTGTAAGCGAACGGCGTCATTTTTTTCAACACCTTAAACTGTCGGTTAAAATTAGAGAGGTTATTAAATCCGCTTTCAAACGCTATTTCAGCAATACTTTTCTCAGTTTCACGAAGTTTCCGACAAGCGTATTCTACTCGGACTCCGGTTAGAAAGCTAGAGAAAGTCAATCGGGTACGTTTTTTGAAATACCTGCTAAAGGCCGATTCACTCATACTGGCAAGCTGAGCGGCATCATTTAGGCAAATATCTTCTTTAAAGTTCTGCATCACAAATTCGTATACCTTCTTAATCCGGTCAGAATCTGCTTCATTCCGTAATTCAATGGAATGCTCGTTCAGGTACGTATAGTCTTTAGTGGAGCTTAATAGGTGAACCACTTCCAGAAAAGCAATAATGCGGGCGGTAGCTTCTTTTTCAAATAATGCCGCAATCAATGGTTTGGCTTGTTGGGCAACTGCCTTTCCAAATTGAAGCCCTTTTTTAGATCGTAACAGTAAATCCTGCACGTTTGTCACCTCAGGCAACCCCCAGAAAGCTTCTCCGAAGCAATCTTCCCGAAAATGCATCACATACGAACTCGCCTCCGTCGCCGAAGCGGGGTCGTAATATTCTTGCGTGTTTTTGTAAAAATGAGGCAGGAGCGAACCAATCATGCAGAGGTCATCGGGTTCGAATTCCGATATGCTACTTCCTACGTATTTTTTACCGACGCTTGTTTTAATCAGTACGATTTCAAACTCAGGATGGTAATGCCACGGGGTGGCAAAGTACGGAACCTCCTGTTCGTAGAGATTTATTGAGGCATTCCCCGGCGGGGCTATTTTTAGAAATTGAGGTTTCAAGGTTGAATTTGGGTTAAATTAAGAGGCTCAAACCGTTTAAATGGTCGACACACACACTACTTGAAGCAAAAATAGTCACTAAAATATCATTTTCTGCAAAATCAAGATAAGATTTGCCACGAAAAAGGAACTAAATTTACTCCCAGTATCAGGGTATTCTACAAAAATAACCCCGATTGTTCATATTATTCAACCCGTTAACTTAAAATGACATGAAAAAAAGTATCCTCAAAATTATTATACTGCTCCTGCTTTGTTGCACGAGTAGTTTATTCGCTCAAACGAGGCAAGTAAGTGGTGTGGTCTCTGACAATTTAGGAGAAGCACTTCCCGGAGTGAGTATTACTGTGAAAGGCACAACAAAAGGTGTCGTTACCTCTGTTGACGGAAAATACGATCTACAGGTGAGCTCAGCCAACGACGTACTGGTTTTCTCCTACATTGGTTATGAACCCCAAGACCTAAAAGTTGGAAATCAGTCTGTAATGAACGTTACACTTTCTGAAAGTGCAGCAAGCCTTGAAGAAGTTGTAGTTGTAGGATATGGAACGCAAAGGAAGAGCCAATTGACAGGAGCCATATCAACTGTAAAAGCAGCTGATATCAAAGATTTACCTATCGCTAATGCACAACAAGCTTTACAAGGTAGAGTTGCTGGAGTGGATGTTATGCAAGCAGGTAGCAAGCCAGGAAGTGAACCAAGGGTTGTAATACGTGGCCGCCGTTCTCCTAATGCAAGTTCCGATCCACTGTATGTACTTGATGGAATTCCGCTTTCTGGTGGTATTGGAGACATAAACCCTAATGATATCCAATCAATGGAAGTTTTAAAAGATGCTTCTGCAACAGCGATTTATGGAGCAAGAGGAGCTAATGGAGTTGTGCTAATAACTTCAAGAAGGGGATCAAAAAAAGACGGAAAACCAACCATTTTTTATGATGGCTATTATGGTGTAACACAGACCTTAAATACGATGAACTTTATGGATGGGCCGCAATTTGCAGCTACCAAAAGGGAAGCCTACAGGGTTAGAAACTCAAATGGAACACTAGGTGGTTTTCAACCAGACAACATTGTTTTCACAGATGTCGAATTAGATGGAATAGCCAAAGGGCGTTCGTTTGATTACATAGATGCATTGCTCCGTACTGGAAACATTCAAAATCATTCTTTTGGAATTGCGGGAGGAGATGAAAAAACGAAGTACTACATGTCTCTTAACTATTTCAAAGACAATGGTATTGTGTACAATCAAGATTACAACAGGAATGTTTTGAGAGTAAACCTTGACCATCAGTTGACAAAAAACATCTCTATGGGGATGTCTACCTTTATCAACTATTCTATTAGAAATGGAGAAGGATTTAATCCGCTTGGAGGTGCAATGGCAGAGAATCCACTTGGAGTCCCTTTTAATGATGATGGTTCATTGAATTTTCTTCCTACTGAAGATGGGTTGAGGTCTAATCCTATGTCGGAAATAGTAGATGGGGCCTATATAGATAGGAGGAAGACTAATAGAATGTTCTCAGGGCTTTATGCAGAGGCTAAAATTATTGAAGGGCTAACGTATCGTTTTAACTTTGGCCCAGATCTTACAGCCAATAAAAGAGATGTTTTTCAAGGTACATTTACCAATGCACGACGCTTGGCACCGCCAAGAGCATCTACGGATAATATTAACTCTTTCAATTATACGATTGAGAATATTTTGAACTATACTAAGAGTATTGGCAAGCATAATTTCAATTTGACTGGTGTTCAATCTTTTCAAAGAAATAATTTTGAATCGAATGGAATTACGGTGCAAGATATACCGTCGGAAACGCAGCAGTTTTATAATTTTGGAAATGCTGCAATCATTGAAGGTGTAAGGTCTGATTTGATTCAAAGAAGCATACTTTCCTACATGGGACGTGTGAATTACGGCTTTAATGACAAGTATTTATTAACTGCAACTTTAAGAGCCGACGGTGCTTCACAGTTTGGTGATAATACAAAGTGGGGTTATTTCCCAAGTGTGGCTGTTGCTTGGAACTTGTCTAGCGAAGAGTTTATGCAATCCATTTCATCCATTGATTTAGCTAAATTAAGGGTTTCCTATGGTTCTACAGGTAATCAGGCGATTCAGCCTTATCAAACTCGAGGTTTACTATCAAGGTCTGTCTACAATTTTGGAGATAATGCTGTATTTGGTTACGGTCCTAGTACCATTGGGAATCCTAATCTTCAATGGGAGACGTCAAGGACTTTAAATCTTGGCTTAGATTTCAGTATGTTTAGAGGTCGCTTCACGGGTAGTATTGAGTATTACGACGTAACCACGAGTGACTTGTTGTTACGTAGAAACCTTCCGCCTTCTATTGGTTTTACTGAAGTTACAACCAACGTGGGGGCCACTCGTAACAATGGTATTGAAGGAACTTTCAGTACTGTGAATATAGATAATAGAAGAGGCTTCAAATGGTCTACTGATTTCCAATTCTTTATCAATAAAGAGCAATTTGTAGAATTGCCAAACGGTGACGATGTAGGGAATAACTGGTACATTGGTCAGCCGTTATCCGTAATTTTTGATTATAAAAAAATTGGAATATGGCAAGCAAATGAGTTTGAAGAAGCAAGATCTTTTGGAAGTGAGGTTGGAGAGATTAAAATTCAGGATACCGATGGAGATGGAAGGTTTACCGCTGCAGATCGGGTGGTTCAAGGATCGGGTGTTCCTAAGTTTTCTGGTGGAGTAACCAATAGGTTTAAACTAGGCGATTTTGATATGTCTTTCTTTGTGTATGCCCGTTTAGGTCAAACTATAAGATCCAACTTCCATACAAGCAACAATTCACTATTTGGAAGATACAACAATATCGTGACCGACTACTGGACACCAGAAAATCCTACGAATGTAAGTCCTAGACCAAATCAGAACCAAGAGCGTCCTATCTGGAGTTCTTCCATGAATATTTTTGATGGCTCGTTCGTAAAGGTGAGAAATATAAACCTTGGTTACCGATTTACTCCAGAGATGGCTAAGAAACTGGGAATGGAGTCTTTAAGACTTTATAGCTCCATTCAGCAGCCGTTTATATTCTCTTCATTCATTTCGGAATATAATGGTATTGATCCAGAAACTGATATTGATGCGAGTTTAGGTGGCAATGTGTCACCGGCCGCTTGGACTGCTACAATTGGAGTCAATCTTACATTTTAATCCATAAAATATTAACAATAAGATGAAAAATTTATTTAAAAATATTATCAAAAAATCGACTAAATTATTGAGGTTTGCCCTCATACCCGCAGCGGTATTGATAAGTACACAGAGCTGCGAAAACCCATTGGAAGAGGTAGTAGTGAGTAATTTATCAAACGCTTATATCAATACGCCTAAAGGGTTTAACGATGCAGTTTCGGCGGCTTATGGTTATCTACGTACCTATTATGCTCAAGAGATTGGCATGACCATGTCACAAATGGGAACCGATACCTACACAAATGGTGCTGACGGAAGTTACAAACGATACAACTTCTATAACGGAGAATTAAATGGAAGGGATAATTGGGTGGTTTCATTATGGAGGAATTTCTACAAAGGGATCAATACCTGTAATGCTATCATTGACAGAGGTACCGAAATAGAAGGTTTATCTCCAGCAGTACTTGCGAGTGGTGTTGCACAAGCGAAAGCACTACGAGCTTTGTACTATTTCACTTTGGTACAACACTTTGGAGATTTAGATCTAAGACTAAGCGAAACCAATGGGCCAATTACCGAGATCACAAGAACTGCCGAAAGTGCGGTTTACGACCAAATTATTAAGGACTTTAATGAGGCCTACCCTGCTTTACCTAAAAGAACAGGCGAATGGGGAAGAATGGATCAAATGGCAGTTGATGGCTTCCTTTTAAAGGTTTTTATTACCAAAGCTACAAGACCATTCGGATCTGCGGCAGACTTTGCAACCGCAGAAGCTCATGGTAAAAAAGTTATTAATTCTTACGACAGAAGTCTGGTTAGCGACTATGCTGAACTATTTAAACTTGGAAACGACCAAAACTCAGAAGCTGTTTTCTCCGTTCAGTTTAGTTACGACTTACTTTCCGCTGGCGGGTTTGGCAACAGATGGCACCTTTATTATTTAATGGAATATGATACGCAAGCAGGAATGAGTCGTGTGCTTGAAGTAGGCCGTCCTTGGAAAAGGCTACGCCCTACGAACTATACCTATAATCAGGTAATGGTAAACAGGAGTGTGGATTCTAGATATGACAAAAGCTTTAGGAAGGCGTATAGTGCGACAAGAGCAGGTACTTTTCCTACTTTTTTGGATAAGTCAAAACCGACGATTACGGTAGCCGTTGGTGATACGGCAATTTACATGCCTGGATATGAAATGTCCAAAGCGGAAAGAGCTAAGCGACCTTATCAAGTTTATACGCCTAGTATGTACAACGAGAAGCAATTTGAGACTTTATCCAAGTTTCTTGACCCGTTACGTGCAAGTATCAATGAAGTACAAGGTGGCAGAGACTTCGTGCTTATCAGGTTAGCAGATGTTCATTTAATGGTGGCCGAGTGTTTGATAAAGCAAGGAAAACAAGCAGAAGCCGTCACGCATATCAACTTAATACGACGAAGAGCAGCCTTCTCAGGTAAGGCAGCTGAAATGGAGATAACTGCTGCCCAAGCAACTATGGAGTTTCTTTATGACGAAAGAGCTCGTGAGCTATTGGGAGAAGGTCATAGATGGACTGATCTTAAGCGATGGGGAAATCTTGTGGAGCGAGTTAAATTGTACAATCCAGAGGCATCGGCAAACATTAAGGATATGCACAATTTAAGACCAATTCCAGATGAGCAAATTGACCTTGTGGACGGCGGAAATACAGCATTCCCACAAAATCCAGGATACTAATTTCATCTATTATATCGGCTAAAGGTGCAATAAGTAATTAATTATTGCACCTTAACCGATACTCAATGTCATAAAAACACCATAATGTGTCATAAAAAAGGTAGTAGCTTATCCTAATTTGAGCCAGTTTTGTACTCAGCTAATTAAAACTATCATTTTATCTATAAAGAAACTATTTATTCAACCTACCAAAAAGCTCTCAGACATCTGATTTGAGAGCTTTTATTTTATATCTTCGTACAAGACTACTATTAATTATCAGCATAATCTATTCAATCGGACATCAAAAATGAAAACAAAGAACCTAACTAAGTTTTACGTATTTTCGGTAGTGTGTGCATTCTTATCAATCACCACTTTTGCTCAAGTAACAAAGAAAGAAAAAGCCGAAGGTTGGGAGCCCCTATTTAACGGCAAAAACTTCGATGGTTGGAAGCAATTAAATGGCGAGGCAAAATACAGCGTGGAGAACGGAGTAATTATGGGAAAAACCGTTCACGGAACACCGAACTCCTTCATGACTACCGAGAAAACTTACGGAGATTTCGTACTCGAACTGGAGCTAATGGTAGACAACTCTATGAACTCCGGCGTGCAGTTTCGGAGCCTTTCTAAGGCTGATTACAATAACGGGCGTGTACACGGTTATCAAATGGAAATTGATCCTTCAAACCGGGCTTGGTCTGGAGGTATCTATGACGAAGCCCGCCGCGGCTGGCTCTATCCGCTAAATTTGAATCCGGCTGGACAAAAAGCATTCAAGAAAAACGAATGGAACAAATACCGAATTGAAGCCGTAGGAAATACAATACGGACATTTATAAACGGCATTCCGTGTGCTCACTTGATTGACGATATGACCGCCGAGGGTTTCATATGCTTGCAAGTTCACGGTATTCCGAAAGATGCCAAAGAAGGAACAGAAGTAAAGTGGAAGAACATTAAAATTCAAACTGGCACAAATATCAAGATGATGCCGTGGGATGATACTTATGTAGTCAACTTAATAAAAAATGACCTTTCTGCTCAGGAAAAAGAACAAGGTTTTGAGTTACTTTTTGACGGAAATAGTTTTGAGAAATGGCGTGGTTACGGACAACCAAACATGACCTCAAAACGCTGGAATGCTGTTGATAGCGAAATTCACGTTGGAAAGTCTGACGGCTCAGAAACCGGCAACGATATTATTACAAAAGAGACTTTCGGTCCTTTTGAATTCAAATTTGACTTTAAGCTAACCGAAGGAGCAAACTCCGGCGTGAAATACTTCGTGGATGAAAAGTTTAATTCGGGTGGAAAATCAGGTATTGGACTGGAGTTCCAAATCCTTGACGATGAGAAACACCCCGATGCCAAAATGGGCGTTGTAGGAAATCGGACCATTGCTTCATTGTACGATCTCATTCCCTCAATAAAAGCGGACAAACGCTTTCAGCGGAAAATCGGCGAATGGAATCAGGGACGAATCGTGGTAATGCCCGATAATACCGTTCAGCATTGGCTAAATGATTTTAAAGTGGTAGAATACAATCGCGGAGATAACATTTACAAAGCACTCGTGGCTCGTAGTAAATACAAGGATTTTGACGGCTTTGGATTATCAGAAACCGGACATTTACTCCTTCAGGATCACGGCGACGAAGTTCACTTCAAAAGCCTCAAAGTAAGGAAACTGAAGTAACCCGTTAGTATCAGCATGATAATTCAACTCGAAATCTTAAACCTATTATAACGATGAATACCAACAGAAGAGATTTTATCAAAAAATCAGTTTTAGCCGGAGCCGCCATGAGCTTTTCGGCAAGTAGCTACGCCAAAATTATTGGAGCAAATGACCGTGTACGGGTGGCTTGTATAGGTTTTTCTAATCGCCATAAAAGTTCTCACGTAGGACCATTTGGTAAGCTTGCCAAAGAGATGAACTTTGAAATGGTAGCCGTGTCAGATATTTGGAACAAAAGACGGGCTGAAGGAAAGGCTTTTCTGGAAAAGCAGCTTGGTGGTACAATTAAAGCCTTTAGAAACAATGATGAATTGTATGACTCAAAAATGGTAGATGCAGTTTTCATGAGTACCGCAGATTTCCAACACGCCTTGCATACGGTACAGGCCGTAGAGGCGGGTTGCGATGTGTACGCAGAGAAACCCCTTGCCGAGACAATGGAAGATAACAGAGCTGTGCTTGCTGCGGTAAAAAAATCAGGTAAGATAATTCAAATTGGCTCGCAACGACGTAGTGGAGAGAACTATCACGCAGCAGCTAATTTTATAAAGTCGGGTAAGTTTGGGCCAATCGTGATGGTTGAGCTTATGTGGAATGTAAATCAACCCGGGCGATGGAGATTACCTGAACTCACCAAAGACCTTAAAGAGAGCGATGTTGATTGGAAGCGATACCTCATGAACAGACCCTACGAGGAATTTGACCCACGTAAATATTGTGAATACCGATTATTTTGGCCGTACTCGTCTGGTATTCCCGGACAATGGATGTCCCACCAAATTGATACCGTGCACTGGTTTAGCGGTTTGGCTCATCCGCGTAGTGCTGTTGCTAATGGTGGTATTTACCAATGGAAAGACGGACGTACCAACGCCGATACCCTAACCGTCGTATTTGATTATGGCCCTGCCGACGACCTATCAAGTGGTTTCCAAGTGCAGTTTACCTCTCGTTTCTCTAATTCTGCCGGTGGAACCAAAGAGCTGTATTACTCCAATGGCGGCATGATTAACCTCGACACCAACGAAATTTCTTCAACGGGTGGTCTAAATGAAAGATTTGCCAAAGACATGGGTATGAAGCCAAACCTACTTCCTACCGTTCAGTTAGATGGTATGAAAGTTGAGTCTGGAGCAAATACAGGCAACGATCCACTCACATTCAATCACATCAAAAATTGGATGGAATGCGTGCGTAGCCGCAAAACCCCGAACGCCCCTATTGAGGCGGGTTATCAGCACTCCATTGCCAATATCATGGCAACTGCCGCTTACCGCACGGGGCTAAAAGTTACGTTTGACGAGAAAACACAAGAAGTTATGGCGGGCGGAAAACCATTCAAATACGGACAACTTGGTTGATAAAATCATTCAAAGAATCTCGACTTTATAGCAAGAGAGGCACTCATAATTGGGTGTCTTTTTTTTGTTACAAGTAGCAGATTTTTGTGTGCAATAGCAGGACGTCTGATTCTATCTATTTTAGCGTGGCTAATGATTAAATCTGTTAAGAATTCCATACTGTTTGAGCAAAGCGAGTTTTATGGAGTTTAGGATTTAATCGTTCGTGTAGCGTTAATAAATAGACTTGATTTTGCTTCTTTGTATTAAGACAAAGAAGAGGGGAATTTTTATTAATTAAATGCTTTTGAGAAATCTATAAATTTCTCAAAAAAATCCGCACAGAAATCATATCCATTTTCCCAGTAAACTCCTCTACCTCGTTCGTGAAGTTTGACATCTTTGAAATACTCGATTTGCCCCAAAGGCTTAGTTAACGGACTATCGCCTATAAAAGACTTGAAATTTATCGTTTTCTTCGTGCCGTCTTTAAATGTGAAACGAATATCAAAGTTATCCGTCAGTTCTGCTTTTAATATTTGTGCTAACAGATCAGGTAGATTAAAATAATGGCATAATAATCAGTCCGCAGTAATTTATAACGGAATTAGTCACGTTTACTACAAATATGTGACCCCATCTGGGGTCAAACCTCATTATGCAGTATTAATAGTTGACTAAAGTACAAGTTTCCTTATTCTCACAGAACATTTTCTAACAAACCGTAAATCTACTTATTCCCCCGATTATTTTAAAACGCTTTATTCAAAGCTCAATAATTGCGTAATTTTGCCCTCAATTATGGAAGAACAAAAAACACGCATCAACAAATACCTCAGCGAAGTGGGTTATTGCTCCCGGCGGGAAGCTGATAAACTCATCACGGCGGGACGAGTGCAACTCAACGGCGAAGTTCCTGAAATGGGCACAAAAGTCGGAGCAGATGATATTATCAGCGTAGACGGAAAACGCGTCAACGATCCGAAAGAGAACTTCGTTTATCTGGCATTCAATAAACCAATCGGTATTGTCTGCACAACAGACACCAAAGTCGAAAAAGATAACATCATTGACTTCATAAATTACCCCAAACGTATTTTCCCCATCGGGCGACTGGACAAGCCCAGCGAAGGTCTGATTTTCCTAACCAACGACGGCGATATTGTTAACAAGATCTTGCGGGCGAGAAACAACCACGAAAAGGAATATATCGTGACTGTGAACAAACCAATTACCGGAGATTTCGTCCGTAAAATGGGCGACGGCGTTCCGATTCTTGAAACAATTACCCGAAAGTGCAAAGTACAACAAATGGGTAAAAATAAATTTCGGATTATTCTCACGCAAGGACTGAACCGCCAAATCCGCAGAATGTGCGATTACCTTGGCTACGATGTAGTGACCTTAAAACGCATCCGAATCATGAACGTTAGCCTTGATATTCCCGTCGGAAAATGGCGTGACCTAACCCCCGCCGAACTCAAAGAAATCAACCGACTTTCGGCTGATTCGGTGAAGACTTTTGATTGACCCCCCCCCCCCTCTACTTTTCGTATATTTAAATCAAAATCGGAGAACTGTTAGAGGATTAACGGTATTTATTCAGGACGAAGAATCGTTGTCTAAGCTACAAAAGGTTCTAACTAAGTTGAGTTATGTAAAAGGTATTAAGAAATATATATCTTCAGAATGATAGAAAAGTCGATGACGAGTCTGATTATTTACATCTGATTGAAACGTCACTTAAAGAAGAGTGGGAACAGCCCGAAAATGACCATTGGGATGATTCTATCGAAAAGGCGGTCAAATGAACAAATGCAACAAAGGTGATATTGTAGCCGTAAGGTTTCCTGCAATTACCCCTTCCCCACCGTTAGGGAAGGTTGGGACAGCCGGCGTTCCGGTGGGGTTGGCGTTCGCTTTCGAAACAACCAATAGAATCTCGCCATCAGAAAAACGGCGGAGAAAGTCAGCCCGTAAAATAAGCCCATCCAAATTCCTTCTGCTCCTTGGTCTAACACAAAGCCCAAATAATAACCGAGTGGGAGAGCCACCACCCAATACGCAAAAAACGTAATAATTGTTGGAATATTTACGTCCGAAAGTCCCCGCAATGCTCCGAGTCCGGCGACTTGCAAACCGTCGGGTAGCTGAAATAATGCCGCAACAAAAATAAGTCGCACCGCGAGATCCATTACTTCTTCGTTGTCAATGAAAAGTCGCACCAATGATTCGTCAAATAATAAAATCAACGGAATAGAACACAGCATAAAAATTGTCACGAGAATAAAGGTCACGTTTCCGGACATCAAAATTCGGCTTGGGTTTTTCATTCCCCGCCCCTCACCTACCCGGATTCCACCCGCAATGGAAATTCCCAATGCCATCATGTACGTGATGGACACAATATTTATTGCTACCTGATGAGCCGCCATTTGCAATTCCCCAATCCAGCCCATCATCACTACCGCAAACACAAAAGCCCCGATTTCAAAGAACAGTTGAAAACCGCTCGGAATGCTGAGTTTATAAATCTGAATCGTTAAATCTCTAACCGGCGAAGCGTTGAATTTTCGCAGAAAGTACCGCTTGAATTTCCGCTGTCGGTACAGATAAATCAAAATTCCGGCAAGCATCAAACAACGGGTAAAAAGCGTAGAGTAAGCGGCTCCATTTAAGCCAAGCGACGGAATAAACCATTCACCGCTAATCAATGCGTAATTGGAGAAAACATTGAAAATTAACCCCACGATGGTTACCACCATCGCCACGTTGGTAAACGAAAGCCCGTCGGCGAGTTGCTTGGAAGCGAAAAAGTAAGACTGCGGAATATTAGACAAAATGATAATGAACAGAAACAAAGGAGCTTGTTCGTTCGTGACTTCCGGCTGTTGGAATATTTCGAAGAAATAAGCCGCTAAAAAACCAACTAACGTCAGGATTACGCTGAAACCAGTTGCCGTCCAGATTCCCGCCCGAAACAAGCGGTTGACTTCCTCGGGGTCGTTCTCTGCCTTGGCTTTTGAAACCAACGGGGCAATTACCGAAAACCCGCCAATGGCGATCGAACCAATCAAAAACGCCAGTGAGTTTGCCACACCCGCAGTTCCCAACGCCGTAGCTCCGAGCATCTGCCCAACCATTATATTATCCGTAACGCCCATCAACACAAAGCCCAATTGTGCCATCACAATCGGAACGGAGAGCTTAATATTTGCCTTTACTTCGGTAAAAAAGTCAATTTTTGTCATGCAGATTCTTTACAGTTCCTTTTCGATTAAGTTTTGAAGTTCTGCTTCATGGGTGAAATGATGGTAATTCGGGACACAGTGTATCCCGAATTCAAGTTTGATTTTAACCCTTACTTCGGTAAAAAAGTTGATTTTTGTCATGTAGATTCTAAACGAAGCCGCGAATCTCGATAAATAACCACGGAATCGAAACTACATTCACTAATTTTGTAGGATAACTAAAGCCTCACTCGAAGTCCTTCCCTACGGGGGAAGGATTTAGCCGGGCGGATGGGGTTGAACAAACTCAAATGAACAAACGCTTCCCAACCTACCTCCTACTCCTCACGGCAATTGCCGTCTGTACCTCCACCGAAGAAACCACCAACGCTCCCGTTGATTTTGAGGAAAATTGAGTGAGCAAAGACTACGTAGAGAACATTGGAGGAAACCATTCACCAAAATTTGTCAACGACGAATCCATCTATTACGTCACCGAATTTATGGTTAATAACAACCGCTTCGGGGATTCTATTATCGTTTACAACGGACAAACGAGCTACTCCGTACTTCCCGTAAAACGAAGCGGTGATACCTTGCGGGTGAAATTAAACAAAGATAATCTAACCGAAATTACGTACGATAATGAACAGCAAACCCTCGTTTTACCGATAATGTTTCGTTCGTCCCGACAGCAGCGATATTGATTTAGGTTACGACATTCCCATCGCTTTCCCGACCATTATAAACAACGCCACGGTCACGGGTTTCTGGGATTTCTTCGAGCATAATTCCACGCAAAAAGTAGTTGAATTTACCAATAAAGAGAAAGTTAAAGGCTGGGGCGGATACACCGATTATTCCGTCTGCACCAACGGCGATTGTGCAATAAACGAAGAAGGCGACGTGGTGGTCATAACCAACGCCTCCGTGGTGCACGCCTACGGCTTCCACTCCAAAGGCGACACCCTCACCGTCTTTGATTTAATACCCCGCGAATCCGACAAATACGGCATGGGGCAACCATTTGGGTTGTTTGTAAAGAGGTGGAAGTAACGTAGAAAGTAATTAGTCAACTGTCAGTTCGAGCGGAGTCGAGAACCGCCTACTAATAAGAACGCATCTCGAAAATTTCCGCAAAATATCGTAACTTGCTTTACATAAATGCATAACACTATGTTGGTAATTGAAAATCCTGAATTAGGAAAAAGAATAGAAGATAGAGCCGCTGAAACCGGAAAGACTGTTGAGGAATATTTAGAAAGTTTAGTAAAAGAAGAAACTAAAGAAAACGACTCAACGAAGGAGCAATTACCATTTTTTGTTCCTAAACTCGACTGGCGAGAACACATAAAAGTCATTGATTATGACCTTGAAAATGAAGATTTAATTGATGATAAACCTGTATTTCAAGACGTTGAAGACAGTGTAGAGTATGTGCGAAACCTCAGAAATAAAGAATGGAAGCAGAACCGTTAATGGTCGATACAAATATTTTGATTGACTACCTGAAACAAAATCAGTCCGTGGTGGATTTCGTAAATACGTACAGTAAATCTAATCTTGTGATTTGCCCAATTGTGTTAATGGAAGTTTATCAGGGTGTTCAAAATAAAGCTGATTTAGAGCGAACCAAAAAGAAGCTAAAGGGCTTTGGATCCGTTGGTATGGACGAAGAAGTAATAAGCTTGGCACTATCCTTACAACAAACCTATATTCTATCTCACCACATTGGCATTCCCGATACGCTCATTGCCGCTACGGCTTTAGTGTATGACCTTGAGCTACGCACATTCAACTTGAAAGACTTCCGATTTATTCCGACTTTGAAAGTGAGTGGTGAGTTGATGTGATTCAGTATCAGTTCGAGCGGAGACGAGAACCGTTTATTTGTGTCTCCGGCAGCTAGACAACCACTTTACGTCCCGATTATACGCTTTCATTTTGACCCAACGGAATTTCAGAAACAGAGGCAGAGAAAGAAGAGCTAATTGTTCACGTTCATTTTGATGCAAAGTATAAAATTGCCAACATGCATAATTTCGTTGGTGAAGGTTCTGAAGAGAACTTGAACAACGAAAAAACGGAGAATCACGGGGGAGTTTATAAGAACGCTGACTTACTAAAAATGCACGCTTATAAAGATGCTATCCGTCGAACCGGCGGAGCTTATGTGCTCTACCCAGGGGATAAGAAGATAAATAAGAAAGGTTTTCATGAGATAATTCCGGGCCTGGGTGCATTTCCAATGAAACCTTCAAAGTCAGAAAGCGGGGTCAGCGACCTAAAAGTATTTATTCTATCAGTAATTGATCACTTCATTAACAGAGCATCACAGAGAGAAAAGGTTGCATTCCGTACTTACGACATTTATAAAAACAAGCCTAAACCAGAAAACGAATTAAAAGAACTTCTTCCTGAACCGTATCGTAATAACCGCTATTTGCTTCCGGATGAAACATTCGTTTTGGTGGGTTATTTCAAATCACAAGAGCAATATGACTGGATAAAAAAGAAAGGTCTGTATAATTTCAGAATGGGTACGGGTCACGGATCGCTTGAATTAGACAGAAAGACAGTAGCGGCTAAATACTTACTATTGCACACGGCCAAAGATAGTTCAAGTGGTGAGTTATGGAAAATAGAAAGTAGAGGTCCACGGGTTTTTTCAAAAAGTGATCTTGAAAAACTGAAGTATGAATCACCATCGCAGGAAAGTTATCTCGTAATCGAAGTAAAACGTGTGCAAGACCAAGAGTTTGACTGATTATTCACCCAATCGAGCATCCGCTTACCCTTTCACTGCAAGTTTGACTGAGTTAATGAAAAATAAAGTCGATTGATTACCCCCTCGGATGAAACTGCTGCAAGGTTTGCAACAGAAAAGAGCGGTCGAGGTGGGTATAGATTTCGGTGGTGGTGATAGATTCGTGACCGAGCATTTCCTGCACGGCACGGAGGTCGGCACCACCTTCAATGAGGTGCGTAGCAAAGCTATGGCGGAACGTGTGCGGCGAGATATTTTTCGTGATTCCCGCCCGGACGGCGGCATCTTTGATAATCATAAAAATCATTACGCGGGAGAGTTGTTTACCCCGTCGGTTGAGGAAAATGTAGTCTTCGTGACCTTCTTCAATCACGCCAAAATTCCGCACGTTTTCCAGATAAATCTTCGTGTATTTAATGGCATCCCGCCCAATCGGCACGAGCCGTACTTTACTCCCTTTACCGAACACCCGTACAAACCCAATATCGAAATAACAGCTGGTTTGTTGGAGGTTCACGAGTTCGGAAACCCGCAACCCGCAACTGTACAGCACTTCCACAATTGCCCGGTTTCTCGTTCCTTCAGGAGTTGAAACGTCGATATTATCGAGCAGTAATTCTATCTCTGGAAAACTCAGCGTATCGGGTAGTTTTCGGTTGGTTTTCGGAGCGTCGAGTTGTTCCGTCGGGTCGATATTCACGAGATTTTCCAACGCCAAAAACTGGTAAAACGCTTTGATTCCTGACAGTATTCGGGCTTGTGAATTAGCGACGAGTTCTAAGTCATTGAGGTAATGCAGAAAATCCCGCAACGTGTGTTCGGTCATTTTCTCCGGCTCAATAATTTTCTCAAAGCGGGAAACGTAGTTATGCAATTTCTCAATATCCCGTACGTAGGCTTCCACAGAATTATCAGACATCCCGCGTTCGAGCTGTAAGTAGTTCTTGAAATTCTTTATGTAGATTGGCCAGTTCATTGGTTAAAATCGGCTTGAGAGGTTTTGAAGTTTGTACATGTTTTTCTTACTTGTTGCAATCATCTGTTCATCGCAAGCACCCGCCGAGCGTCGGACGCCCTGTCTGCCGACTTCGTCAGGCACCCATCCCTCCGAAGAAGGGATTTTTCAAATCGACGATAACTTAAACTAAGGCTAACAAAATACTTAGCTTATGGTAGAACGAGCAATTCCCCTCCGAGGAGGGGTGGCCTGACGAAGTCGGTCGGGGTGGGTTTTCGCCGAATTTAGTTCAAACCCTAAATCATGCACTAAATTCTACTCATAAATCACACTCAATAATTCAGCCACGCAAGCGGGTTTTTCGGAGTTTTCGAGTTCGATGGTGGCTTCGATGAAGAGTTTGGCGACGTTGGGTTGTTTCATTTCCACACTCTTTAATACGGCACTTAACCGCAACTTACTTTCTGACGGCACGGGCGTGATGAAACGTACTTTATTCATCCCGTAATTCACGCCCATTTTGGACGAAGTGATTTCAAATAAATCACTCAGGAACTTCGGAGTTAGTGAAAGTGTCAGCAATCCGTGGGCAATTGTTGTACCGAAAGGTGAAGCGGCGGCTTTTTCCGCATCGACGTGAATCCATTGATTATCAAGCGTGGCGGACGCAAATTCGTTAATCATTTCCTGCGAAACGACCTGCCATTCAGTTGTTCCCAATGATTTTCCTTCGTGCTTTTTCAAAGCCGCTAACGAATCAAAATTTAATTTCCCAACCTTCACAATCCCCTCTTCTTCGGCAACCCGAATCGCTTTTGCTTTCGGCAAGTTCCCTTTGTCAAACGCCTCCTCAGAGGTAACAACAACCGCTTTTCCGATAACTTTACGATTCATCAAATCCCACAAGGCTTCCGGAGTTTCTTCCAAACTGTACGTTTTATAAATGTGCGGGTTCAATGTTCCTTTCATAAAGTTGCCCGCCAATTCCTGAATATTCTGCATATTTTGAGCGGGTTCGGTCGCCGCAAATCTTCCCCAAAATACTCCGACAATATCGCAACCTTTCAGTAAGGCAAGGTTCAACGGAATTTTCGGAATTTCACCTCCCGCAAAACCGACGACTAAATAACGTCCTTTCCACGCCATGGAACGGATGGCGGGTTCGGCAAATTTATCACCAACGGGGTCATAAACCACGTCAACGCCTTTGCCAGCGGTCAGTTCTTTGATTTTATCTTTGAGATTTACTTCGGTGTAATTTATAAGTTCATCCGCTCCTTTTTCTTTGCAGATTGCCAGTTTTTCGGCTGATGAAGCGGCGGCAATTACCTTTGCTCCCATCATTTTTCCGAGTTCTACGGCGGCTAAACCCACGCCTCCGGCGGCTCCTAAAACGAGAAGCGTTTCTCCCGGTTGTAATTTTGCCCGATCTTTTAGTGCGTGGTAAGATGTGCCGTAATTATACATCACGGATGCTCCCGTTACGAAGTCCATTCCCGGCAACATCGGAAATACTTTTGTGGCTTCAACGGCTACTTCTTCGGCAAAGCCGCCCCAACCACAAAGGGCAAAAACGCGGTCACCGACTTTCAGGTTCTTTACTCCTTCACCAACTGATTTCACGATTCCCGCAACTTCACCACCCGGCGAAAACGGTAATTCGGGTTTGAACTGATAGAGGTTTTGAATAATTAGTGTATCGGGAAAGTTGGCACTGCACGCTTTCACGTCAATGACAATATGATTTTCCTCGGCAACGAGCGACGGAATTTCTTCTAATACTAAAGTGCCGGGGTTTCCGTGAGATTTACAGAGTAGGGCTTTCATTTGTTGATGTGTTAGTTGTTGCTAAGTTACGACTTTCAACGAATAGTCAACAAAAGTTGTGCGAACCTTTAAAGCTTCAATTCACAAAACCCTCACCTTCAAAAAATCTCATTCCGGTCAGTAACTCCTTGGCTTCCTCGCAAGTAATTGGATACTGCGTGTATTGACGGGGAAAGCGAAGGTCAAAGTTACATTCGTCGTTACAAATCATGGAATGAATGCGTTTTTTCAATTCATCTTCCGGAGATTCATGGGCGAATTGGTTACGAATTTTATCAATTTTCGCCCCGCTTCACTACCAATCAATCCATTGTCTGTCAACCACTTATCAACACGTTGCTCAATACTTTCTTTATCCTCGCAAACATGCGGATTTACCGATATTTTGGTCAGTAAACGTTCGGATGAGTTTAAGAAATCGTATTTTCTGGTTGCCAAAGTCTGATACGCATCATTTGGACTCGGTCCACCTTTGTCCACAGCAGCAATCAACGTTTTTTCGAGCTTTTTCTCCGAAAACATTGTGCTTGTATCCCGTAATAAACCAACGAGCAAGTATTGTTCAAAGCGATTGCTAAAGTCAAAACCCGCTTCCCACTTTTGTTGAACAAACTCAGTAAATTCACGATTCAGAGTGTCTACCGCAACGTCATCGCTTTTGTCACGTTCCAGTTGCCTTTTTTGTTGAGATTTTCGAAGCATTTCGCTCAAATATTTATCCTCTGCAAACTCTAATTTTTGCTTTTCATAGTAACCTTTTGCCTTCGCCGCCAGCAGTTCGGCGAAGGTAATATCAGTCAACGCATCTCTGAAAAGTGCCTGTTGTACGTCTGTTCGCAGGTAGCCCAAATCATAGCCGTAGCCCGCTAGTTTTCGTAGATAAAACTTGCCAGGGGTTTCGTCAAAATCAAAAAAATACACTTGGCGGCGTTCATATAATCTGACCCACGCGGACTTTCAACGTTGGCGAAAGCCATGCGATAATACGTTAAAGCCTGCTGATAGTTTGAATCTACAACGGCAAGTTCTGCCTTATTAATAAGCGGATAATATTTTTCAATGTACTGACCGCAAACGCTGAGTGAGGTAAATAATAAGAGTAATAATGTTTTCATAAGTGTGTATTTTGCAGAACCCCACCCCGCCCCCCATCCCTTCCGTTTCGGCGGTCCGACTCCACAAGGAAGGGGGTATTTTTCGCTTCCCTTCCTTCGGGGGATGGATTAAGGGCGACCGACATTCAGTGGGGTTTTATACTCCAAGTAAACCATCAATTCCAACCTTTAAAACGATTAACAACCCTTAAAACGAAGCATTCTCGTTTAAAACAAATATATTTGTGGTTTGAACGAGCCGACTCAAGCGGCATTCGTAAATCGTAATTCGTAATTGGACACATGTTAGCCATACAATTTATCCGTGAAAATCCAGAAGCGACCGTCGCCGGATTAGAAAGAAGAAATTTCAAGAACGCTGCCGAAGTAGTTCAACAAGCAATTGATATTGATCAAAACCGCCGCGAAACGCAGGGCGAATTAGACGCTACGCTCTCGGAAGCTAATCAGTTAGCCAAAGAGATTGGCGGTTTGATGAAAGCCGGAAAACGGGAAGAAGCCGAAGGAATAAAATCTAAAACGAGCGATCTAAAAGTCAAAAGTAAAGGTCTGGAGGAGCAGCTGCGTTCTTTTGCAGAAGAACTGCAAAATATCCTTTACACTATTCCGAATCTGCCGCATGAGAGCGTTCCGAAGGGAAAATCGGCGGAAGACAACGAGGAAATATTTACCTGGGGCGAAATACCAACACTCAGCGAAGATGCCGTGCCGCATTGGGATTTGATAAGTACGTACGATATAATCGACTTTGAGTTAGGAAATAAAGTCAGTGGAGCCGGATTTCCGTTTTATAAAGGGAAAGGGGCAAGAATACAACGGGCGTTAATCAACTTCTTTTTGGAAGAAGCCATCGCTGCGGGTTATACCGAAATTCAACCACCAATTGTAATCAACGAAGCATCAGGTTACGGAACGGGGCAACTGCCCGACAAAGAAGGACAAATGTACCACGCAACTGCGGATGGTTTGTACTTGATTCCAACCGCCGAAGTACCGTTGACAAATATGTTTCGTGATGTAATTTTGTCGGAAGAGTCTCTGCCCGTAAAAATAACCGCCCACACTCCTTGTTTCCGTAGAGAAGCCGGAAGTTGGGGTGCTCACGTTCGGGGCTTAAACCGTCTGCATCAGTTTGATAAAGTGGAAGTGGTGCAGGTTCGTAAACCCGAAGAATCTTACGCTGCTTTGGAGGAAATGATGGAACACGTCAAAGGCTTATTAGAAAAGCTCGAATTGCCGTACCGGATTCT
The DNA here is from genome assembly GCA_047630355.1 of Spirosomataceae bacterium. GTDB lineage: Bacteria > Bacteroidota > Bacteroidia > Cytophagales > Spirosomataceae > JANQUM01. The sequence goes on along the minus strand of JBLHXN010000012.1, from coordinate 19,965 downwards.
CCGTCTTTGTGGCGGCGATATGGGCTTTACCTCGGCGTTGACTTACGATTTTGAGGTCTATTCTGCCGCCCAAAAAATGTGGCTGGAAGTGAGTTCGGTTTCAAATTTTGAAACGTATCAGGCAAACCGCCTGAAATTACGCCACAAAGTTGACGGGAAAACGCAAATGCTACACACGCTGAATGGCTCGGCGTTGGCATTGCCCCGTATATTAGCGGCGTTACTTGAAAACAACCAAACCGCCGACGGAATTAACGTACCAAAAGTTCTGCAACGTTTCTGCGGATTTGAAAAAATAGATTAAAATACTGAAAGCCTTAGGCTCAATTAGGTTAGAAAAATATTACTCTCGGCTAAAATATACTTTATGATTTCCATTGTCATTCCAATTTACAACGAAGAAGAAAACATTGACAACCTCTACGCCCGGTTAACGGTCTCCGCTCCTTCTTGGAACGACGACTATGAAATCTTGTTAGTAGATGACGGCTCAAAAGACAATTCGTTGGCAATGATGCATGCCTATGCTGAAAAAGACAGCCACGTTCGGGTGATTAAATTATCGAGAAACTTTGGGCATCAGCCCGCTATTTCTGCCGGAATTCAGGAAGCAAAAGGCGACGCTGTAGTCATCATGGACGGTGATTTGCAAGACCCGCCCGAAGAATTGTACCGTTTTTTAGACAAATGGCGGGAAGGCTATGACGTGGTATATGCTGTGCGAACAAAACGTAAGGAAGGGTTCTTCAAGAAAGTAGCCTACAAAACATTTTATCGTATGTTAGCGTGGATTTCTGATATTGAAATTCCGCTCGACTCGGGAGACTTCTGCGTCATGGACAGGAAAGTTGTCAACACGATTGTGCACGAAATGCCCGAACAAGTTCGCTTTGTGCGGGGGCTGCGTGCTTACGCCGGATTTAAGCAAATTGGTGTAACTTACGAGCGTGCCGAACGTGCCGCCGGCGAAGTAAAATATACATTCAAGAAGTTGGTTGAGTTAGCATTGGATGGACTTTTCGGCTTTTCGAATTTTCCGCTCCGCATGGCTACTTACTTGGGCTTCTTAATTGCCATTCCGTCGTTTTTAGTTGGAATATTTTTCGTTCTTCACCGTTTAATTGGCTTCAAAGTTTTCGGGCACTCACCGGAAGAAACTCCCGGTACCGCCACGCTTGCCGTAGGCATGTACTTTTTAGGTGGCGTAATCCTGATTATTTTAGGAATTTTGGGCGAATACATCGGGCGTATTTACATCGAAGTCAAACGCCGTCCGTTCTTCGTAATTGATGAAGTTATTGAGAAGAAGTAACGATTCTAAAATCACATTCTCCAGATTGTCAAAACTCTTCTGAAAGAATTCCATTTGTTCATTTTGTATTAATTTGTCTATTACGATATACGATTTAGTACTAATTTGTAGATTATGGTGAACAAATTAATACAGTTCAGCTCTTAAAACTCAATCACGACCCCGACTGAAATTCGCTACACAAAATAAAGTTCTCCAGTTGCAACGCCAGTTCGTGGGCTTCGCATTTCCAGTTAAATCGGGTCAGCGGATGAGCGGCTACTTTTTGAAAAAACGTAGAATCAGATTGTTTTCTACTCTCAGCGTATGGAGCTACGAAAGCCCCGATAAATGAATAAAATTTGTCGTCTAAAATCAGTTTGTCGTTCAGTTTTAACTGATTTAAAGTTTCACATTCGGGAGCTAACTTTAGTAAAATCGTTGAAAGTAAAATTCTATCCATCGGGCTGCATTCTTTATTCAGCAAATCCGTCGCTTCGTTTACTACAATGACCTTACAATCAACAATTTGCTTCACGTCAAATTTATAAATCAGCCGGGCGTAATGATAAAGAGTCAGCGGAACGGTGGCGTAATGCCGAGCGGTTTGAAAAGGCTTTTTTTTGAAATCGCCGGATAAAATTTTATCCTTCAAAAATTCGAGCGTTGCTTCATCGTATTTGTTGAGTGGAAACTCGTTTTCAAAAATCCAATACATCAGATTACACAACGCACAAACGTCCTGCTCAATCGGCATATTTTCACCGAACCACGTACCGTAAACGTAACTTTTGGGAGCACTTTTCAACTGCGTATGTTGCGTTAGTTTTTCTTTCAACCAAAAGTTTTGTTCTTCCGAATACGGATTGGTGAGATAAATCAACGCGGTATCGTCAATGTCATCAGGGAGCTTAAAATGTTTTAACTTATGAAGGATTTTACCGTGTGAAAAATGCTGCGAAGGTTGGGTTTGCCAAAAATTATAGGTAGCTAATCCGTCTTTATTTTGGTAAAGTGGATACGCAGATTGAGCGTTTTGAGTTAATCTTTCAACGATTTTTTGCTCATCAGAAGAAAGCTTTTCCTTAATTTCATTCAGAATAAAAATGGTAGAAGCCGTGGCGAAAATGTTATCATCCGGGCGACGATAACGCAGTAACTTATTTTCCCGAAAAGACGGGAGCGTACCAATTGGAAAGTGAGGGTGGGATTTGACTACTTGCAAGTCAGCAATTTGTTGTAACAAAGTGCCAGTTTTGTTCGGAGAGAAAAGCGTCTTATTCTGTATCTTTTGTTCTTCCTCTTTCATCCCAAATCTTAAAACTCATTCAGCACAATCGTTTCCGTCTCAATGATATTACTGGTATTCCCGGCACGGTCTTTCAGAAAAATTTGAAACTGAACCGAATCACGTTTTGGCGTAAACGGGTGCGGAAAATCAATTGAATAATCCAATGTTCCTTCAATTGGTCCGGGCTTGTTATCATTTTTTAGACGGAAGAAGAAACCTGAATAAGGAATAAATGGTTTGAATTCCACGAAGTTTCCACGTACTTTCCTAAAAATCCGCACTACGTAGTTATAATCTTCATTGAGTTGTGCCGATGATATTTCTTCGCTATTAAGGCCCAGGTCACCGTCTCCATCCTGAAATGTGAGGGAAATAGTCACCGAATCTTTATTTGCACCCGAAAACTGATCAATACGAATAGCCTTTGAAATATCCTGAAACTCGATGGTGGGCGTTGCCGCAAACTCAGGTTCTTTATAACAGCCAGAAAATACTGTTACTGCTAACAGCAAGAATGTACTGCCAGTTACTGATTTCTTAGCTTTCTCCGATAAAAAACTGAATCTCATAACGAATAACTTATTTTTGTTTTCGAAAATACACAATCTACATGACACTTCGCGACGAACTGAAGGCGAGCGTACTAAATTTAGGAATAACCGATTTCGTAAATGAAACCGAACGCGACCATTTTTTCGAGCAATTAGCTCTCGAAATATTTCGCTTTCAGGCAACTGAGAACCCTATTTATCACCAATACCTGCAATATTTGGGAGTCAATTCGTCAAATATACATCGTATCGGACAAGTTCCGTGTTTACCCATTTCATTTTTCAAAACGCAACGGGTACTCACTGGAAATATTACGCCCCAACTTACGTTTGAAAGTAGCGGCACAACGGGTCAAAACACCAGCCGTCATTACGTTTCAGATTTGCCTTTTTACGAGGCTCACAGCAAGCAAATTTTCGAACAAATGTACGGTTCGCTGATTGATTACCACGTTTTGGCATTGTTACCTTCTTACCTCGAACGTAATAACTCGTCGTTGGTGTATATGGTTCAGCGGTTTATTTACCATTCTTACTCACCTTCTTCGGGTTTCTACTTGAAAAATACGAAAGAACTGCTCAAAAAGTTGGAAGAACTTGTGCAAGATTCCCGCAAAGTCATTCTTTTAGGCGTAACTTTTGCCTTACTCGATTTGGCTGAAAGTGGAAGTACTTTTGACTTTATTCGTGAAAACGCAGATAAGTTCATTATCATGGAAACGGGCGGAATGAAAGGCAGGCGGAAAGAACTATTGCGTCAGGAAGTACACCAAATTTTGACAGAAAGTCTGGGCGTTCAAAAAATACACTCTGAATACGGCATGACTGAACTTTTATCGCAAGGCTACTCAAAAGGCGATGGCATTTTTACGCTTCCACCAAGCATGAAAATACTTCTACGGGAAGTGAACGACCCATTTACGTACCTTCCGAGCTTTTCGATTGGTAATAAAACAACCGAAAATCAACGTATGAAAACGGGCGGAATAAACGTCATTGATTTGGCAAATATTGATTCCTGTAGTTTCATCGAAACGCAGGATTTGGGGAGCTTCACGCCCGACTACAAAGGCTTTAAAGTATTAGGAAGATTTGATAACTCGGACGTGCGGGGATGTAACCTGATGGTTTTATGAAAAGCATCTTAAAATCATACCTCAAACGTCTCACAAATCTCACGGCTCGAAACCGCTCATTGGTACTTTTGAAATTACCCAAACGGCAGTTTCTCGATGTCCATTCCCTCGATTTTTTACTACATAAACCTTCATTTAATATTGTTGAGCAACTTATTGAACGACAGAATTTTGTACCGCTCTGCGAGCTTCTCGACCCACGGGATGAACGAACAAACGAGGGTAGTAAACAACTCGCACAAATTTCTCGCACCGAAAAGTTAATTATCGAAGAACGCGGAGCGGAAGACTTATACGTGGGTTATCCAATCGTAAAAGGTAAATTCTCAGACGGAACAGCAATTCGTTGTCCGTTGCTTTTTTTCCCGGTTTCGTTAGCGTTAAATACGATTCAAAAAAAAAGTACCTGGTGTCTTCAACAAAGAGAAACGGGTGTAGTTTTTAATCGCAGCTTTTTGCTGGCTTACGCTCACTTTAATAACCTTAAAATCACGGACGAATGGCTGGATTTTTCGTTTGATTACTTCCCGAAAAATGGTTTAGAATTTCGGACAAAACTGTACGAAACCCTGAAGGACTCACCACTTGAAATCAACTTTAATCAAGACCTTTTTCAAAACCAACTCATTGATTTTACCGAGATTAAGAAACTTGATTTAGAAACCGAAGAACGTAATGGAGAACTAAAACTTTACCCGCAAGCGGTACTCGGCATTTTTCCGCAGGCGGGTTCTTACATCGCGGCGGATTACGAAACACTACTCGAAAAGCCCGAAGAACTTCCCGATAACTTTGTTGACTTCTTCAGTCAAGAATCTGATACGAACACAAGAAAAATTCGTGAAGAAGAATTGCTACTTCCACTGCCCGTTGATGCTTCACAGGAGGAAACTATCAAACGGGCAAAACTTGGTAAATCATTGGTTGTGCAAGGCCCGCCCGGCACGGGAAAATCCCAACTGATTGCTAATTTAATCGCTGATTTTACGGCTCGTGGCAAGCGAATTTTGGTAGTTTGTCAGAAAAGAGCGGCTCTTGATACTGTTTATAATCGCCTTTCAGAAATCGCTATTGACCCATTTATAGCTCTGGTTCACGATTTCAAAAATGATCAAAAATCACTTTTTAATAAAATATCTGAACAAATTGAAAATATTGATAATTATGAAAAACTAAACTCCGGTTTAGATATAATTCTTCTGGAACGTGACTTCGGACAGACGTGCCGCGAAATTGACCGTACCACCCGTGAACTTGACGAATTAAAGACTGCACTTTTTGACGAGCAAATTGCGGGGAAGAGTATCAAGGAAATGTATCTACTTTCGGCAAAGTTCGAGTTAAAATTTCCTAACCTCGACTTCTCAGAATTATACCATTTCTTTCGATTGAACGAGCAGGATATTTTTTTTAAGAAAATTCAACAGTTTGAAAAATACCAGGATTACCTAAACGATGGTACGATTGCCGCTAACTTCTGGAAAAAACGCAACTCGGCAGCGGCCTGGCAGTTTACTCACTTACAGGCTTTGTCAAACGCTGTACGTTCGGTTAAAAATATTTTTACAGAGTTTCAGAAACAAACCAATACTATATTTTCAGAAAAGCTTTCTTTGCTTGATTTGCCAGAAAACATAGAGAAGAATATTCAACTGGTAAGTAATGAAATCAAAGACGACAAAACCCTTTCTAATTTCAATCAATTTCACCAAAATCCAATCTGGAAAGCCCAGACGCTTGAATTTTCCGAGTTAGAAAAAACTATTTCGGATTTACAATTGCTCAAAGACACTTCGTCCGCGTCTGTATTTTACGAGAACTCAAAGAATGCTGACTATCTGGCGATGTTGCAAGACGGATTACCAAATACTGAATCATACGTCAACAAAATAAAGTGGTTGTATTTTGGCAAGTACCGAAAAGAGTGGAAGGAATTTTCGCAAACATTCAAGTTAGCTTTCAAACTCGCTGTGATAGAAAAGGCTATTCAAGAAATAACCAACGCAGAACGTTTTTCAGAAATTATTTCCCTGTGTAAAAATTACGAAATAAGTACTTCTAAAAATGCAGATGAAGCCGCTCAAACCCTTGAAAAAGTTTTACTGGCGAAAAAGTTATACGAAACCACAAAACTGACTTTTAGCAACAGTAGGTTTATAAAAATTGAGACTCAAACTGAGTTTTTGAAAACGTGTAATTTTATCCTTCAATTAATAACAGATAGTAGGGAAATAATCAACCTTAAAAGTCAACATTTAAGTACAGCACAAATTCGTGAGATTGAGCAAACCGAAGAGATTCAACCTTTTGTTGTTTACCTAGAAAAATCTTTCGACTACTTAATTGAAAACGATCAACTGGTGGCGTCCTCTTCGTCTGTAGAGCGGCAAATATTAGATATTGCATTAGTGGCAGAAAACACCACGAATATTACGGAAGCAATCGAGTATAATTTATTGCAATACTGGATTGCTCACATCGAAAATAATCACCCGATATTACGGGGAGTGAGCACACTTAAAGTTCAACAATTAGAAATTGATTTACAGAAGAATATTCAGAAAAAACAAGAGCTGTGTAAAGCAATTGTGTTGGTGAATCTTCGGGAAATTACGTATAAAAACCTCGGAAGAAACCGACTCGGAAATGTCACAACTTATCGGGAGTTAAAACATCAGGTTACAAAGAAACGGCAGCTTTGGAGCGTGAGAAGAGCAATTGAAAATTTTACCGATGAATTGTTTGATTTAATTCCTTGTTGGCTCGCTTCTCCCGAAACCGTTTCGGCAATTTTTCCGCTGCAAAGTGATACGTTTGACTTGGTCATTTTTGACGAAGCTTCGCAATGCTACATTGAACACGGATTACCCGCCGCTCTTCGTGGAAAACAAGTAATTATTGCGGGAGATAGTCAGCAATTACAGCCGTCGGATTTATATCAGGTACGCTACGAAGACGAACGAGGTGAAGACGAACCGTTACTCGAAATAGACTCGCTACTCGACGTGGCTTCGCAATATCTGCCACAAACTCAACTCCGGGAGCATTATCGCAGTAAATCATTGGACTTGATTGCGTTCTCAAATAAGCACTTTTATAAAGATAAATTAAATTTACTGCCTTATTATCAATATATTAACAATCAAAATCCAAGCATTAGTTACATAAAAACCGACGGGACCTGGGAGAATAACCAAAATAAAATCGAGGCTCAAAAGGTACTCGAAATTGTTAAGGGTATAGATACTACTTTGAGTATTGGCGTGGTAACTTTCAATTATAAACAAGCTGAATTGATAGACAACTTACTACGAAATGAACTTGAGTTCCAAGAGAATATTCGGGTGAAAAATATCGAAAATATTCAGGGAGACGAATTTGATGTAGTTATCTTTTCGATAGGTTACGCTCCTAATAAAAATGAAAAATTATTAATGAATTTCGGAACGTTGAATCAGCAAGGTGGCAAAAACCGATTGAACGTAGCAGTTACCCGTGCCCGTTCTAAAATTTACGTAGTTGTAAGTATTTTACCTCAGCAGCTTAACGTAGAAAACAGTTTAAACTCAGGTCCGAAACTCTTACGGGATTACCTGCAATATGCCTTAGAGGTTTCAGAGGGTAATTTAGTTACGGAACCATATTATTCAGCAGAATTTCAGTCAAAAAATACGTTAAAAAATTACCTAAGAAATCAAATACAGCACTCCGGTTCTCAATTAACGGAAGAACTTCCGTTTGCAGATTTGACAGTTAGTAAAAATGGAAAATACGAAAGCTTAATCTTAACCGACGACGGAATCTATTTTGATAGTCTGAGCAGCAAGAACACCCACGGTTATTTACCGCTGTTACTAAACCAAAAAGGTTGGAAATTTGAGCGAAGATGGAGTCGGGAAGTTTCTAAATAAAACCTTATATACAGCCGCACTTTTGCCCGTTCATAAATAGCAGCGTACATTCGCAGAACGTTCTTTCAACCAAAAATAATTAGTATGTCAAATATCAAGTGGGGAGTCATCGGAATCGGGAAAATCGCCGAAAAATTTACGCAAGATTTAGAAACCGTAATGGGTTGCGAACTTTACGCCGTTGCTTCCACTAATCTAAAGCGGGCTCAGGCTTTTGCCGTGCAGCACAAAGCAGATTTTGCTTATGGCAGTTACGAAGAAATTTTCAACGCTCCGGATTTGGATGTGGTGTACATTGCTACGCCGCATACTACTCACGCTTACTGCACTAAACTGTGTCTGGAAAAGAACGTTGCGGTGCTTTGCGAAAAGCCATTCGCAATGAACGAAATTGAGGTTGAGTCGATGCTTGCTTCCGCAAAAGAAAACGACACGTTTTTGATGGAAGCCATGTGGACACGCTTTCTGCCAAGCACATTAAAAGTATTAGAATTAGTAGAAGGCGGAGCGATTGGTGAAATTAAAACGATTCACGCTGACTTTGGCTTTAAAGCAGATTTTGAACCCGAACGCCGCTTATTTAATCCCCAATTGGGTGGTGGAGCGTTACTTGACATTGGTATTTATCCGGCTTACTTGTCTTTACTTTTATTAGGGTACCCTTCTAATATTGAAGCAACGAGCATTATTGGCTCAACAGGTGTAGACGAAACTACTTCGTTCCTACTTCGCTACGATCAAAACGCGACCGCCGTACTAAACTGCACTATTTTGGCCGATACTAATACCGATGCCTGGATTTACGGAACTAAGGGGAAAATACAAATCCATTCCCGTTTTCACGAATCAAAAAAGGTAACATTATTTGAAAACGGCGGAACACCCGTAGATTATGAATTTGACCGACCAACAAGAGGTTATGACTTTGAAATCGAGGAGGTAAATTATTGTCTGAGAGAAGGCTTAAAAGAAAGCAAGCTAATGCCGCACACGATGAGCCGTAAACTGATTCATCTGTTAGATAAAATTCGGGGAAAATCGGGAATTGAATAATCTGCTCCCGGCTTTTCAACTCCATCTACTTTAGCTGCCAATTATTATCTTTTGGAATATTCGCCCGCTGAGCGTAGTACAAAACGAATAGAAGCGTAAGAATTTTCCATTGCTTCGGCTATTTCATTCCGATTCATCCAGCGTAGTTCTTCAATATCCTCCTCTACTTGCGGAGCCATATTTTTATCGTCCAGACAGTCCATTTTGTACCATTTGGTGCGTTTGAGCATTCGCTTTCCGTGAATACGATACGTGTGCCACGTGGTACAGACTTTCTTTAAAACATCGACTTCAACGCTGCATTCTTCCGTAACTTCCCGGGCGGCTGTTTCGCGAAACTTCTCTCCTTTATCCGCCTTGCCTTTGGGTAAGTCCCACTTGCCGAGTCGTTTCATAATCAAGACTTCTTTTTCATCATTGTAAACAACTCCGCCACCCGCCGAAATAACTTTAAAATAAGAAGTTATCGTTTTTTTTGCGTCTTTTTTATCGTTCACTACGAAAGTAATCGAATCGTACTTTTTATTTTTTTTGGAAAAAGTGTAGAGGAAGAAGCGATCAATCAGTTTGCTCGTTGCACCAGTAATTAGCACATCTCCAGAGAGAGCGTAAAACCGAATACAATCAACTTGAGCGTTTAGCCTCATGTCAAACTTGCTCATCTGTAACGTAGTCAACTTGTGGTTGCCGATAATCCGCAACAATCTATTTTTGATAAATATATTCATTTCGACGGTTAGTACCCAGAAATTGTAGCCACAAAGGAAATTTATGTTACTGAGAATTTATAATTAATTACAAATTTTTTCTAACTTCGGTCAACTCAATGGTCCAAATTGTTTTATTTTGCACTTTAACATAATCAACGCCTTTTTATCTCAGAAAAAAGAGGTAGCGTAACCCCCTTAATGGAAGTTGTCATAATCCTTGTTCTCATCTTGCTGAACGGAGTTTTTTCGATGTCAGAAATCGCATTGGTTTCTTCCCGAAGAACGAAACTCGAAATTGCCGCAAAAAACGGCAGCAAAAAAGCCCTCGCAGCACTAAATTTATCTAATAATCCGAGCCGTTTTCTCTCTACTGTTCAAATCGGAATCACACTCATCAGCATCCTGACGGGTATTTTTTCGGGAGACCAGTTGAAGGATTACCTCATTCCGTACGTTGAGCAGATTGACTCTCTTAACAGTTATGCCAGCTCGTTATCAGTGGCGATTATTACCATCATCGTTACATTTCTGTCGCTGATTTTGGGAGAATTGGTTCCGAAACGAATCGGCATGTCTTCCCCGGAGAAGATAGCAACGTTTATGGTTGGCCCCATGAATATTCTCTCCAAAATCACCTCTCCATTCATATGGTTGTTGACCAAAGTCAGCGATTTTCTGTTTAGGCTGACCGGAATAAGTGAATCCGATAGCTCTATCACGGAAGAAGAAATCAGATCTATGGTACAGGAAGGTGCTACTGGCGGAACAATCGAAGAGATTGAGCACGAAATAGTGCAGAACGTCTTTCATCTGGGAGACCGCCGTGTAACTTCGCTGATGACAAATAGCAACGAAGTTGCTTTCCTCGACATTGAGGATAGTATCATCGAGAACAAAAATAAACTCATCGAATCTCGTCATTCAGTTTTTCCGGTTTGTAAAGACGGACTGGATAATGTGTTGGGCTTACTATACACGAAAGACTTGTTAGGTCGAAATCTTGATAGTGCCTTAAAGAACGTTGAGCGAATTTTGAGGGAAGCTCTTTTCATTCCCGAAAATAATCAGACGTATCAAGTACTGGAGAAATTTCAGGAAGAGCATAAACACTTTGGCGTTATCGTGGATGAATACGGAAATTGCCAAGGAGTAATCACGATGAATGATATCATGGATGCTTTGGTAGGCGATATATCGGAAGAGAATGAATTTGAGTACGAAATAACTCCACGGGACGACGGAAGTTTCTTGATTGATGCTTCGCTGCCTTTTGATGAATTTCTGAATGAATTTGAAATCGATATAAATAACCGCAAAGATTACAGCGGCTTTGATACGATGGGCGGTTTTGCTTTGGAAATCTTACAGGAAATCCCGGATACAGGTGATAAGTTTACGTGGGAAGGATACGAGTTTGAAATCATCGATATGGACAAAAATCGTATTGACAAAATACTTGTTCAACAGATAACCGCCGACGAAGACAACGGGAAAGAAGAGAAATCAGAAAAGACAAATAAAAAGGCCTGACCACTACGCCGTAATCAATCTACTCTAAAGCATGACCACCGCACGTAAAGTTGCCTCCATTCTACTCGAAACCAAAGCCGTTAAACTTAGTCCAGAAGAACCATTTCAGTGGAGCTCTGGCTGGAAATCTCCTATTTATTGCGATAACCGCATAACGCTCTCCGACGTAGACTCCAGAACGTTCATCAAAAAAGCTCTGGCTAAGTTGATTAAGCGTAACTTTCCAGAAGCCGAAGGAATTGCCGGAGTAGCCACTGCCGGAATAGCTCAGGGAGCTTTGGTAGCAGATTACCTTAAATTACCTTTTGCTTACGTTCGCCCGAAACCGAAAGAACACGGCATGGGGAATCAAATTGAAGGCAGAATTGAAACCGGTCAAAAAGTCGTTGTTCTAGAAGATTTAATTTCTACCGGAGGCAGTTCGCTCAAAGCCGTTGAGGCATTACGGACGGCGGGAGTTGAAGTGATCGGTATGATAGCAATATTCACCTACGGATTCAAACTCGCCGACGATAATTTTGAAGAATACGGCGTTACGTTGAAAACTCTAAGTAATTATAAATTTCTGATTGACGAAGCCTTAAAGCAAGATTACGTAGTTCAATCAGATGTAGAGTCGCTAAAAGAATGGCGTAGAAATCCCGCAAATTGGAAAAACTAACGATATTCGTAATACAAAAATGCCCCGAAACGCTTAAAGTTCGGGGCATTTTTCATTTGATTATTTCTGCTTCAGTTTTGCCTCAACAGTTTGTTGTGTATGCGGCACAGCTCTTAACCTTTCTTTCGAAATTAAGTCTCCGGTGTCTTTACAAACGCCGTAAGTACCGTTTTTAATCCGGATTCTGGCGGCTTCTAATTGCATCGCAAATCTCTGCAAACGAGCCGATGACTGGCTCAATTGCTCTTTTTGACGCATATCTGCTCCATCTTCCAGTGTACGCACACCGCTCGCGGTGCTATCTGTTCCGTTGTCATCAGACCGACTTAGAATTTTCTTTATAAAGTCGATTTCGTCTTTGGTCGCTTTTAGTTTTTTTTCGAGTATTTCGTCAAACTCAGCGAGTTCTTCATTATTGTAAGTTGTTTTTTCAAGTTGTTCTGCCATTGTGTATAGTTAGTTTTATGGTTATAATTTGGCTGAATCGGTAATTTTCTGCAAATATACAACTATCTGGTTGTTATTTATAATTGATTGTTGATTTCCCATTATTTCTCCCATTCATCCGCCCCGCGTACCAATCTCTAATATTCGTTTATCTGATTTGTGTTGTGAGAACGGCTTATAACGATATCTTTGTAAGCAATTATTCACAACTAAACTTTTAAAACTATGTACGCAGTACTCGCAATTACTATTTTAGTGCTCGTAGTTATTATGATGGCCGTCAAGGTCGTTCCACAGCAGCGGGCTTATATCGTCGAACGGCTCGGAAAATTTCATAGTAGCTTACAGCCAGGCATAAATTTTATAATTCCTTTTGTTGACAGGATGGCTTACAAGCACAGCCTCAAAGAGCAGGCTTACGATATTCAGGAACAAATCTGTATCACACGTGATAACGTGCAGGTTCGGGTTGACGGCGTGATTTTCTTGCAAGTCATTGACCCCATGAAAGCGTCTTATGGTATCAATGATTTCGTTTTTGCCGTAACGCAACTTGCCCAAACCACCATGCGTAGCGAAATTGGTAAAATTGATCTGGACAAAACTTTTGTAGAACGTATGGCGATAAACACCGCCGTTGTGGACGCTATCGATCAGGCAGCCATTGGTTGGGGCGTGAAGGTACTACGTTACGAAATCCGTAATATATCTCCGCCGCAAACCGTTTTGATGGCGATGGAAAAGCAAATGCAGGCGGAACGTGAAAAACGTGCCGTTGTGTTGGAATCTGAAGGACGGAAGCAAGCCTCAATTAACGTGGCCCAGGGTCAGAAGGAACGGGTTGTGTTAGAGTCTGAAGGTTTGAAATTCCAGCAGATAAACGAAGCTGAAGGTGAAGCAAACGCCATTCTTGCCGTAGCTCAAGCAACCGCCGACAGTATCAGATTAGTGGCGGATGCCATTCAGACAAATAAAGGTATGGAAGCCGTGCAACTTCGAGTAGCCGAGCAGTACATCGAGCAATTCGGAAACCTTGCCAAAGAAGGAAATACCATGATTATACCCGCTAACTTGACAGACGTTTCCTCTATTATCGCTACGGCAATGACCGTTGTGAAAGAAACGAAGTCAAAAGATTGAAGAAATTAGATTGGGGACAGTAAGCTATTCCCTAACTTCTAATCACCTAAAACCTATTATATTATGGAGTTAGCAAACACAGAAATTTGGGCTATTATCGGCGTCATTATGATGATTTTTGAGATATTCGCCGTGTCGTTTTTCTTCCTCTTTATCGGCGTTGGAGCGTTGGTTACAGCATTATTAAGCTGGATGGGAATAACCGACAGCCTGATTGCCCAACTCATCGTTTTCTCCGTCATTTCAGCGGCTTCGATGCTTATTTTTCGAAAAAAGTTGCGGGAATCATTCAATGAAAAAAGTGGGGATTATAATGAATTTGAAGGTGAACGAGCAACCGTAATTAAGGCAATTCTGCCAAACGGTGAAGGAAAAGTATTTTTTCGCGGAGCCGACTGGATTGCTTATTCCGAAAGTGGAATCGCAATACCTACCAATAGCCCCGTTTCAATCAAAAAAGCGGACGGAATCCGGTTATTGGTAGAAATGGTCTGACTTTTGAACGAAAATTGACATACTAAAAGGACAGTACCGCTGGTATTGTCCTTTTTTGTAAACTGCTTTATTAGCAGAACGAAAATGTGAAGTAACAAAAACGAAAACTATCTATGCTTAAATCACTATTGTTCATTATTTTCTCAATATTCTGTCTTGCTACAAATGCTCAGCAAAAGGTTATCATAAAAACCGCCGACGCTCCACAGCCCGCCGGGCCTTACAGTCAAGCAGTTGTTTCAAACGGTATGATTTACGTAGCCGGACAAGTAGGGCGAAATCCCGAAACACGGGCCTTGGCAAAAGGTGGAATAGCTGCCGAATGCAAGCAAATTATGGAAAACATCAAAGCCATTTTACAAGAAGCCGGAACGGATTTATCCGCTATTGTGAATACCAATATATACCTAACCGACGTAAATGATTTTGCGGAAGTAAATAAAATATACGGAAGCTATTTCACCGATAATTTTCCCGCCCGAACCACCGTTGGCGTGGCGGCATTGCCCGGCGGTTCACACATCGAAATTGCGGTAATTGCCGTAGCGAAAGAATAGATTTGAAGGTTGAATTAACACCGTTTCGCATATTTCAGCCAACTTTCCCTATTTTTACCCAACACATCAACAAACTATAAAATGTACAAAGAAATTATTTACCACGTAGAAAATCACGTGGCAACTATTACACTCAATCGCCCGAAAGTTTATCACGCTCTTAACGGAGATATAATGACCGAAATCACGGATGCTGTGCACAAAGCAGCGAAAGACGAAGAAGTCCGGGTTGTGGTACTTACCGCCGAAGGAAACTCCGCCTTTTGTTCGGGAGCAGATTTAAAAGCGGGAGTTGCGAGTGGAAATACGGAATTAGGAGACGCGTTGAAAGAGTTTTATAACCCCATGATTACGGCGATTCGTGAAATTGAGAAACCCGTTATCGGGCGATTGAACGGAATTGCCGCCGGAGCGGGAATGTCATTAGCGTTGGCGTGCGATATTATTATCGCCCAACAAGAAGCATACATGACCGAATTATTTGTCGGAATTGGATTGATGCCGGATGCAGGTTCAATGTTCTTTCTTCCACGTATTGTGGGAATGCAACGAGCATTTGAACTATGCAGCACAGGACGAAAAGTACATATGGAAGAGGCTCTACAATTGGGCTTAGTGAGCAAAGTTGTACCGTTTGAACATTTAGATACCGCCGTAAAGCAACTGACAGATTATTACATCGCCGCTGCTACCCGCTCCATCGGATTGATGAAAAAGGTGTTGAACCAATCGCTGAGCTCTAATTTGCAGGAAGTATTAGAAATGGAAGCAGTGAATCAGACCAAACTCGGGCATTCGCACGATTTCGCCGAAGGCGTCATGGCATTTTTACAAAAACGTAAACCCGAATTTAAGGGGAAGTAAACCTCTATGTAATTACTCGGTCAAGTTTAGTTTATGCTATTTTCGATTGAGTAAATCCCCGCTTGGGCGGGGTGACCGACGCTCGGTGGGTCTTACAACGATTTTAACATAAACTATTTTCGAGCAAGCACTTACCTGTCATTATTTTTAGTAAAATAAGAAGCTCCTTCGGAGCTATATTTAATAGCAAAACAAGTAATTGCAAAATAGTAAAAAGTGCCATCGGCACGACGTTTCATTGATTTACCCAAAAACACAAACAGCCGCTTCATGCACAATGAAGCGGTTGTTTGTGTTAGCCCAGAGCTAATAACATAAATTAAAACGGCAAGTCGTCGTCACCGCTGGCTTTCAATTCTTCTGACAATTTAGCGGGTGCTGATGCTTGATTAGCAGGAGCCGATTGCGGAGCAAAACCGCCACCGCTACTCTGCCCTTCGCCGGCCATTTCCATTTTCCACGCCTTTACGTCCGTGTACCAACGGCCATTATATTCGCGACTTTCTACATCGAAAGAAACGTTTACCTGATTGCCTTCCTGCATCATTTGCGAATCAATTTTATCACCCCAAGCCGTGATACATACTTTCTTTGGGTATTGGCTTTCAGTTTCTAAAATGAAGTCCTGCTTTTTCCAAATTCCGTTTTTACCTTCACCGCTTTGCTCAGGAAGTACCTGAATTATTCGTCCGTTTATATCCATCTTTTTAATTATTTACTGTAAATGCTTTATCACAAAGCTAAGGTTTATGACGGCTGGAAGCCACTATTATTGGAAATAATTACACTTTATTGATAGTAATTACGCCTTTTTTTACCAAAAATACCAACCCGATAATTGGTCCGATAGCTAAAATCGCAAATCCGTAAATAGGGTTTTCAGTACTGACAATACTATTAAGTAACTGAATGCTAAAAATAGTAATTGCGAAGCCCAGGCAGTTTACAATAGTGAGGGCTGCACCCCGGTTTTCGGCGGGAGCGTGTTTGGCAACCAACGAAGAAAACAACGGAGAATCTGCAATAACTGACATTCCCCAAAACAGCATAAACGCCAACATGATTTCTAAAGAACCGAGCATCAACACGAACGGAGAAATAAGGCAACATACCGCCGATGCAAATAGCGAGAGCGAGGCCAGCCTTTTAACGCCAACTTTTTCAGAAAAAACTCCGCTCAAAACGCAAGCTAAACTGCCGATACTAATAATTAGAAAGGAGTAGAAAGAAACGTCGACGGAGGTATCTGCATGTAAACGTTGATACGTATTCAAAATCACAGGAGTAAATGCCCAAAAGGCGTATAATTCCCACATATGTCCGAAGTACCCGAATGCGGCAGTCCGAAATTCTTTAATGCGAAAAACTTTAGTAAAAGCAATGATTTTAAAGTCGGTCGCTTGCTTCCGAAACGGCCCGTCAGGAACGAAGAATAGCATTGATAGTCCACCAATCACCGACAAAATGGATGTTCCGTAAATTACATTTTGCCACGCAAAATTCTGATTAAGTGTTTTTAGTAAATGTGGAAAAGCAGTTCCTAAAACCAACGCCCCAACCAAAAAGCCAAGCGATTTGCCCAAGCCAACTTCGTAATAATCAGCCGCTATTTTCATTCCAACGGGATAAATTCCTGCCAGAAAGAAGCCTGTTATAAACCTACAAGTGAGCAATCCGGTAAGTCCGATACCAGATAGCGAAAGGCCGTAGTTAAAAATGGCGGCAGCTACCGCACTAAAAAAGAAAACTTTTACCGGAGAGAAACGATCAGCGATTGCCAAGACCGCAAAAACGAACGTACCAACTATAAATCCCGCCTGAACCATAACGGTAAAACGTGCCAATAAACCCGACGACAAACCGAGACTTGCGGTCAGGTCTGACAAAACGGCGTTTCCGGCAAACCAAACCGACGTGCAGAGAAACTGAGCAATGACGATTACGAGGAGAATGTGCTTACTCACTCTCATTTTGACAAAATCATTCTAAAAGTTGTGCCTTTTCCGCTCTGCGTTTCTTTCACAAATAAATTACCGTTGTGATAAATTTCTACGATACGTTTCGCCAAAGTCAAACCTAACCCCCAGCCTCTTTTCTTCGTACTAAAGCCAGGCTTGAAAACCCGCCGAAGGTTTGATTTTGAAATTCCTTTTCCGGTATCCCGAATATCAATAATTACCCGGTTGCGGTTATCGTTAGTTATCAAAATGTGCAATTCGCCAATTCCCGCCATGGCGTCCACGGCATTTTTGCAAAGGTTTTCGATTACCCACTCAATCAACGGGCGATTAATATTTACCAACTGCTCGCGGTCGGTCAATTCGTTTTCGTAAAACCAATCTACCTTTCGTGAAATGCGTTTTTCGAGGTATTTCATTGTGTTCTCCACTAATTCTGTAATGGGCTGCTCTTTCATCTGTGGCACCGAACCGATATTTGAAAAACGAGTCGTGATGGTTTCCAGACGACTTATGTCCTTCGTCATTTCGTCCCCGATTGACTCGTCAAAATTCGGTTCAGATTTAAGCACTTCCACCCACGCCATCAACGCCGAAATCGGCGTACCCAACTGATGAGCTGTTTCTTTCGCCAAGCCAACCCAAACTCGGTTTTCCTCCGCCCTTCGCGACGAACTATACGCAATAAACGCCAACGAACCAAAAACTAAAAACGCCGCAATAAGTACATAGGGAAAATAACGCAACTGACTCACGATAAGTGAGCTACTGTAATAAACGTAACCAGTTTCGTCACCAATATCAAACTGAATCGGTTCGTGTTCTTGCCGCATTTCGTTCACTTTCATTAGCAACAGCCTTTCCGTTTCATCAGCTGAAAGTGTATGGGTAGAATCTTCAAGTTCGGGTATATTTTCGTAGCCGTTTACTTGCCCGTCTAATACCAGTATTGTGGGGATACTTTCATTTGCGGATAAGATTTCCTGCACATAAGTGTAATCACAATCTGAGTCGAGACCTTTTTCAATAAGAAAGCGGATACTTTCGGCATAGAGAGTTGCATATTTTGTTTCCCGCTCATCCAAAGACTCTGCCAATTGATCAAAATAGTATAATACGCCTCCGCCTAAGATTAATAAAATAGCAATAGCTACAATCCTGATTCCGGAAAGTTGTTCGTAAATATCAAAGAAGACACGATTTTTAGCCATTTTTCAATAATTTATAAGCCGTTCATTAGTTGGGCAAAGTTGTTAATTTTAGGTTAAAGTACTCGCTTTACGCTCCAAATTTGTGATTTTAAGTAACTTTTTACCGTAAAAAATTGTATTAAGGGTACGCAGTTCTAAACAAACGTTTCTTTTGCATTTTTTTTATAAAGGGCTTTAATGAGTTTGCCTTATTTAGAATCGTTTTAAATTATAAAAGCTAATTTTGCTCATTTAATTATCTGGCTTTTCATGCGTAAATTTGTACTCAAGATTAGATAAAAGAGATGCACGGACAATTCAGAGCAGTTTCAATTTCACATAAAAATGCCCCACTAACTATTCGTGAGCAAATTGCACTCAACGAAGATGAGTGCAAGGCGTTAATGTTGAAATTACAGGAAACGTTCGGCATTCTGGAAGTTATAGTACTTTCAACTTGTAATCGCACTGAGATCTATTACATGACTCAGGGTGAAAAGAAGAAAGATATTGTCAAGCTTTTGGCGACTCAAAAGGCAATTCCTTCGGAAACGATTTTACCTTACGTAGAATTTATCGAAGATCAGGAAAGTGCTATTCAGTACCTATTCGAGGTAGCACTTGGTTTACACTCGCAGGTTGTGGGTGATTTACAAATTCCGAATCAGATAAAAAATGCTTATCAATGGTCAGCAGATTTAAACTTCTCAGGACCATTTTTACACCGTTTACTCCACGCCATTTTCTTTGTGAACAAGCGGGTAGTTCAAGAAACAGCGTTCCGTGACGGAGCGGCCTCCACTTCTTACGCTGCCATTGAAGCTATTGAGACCTTTTTACCTTTGTTAAATAACCCCAAAATTTTGGTTGTAGGCCTCGGCGAAATCGGGAAAGACGTGGCTCTTACGCTCGGGGACAAAGGCTACGAAAACATTACGCTTACCAACCGCACGAAAGAGAAAGCGGAAGATTTAGGAAAGCAATTAGGTTTTGATATCTGTGATTTTGAAAACGTAGAAAAACAAATTCTCGAATCAGACATCGTTATATCTTCGGTTCGACTGGATAGCCCACTGATTACCAAAAAATTACTCAAAAAGCAATCCCGGTCAACGGTTCAGTATTTAATAGACTTATCTGTTCCGCGAAGCATTGAAAAAGATGTGGAACAGCTCGACGG
>JBLHXN010000011.1:0-55551 GCA_047630355.1 Spirosomataceae bacterium | reverse complement strand
CAATAGATATACTACTCTTGTTCCCCAGTTTCCGTGTCCAGAGCTCATCCTTATAAACAGCAATTTCATTAACAAACTTATCAAGTAATACCAGATAAGTGCCTTTTGAGACCCCAACTAAACGTTGAAACTCCTCAGGGCTTCGATTTTTATATTGTTCAAAAATATCCGTAAGACAAAATTACTCATAGCTTTGGTAATCAGAAAAATAAATAGGAAAGAAATCTAATACTTGGGCAATTCTGAATTATAAAAAAACGAGTTAAAAAAAGCACCCCATCAGGATGCTTCTTTCTACTATTAGAGTGAACTTAAATATGATTAATTAATTAGCAATATTCTGCAAAGTTGATTTTGAGTGCCTTTCCCATTTGGTTTAGATTTTGGATGACAGCGTAACTTAATTCGTCGAACGAGTTGTAATCCTCTGGTTTTAACCAACGTGCCTTTAGTTCTTTCAATAATATTCAAATGTGGTGAGTAGGGCGGTAAGTAGAAAATATACAATCCCTTTTGTTGCCAATACTTCACCCATTCCCTGACTTTGCGGGAAGTATGGATTCTGGCATTGTCCAATACTAACACGGTCAGTTTTCGGATATTGAACGATAAGTCTTCAAAAAAGTCGACTATAAAGTCAGAATTGATGCCCTGATCCGTTGTTTTGAACCATAGTTTGTTCGTCTTTGATAAAATTCCGAAACAGTTTAACTGCTTTCCCCTTTGGGTCATTATGGCAAGGTTCTCTCCTTTTAACGGCCAGCCGTAAGGTACATATCCAACCTCGCCGACGCCAGTCTCGTCACCATAGAACAGCTCGATGCCCCCACATTTGCTACGGGCTTCCAAAAGAGCAATTTGCTCTTTTTTGATAGTCATTAACTCCGGGGCTGGCTTGCCTTTTGGCCAAAGCCTTATCCGTTTGTACCGCCAGCCAAGCTTTTTAAAAAAACCCTCAGGGTCTTTATATTAAACGACCTCCCCAGCTCTTTTTCCAAAATGCCTTTGCATTCCCTAATTTCTGACGCTCCGCCCTGACTACTTCCTGAATCAACTGGGCTTCTGTAACAGCATTAAAAATCGGCTTGCGACCCTTACTTTGTACATTCCGAAGGCTATCTATGCCAAGTACCGGATAAACGGTCTTATAACGTCTTACCCATTTGTTGACCTGGTTTTCGCTCTTTATACCCACTATCTCACAAATATCAGAAGTCTTTCGATTGGCTGACTTTAAAAGAATGATATGACATCGTTGACGCAGGACATGACTGTCGCCACGTTTACGGAAATTCTCAAGTTCAACCCGTTTTTCGATTATTAAGACTCTTCCCGCAGTTTTTGAGGGAAATTTAAACAATAATATCAGATAAATTATTCTTGATACTTAATTTATTAGATTAATAATAATTGGTACACAGACCAACTTTGCACAAGTAGAGCAAGCTGATGGCGGGGTAATCTGTGCATCAATTGAACAGCCAGACTGGTCATCAGTTAAGGTAGTTGAGAATGCAGCATCACCAATGTTGTACGGTCCAAATTCTGTACTTGGTGTTCCGTAATTCAAACCTGTTGTACTGATACCATTCCCACTAACTGAGTAAGTAGTCACAGACCCTCCGGTCGGGTTTAATATAAAGTTGAATACGTCGTCGGTATTATCATTTAGTGTGTTATTATTATCACATACTAAATCAAGGTTAGTAGTGAGAATAGCGGCGTTTACGACTACCTGAACAGTATCAGAAGCAATACAACCAGACGCGAGCGTTGCATGAAGTACATACTCTCCGGCATTTGCAACAGTTGCGGCGGCAATATTGATTGTAGAGGTAGTGGCCGTTACTCCGTTAGGCATAGACCACAGGTAATTACTAACCGTAGCCGCTGTTGTTGCCAATAAGTCTATCGCCAAACCCGTGCAAACTTCTACCGGAGCAGTAATTGCAATAGGGGAATCGCCTTCGTTGACAATAAAGGGGCAGCAAAGCCCGGTTGAACATGAACTTCCACCGTCTATTTCTACGGTATAGTTACCAGCTTCAGTAACTATGATAGAAGAGGTAGTCAGGTTCAAAACTGGTATTCCATCTTTTAACCATTGATAGCTTGTATAGGTATTATCTACCGCAATACTGATGCCTCCATCTAAAGAACATAGCGTGTAAGGAACCGATACACAAACACTGGCGTAATCATCTTCACTTTTAACACCGTTGCCCGGTGTGGAATCTGCATCAATTTGGCTCAAGCTACTTATTTCTGCATTATTGTAAGTAATTCCTTGCTTAGTAACGGTAGCAATTATGGTAAGTTCAACGGAACTGACGCTGCTCGTCATAACAGCACCAATATCCCAAATACCAGTTAACGGATCATAACTTGTACCCGCATTTGCATTGTGAGATACATGCGTTAATCCGGTGGGTAACAAATCAGTAACTTCTAAATTGGTAACGGCGAAAGGTTGACTATTAGAAACAGTCAACGTAAATGTTACCTGGCCGTTTAGCTGAGGCGTATTATTATCTACCGTTTTCGTAAGTGATAAATCAACTTGACAGGCAACGGGATCACACGAGTCATTTGGATCACTTTCTCCAGAATCAATCCTCCCGTTCTTATTTGCATCTTCATTCCCATCTGATAAGTTGTCACTATCAGTATCCGCTAAATTAGGGTTAGTTCTTGTTGCAGCATCAGCGTCTGCTACAAAGATTAAAAGGTTCGTGTAGGCAGTTGGAGCCGTAAGTCCTACCTCCGTTCCATCTAATACACCATCACCGTCTGAATCAGCTAGTAATGGGTTTGTGGGAGCTTGAAGAAGTCCTGTACCGTTTATTTCAACGCCATCTCCTAAGCCATCGTCATCGGTATCGCCGTCAAAAGGGTTCGTGCCAAGCGTTGCTTCGGCAGTGTCTAGCAAGCCGTCATTGTCATCGTCATCATCACAGTCATCAGGAAGACCATCTCCGTCATTGTCAAGCAAGTCATTTCCGGCACAACGATCCATGCAATCATACACACCGTCATTATCGGTATCGGTTCGTAGAAAAGCGTAATACACCTCGGTAGTTGCCAATACTCCTGCCGTTGCGACAACAATAACTCTTACTTCATCAAAATCTTGAGTAGTTTTAAACGCAAGTAAAGACAAACCATCTGACCCAAGTAACGTTGTATTCATCAAGCTGCTATTAGCAACAATGTTTTCTTTTAGGTTACCAGCTAAGTAAGTGGCAATACTTATATTACTTAATAAGTTTAAATCTAAAAAACCCGACCCCGGGGCAATTGCAAACCCAACTTCTTTCCCGGCACTTTGGGCACCTACGGCAATAGAAATAGAACCTGTAGCGTCAACTGTAACCGGAAAGCTTATCGTAGCAAAATCTGTCAGGTTGGCGTTTAAAAGGTTACTTTCATTCGTAACCGCACAGCCAACACACGTACTGGTTCCGAGAATAGTCGGAGCCGTTATGCCCGTTCGGGCACTCACTATCTGAACGGAGGAGTTTTGTGCCGTAATTTGTTCTTCATTGCATTCTGTAGCACACGTGGTTGGCTCTTCAAATGCCTGATATACTCTTATTGCACTTGGTAAACCAACCGCCGAACTTATAGAAAATTGTACTTCGTCAAAATTTGAGACAGCTACGAGTCCTATCCGTTGCTGATTATCTGAACCACTCAAGAGCCCAAGATCCAAAAGGTCACCTCCTCCACTTCCTGATTGTACCTCTACATTGTTCAAAAAAAGCTTAATGGTGACATTACTCAGCAAACTTAGATTCAATAGCCCGCCTACTGACTGAACTACAAACCCCACTCGGTTTCCGG
This sequence comes from Spirosomataceae bacterium, assembly GCA_047630355.1. Classification (GTDB taxonomy): domain Bacteria; phylum Bacteroidota; class Bacteroidia; order Cytophagales; family Spirosomataceae; genus JANQUM01. The sequence continues at coordinate 51,708 of JBLHXN010000011.1, read as the reverse complement.
CGGGATAAATATTAGTAGAATCTTCAACAGACAAAGATACAGTTGAAAGTGCCCCAACGCCGGCTTGTAGACTAGCAAAATTTGAGAGATCACGGTCTATTATATTATTGGCATTATTGGGTCCACTCAATAAGTCTACCCCGTTTGTTCGAGCGGCGTTAATAAATGTTCCCGCTCCACTGATTGGGTCGTAGCAGATTGCGTTGGTTTCTAATGTCTGAGCTAAAACAGGCCCAGCACATAAGCACCAGATTATTGCAGTTTTGAATAAATTTGAAAATCTTCGCATGCTTAAAAATATTGTAGGTTGTTAAAAATATTTAGGTCATTTATAGTGATTACCCAAACGTGGAATCAACACTTATGCCACCGAGGGCTCCACCCCTAACTTACGACTGATTGTACAAATGATTAGTCCGATAGTACAAATTTACAATGATGCTTATACTGATGTCTCGTGGATACTATAGATGTCTTAAAAAAACAACTCAAAAATATAACTAATTAATATTTAGCTCCCTTTCCTACCTGTGCGGGAATCTAAGCGTAAGTACCTCTATAATCGGTGGTAATAACTTTTTAGGCAATTATCAAAGCCTTGACGAATAAGCCAATATTCCACTTTTTGATTAGTTCCCGTTGTGCAAGTTGTTTCAACCTGCACAAGTTATGTCACGCTGTCCCGTGTTTGTTCGAGAATAAAAATTAACTACCAAAAAGCATATCAAAATCTCCAAGCTACTTCTATGCCATAAGCAAACTTTCCTACTGCCCTTATTAACACCTCCAACTTCACATTACGTACTTCAACCTCATTTTTTAACAACTTTTCCGCTTTACAGCAGTACAAAACACGCGTACTTTACTGTGGAGAATATTAGGGTGAAAATATTTTCAACACAGCATTTCAGTTTATAATCATAAAAGTTAAAGTATCTTATGAAAGAGCACACCCTTATCGAATCGCCCGCTTTCTTGCTGTGGAAAGAGTTTCAACTCTTTTTAAGTCAGGAAACCTCTACGATTCAAAATAATACCATTGTTCACCCTCATATCAAAAAAGGAGAAGCTCATTATAACTATTTAGGCCCTGATGTATCTCACATCAGCATTTCAGTCAACCTTTTAAAGCGTACTCTTTTGCAGTTTGACACCTTCGAAGAGTCCCCTGAGCTATTTGGGTTATTCTTTTTCAAAGGCTCCGCTAAAGGTATTCAGTTTGAAAATAAAAAGTACCAGCAAGAAGCCAAAACTCAGGACAACATACTTAACCTACTCATCCTATCGGATTTGAAAAATTTCCCGACGGTATCATTTGTTGCGAATGAACACATAGAGGTACGTATATTGGTATTCGGTAAGTCAGGTATTATGAAGCCAGAGAAAGACGACGAAGCTTTTGACATGCCCTACCCCCTAATTTCAAATCATAACCATTCTATCATTCAAGGGCAATCAGAGGTATTACTATTTGATTCAGTATTTACATTACTTAGTCAGACTGAAATATCTGATAACCTTAGATTATTGAAATGGAAAGGCGATATTCTCAAAATTGCGTCAACCTGCATATCGTTTTTTAAATACAACTACAACAACAGCTTAAAATCTCAAATCCATTTAGATGACAAACAAAAGCTGAGGCAGATAGAATCTAAAATTATTGACTTAGCTTTGGGTACGCTCCCAAGTCTCGATTTACTAGCTAGTGAAATCGGATTAAGTAAAACTAAAATGTGCTCCCTTTTTCGTATACTTTATGGCACAAGCATCAATATCTTTCATCAAAGAAGAAAATTTAAAAAAGCGTGTGAACTCCTCATCGAAACAGATATGTCAATCAAAGAAATTTCTCAGCATTTAGGATTTAAAAATCAAGGTTACTTCTCAAAAGTGTTCAAACGTCAAATTGGCATCATTCCCAGTGATTATATGGCTAACACAGGTACGTAGTATTTTCTATTATTAAGAAGTAGTTTTGCTCCGCGTCAAAGATTTATCCAGTTAACTAATATACTGACATTTGATTTTCACTTCCTATATAGCTTATTAAAATGCAGACTCACATCGCCATTCTACGGGGAATAAACGTCGGGGGAAAACGAAAAATACTGATAGCGGATTTGAGGAATATGCTTTCCGAGTTGGGTTTTTCAAATGTGAATACGTATGCACAGAGCGGTAACGTAGTTTTTGAGTACAAATCTCATAAGAATAGTGAGTTAGCTACAAAAATTACCAACCAAATTCACGATAAATACGGATTTGATGTTCCGGTGATTGTGATAACGACGGCAGAGTTCGCCGAAGATTTCAGGAGTAATCCATTCGTTGAAAAAGCCGAAATAGGTCAGCTTCATTTGACTTTTCTTTCCGAAGAACCCACCGACGAAAAGCTTACAGGAATCAACCTTCTCGCCCATCCGCCCGATGAGTTTCGGATAATTGGCAAAGGCGTTTACCTAAAATGCGTAAACAAGTACCATCAAACGAAACTCAGCAATAATTTCTTTGAGAAAAAACTCGGTGTATTTGCCACTACCCGAAACTGGGAAACGGTGACAAAATTGGTTGAAATGACTAAAGGTTAAATATTTAACACTATAATTCGAGTTCCATTGTATAAAGCACTAATTGCTCTTATATTCTTATTTTCAATCAGTTGCACCTCAACAAAGAAGACAAATTCACTAACCGATAAGTTAGATACCATTCTGAAAGCAGAATTGCAGAAACCATTCAACGGCTTATTTTCAATTACGCAGAACAGCGAAACAGTTTATCACAAAATTGCGGGATTTTCTGACTTGGAAATAAAAGAACCGCTTACGAAAGAAAGTGAGTTTGTGGTTGGTTCGATAAGCAAACAATTCACCGCCACCTTAATCCTACAAGCTTACGAAGCGGGTAAAATAAAATCGACCAACCGATAAAAATCTATCTGCCAGAATTGAAACAATCTTGGGCAGCTTCAGTGATAATTCAGCACTTACTAACCCACACGCACGGTATCACAGAATTAAGTAGACCCGCTTCTTTTCCCGCCGGAACCTCCTACGCTTATTCCCAAATTGGGTATCAAATCTTAGCTGATATTTTGGAGAAGGTTAAAGGCAAAGCTTTTGCGAAATTGTCCGCTGAATTATTTCAAAAACACAACTTAAACCCAACCTATTACCCTGACTATAAATTCACTACCAAACTAAGCACGGGTCATTCTGAATCAGAAAACGGTAAATTAGTACAAGAAGGTAAGCCAAGTAATTACGTCGCGGCGGGAGGCTTTGTTTCAAATGTTTCAGATTTGGCACGTTGGAATTCGCTCATTTATAAAGGAAAATTGCTTCAAGATACGACTTATAAAAGAATGATAACTGAGCAACCCAACGCCATTCGGAATCATCCGATGTTCGGAGAAACGGCGTACGGTTACGGCGTGACGGTTGATACTAAAAGTGATATTCTGCAACTTGGCTTGACGGGATATTCACCAGGTTTTTGCTCTATGAATTTTTACTTTCCCGATACCGATGTCAGCGTAATTGTATTGCAAAATACTGCGTACAATTTAGATGATTTCAAGAAAACCTTCGGGTATCATTTGGCTATTCTAAATACCGTTCGAAGTGGCAAACTTACTAAACAAATTCATTGAGTTAACATTACCCTCATACTATGAAGCATCTCTTCGTAATATTTTAACATTCGGATAATCAGTAGCTAACGTTAACGTACCACCTTTGCAAAGTCAAAGTTGAGTACAAAAAACTCTTAGCTAATTTGAAAAATCAACGATTCAAAACTATCGTACTGTCCGATATTCACCTGGGAACTTCCGCATCCAAGGCGAAAGAAGCAACAGATTTCCTCAAACAAAACCGTTGCGATGTACTAATTCTCAACGGTGATATTATTGACGGCTGGCAACTCAGAAAATACGGCTCGTGGCAAAAAAAGCACACGGCGTTTTTCCGCACCGTTCTGAAAGTAATGGACAAAGAGAACACGAAAGTCATCTACATTCGTGGTAATCACGATGATTTTTTAGATCAGGTTGTACCACTTTTGGTCGGTAGAAACTTTCAGTTCAGACGGGATTACGTACTAAAATCAGGTGACCGGAAGTTCTTCGTGACGCACGGCGATGTTTTTGACAGCGTGACCTCACAGATGAAATGGCTTGCCCACCTCGGAGACGTTGGTTACACGTTTTTACTTTGGCTAAACAAATTCTACAACCGTTATCGCACCTGGCGGGGATTACCGTATTATTCACTATCACAACAAATAAAGCAAAAGGTAAAAGCGGCGGTAAACTACGTGAGTGATTTTGAGGAAAAGCTCGCTGAACTCGCCAAATCCCGCAATTGTGACGGCATCATCTGCGGTCATATACATCAACCTGCCATCCGGGATATTAACGGTATCGTATATATGAATTCAGGAGATTGGGTAGAAACGATGTCAGCGTTAACTGAAGATTACGAAGGAAACTGGAAGTTGGAATTCTACAACGAAAAACCGGTTCAACAAGAAATAAAAAAAACAAAAACGAAGGCAAAAAAAGAGCCTGAACTACTTACTGCTTCTTTATAGAAAATTACTTTAAATCATGCAAATAGCATTTATCGTGCAGGGCGAAGGCCGCGGGCATCTTACGCAGGCAATCTCAATGGCTCAAATATTACAGTCAAACGGGCATACCGTCAGTAACGTTTTGGTTGGAACAAACCGTGGTGTAGACCTACCTGATTTCTTCATTGGGAAGTTCCCGACCGCCAAGTCATTTATGAGTCCGAATTTAGTTTTCGATAAAAAATCGAACAAACTCTGCCTCCGAAAAACACTCCGCAAAAATCTGGCGAAGGCAAAGTATTATATTAAGAGTTTACGATTCATCAGCGATGAGATGAAGACTAACAAGCCGGATTTAATTATTAACTTTTACGAAGGTCTGGGCGGGATTTACAACTACTTTTACAACAATCGAAACATTCCGGTAATAGCCGTTGCTCATCAGTATTTATTACTCAATAAATCTTTTATTCACCCAGAGGGCTCGTGGTTTCATCGCACATTGGTCAATTTCAATAGTAGGATAACTGCTTTGGGTGCGGAGAAAAAGCTCACGTTATCTTTCACGCCATTTCCTGACAATTTTCAGGATCAGCTTTTTACCGTTCCACCGTTAATAAGGCAGGAAGTAACTGCTGCTGGTCCGGTTCAGAAACGTGAAGATTTCTTGCTGGCTTACGTCAATCAATCTGCTTTAGCAAATGAGTTAATTGCGTGGCATAATGAAAATGAAGAGACAATCATTCATTGCTTCATTACGGAATTGCCGACGAAGGTTTTGCACTCAAATTTGGTCTTTCATAGCTTAAACGCTCCGCTGTTTTTGTCTTATATGAGACGCTGCAAAGGCGTGGTTTCTACGGCAGGGTTTGAAACTATTTGCGAAGCAATGTATTTGGAGAAACCCGTATTGTTAATTCCGCTCAAAAATCACTACGAACAGCGTTGCAACGCCCTTGATGCTGTTCGGGCGGGTGCAGGGATGACGCAGAAAGACTTCAATTTAACGCCTTTTTTGAAGTTTATTGAGGAGGGATACACACCAAATGTGGGTTTTGCAGCGTGGGTTTCTTCCGCCGAAGAAGTCATATTAAATGAACTCGAAGCATTTGAACCGAAAGAACAAACAGAAATTGATAAACCTTATCAGTTTAGTCCGCAGGATTTATCTTTTGAGTAAATCAAGAACGCCCCGACTTTGTAAAAAAGCGGGGCGTTCTTTTTAAAATTTGGTATCGTTTTTAGGCGTAACTTTCGAGCAAACCTTTCTGACGCTCAATTGCTTCTTTAAACTCTGTTTTCATCCGTTTAATTAAATCTGCGGTTGGCAACGAATCACTGATAGACGTCACACCTTGTCCGGCAGACCACACGGTTTTCCAAGCTTTAGCTTCCGCCTGTGCAGCATCAAGTTCACTGCCAAAATCTATCTTTTTACTCTGCGACCACATATCTTCTGTGATACCATTTTTCTCCAGACTTGGTCGTAAGAAATTGGCGTTAACACCAGATACAGCAGCGGTATAAACCACATCACCCACTTTTGATTCGCTAATCATTTCCTGATAATCCTCTTCCGCACGACTTTCGGTAGTGTTGATAAAACGAGTACCCATGTAAGCCAAATCTGCTCCCATTTGCATTGCCGTAGCAACATCTTGTCCCGTACTCATGCAACCCGAGAGAAGAATTGTACCTTTAAAAAACGTCTTTATTTCGTTTACAAATGCCATCGGATTAAACAATCCGGCGTGCCCACCCGCTCCGGCGGTTACCAAAATTAATCCATCAACTCCCGCTTCGGCGGCCTTTTCTGCGTGACGCCGATTAATCACATCGTGAAAGACAAGACCACCATAACTGTGAACGGCATCTACTAATTCTGAAACTGCACCGAGCGACGTAATAACTATCGGCACTTTATGTTTTACAATAACTTCTAAATCAGCCTGAACCCGCGGATTAGTACGGTGAACAATTAAATTAACTCCGAAAGGAGCCGGATTTTCTTCTTTGGCAAGCGTACTTTCAATTTCGTTCAGCCATTCCTCAAAACCTTCGGTCGAGCGTTGGTTTAGAGCCGGAAATGTCCCGATAATACCGTTTTTACAGCATTCAATTACAAGTTCTGGACCAGAGATAAGAAAAAGCGGAGCGGCAACAACGGGAAGTTTTAGCCGTCCTTCAAATAATTTAGGTAAAGACATAGTTTAGTTTGTTATTGTATATTGATGAGAAGTTGAATTTAGTCAATTGGTTTACCAATCAAATACTTCAGGGTTCATGAGTGAGTGCATTCCTACATTGATAAGGTCTCACTCTGCGTTCCCCCTTGACCGTAGTAATTAATAGCTTCCGCCCGCTCCGCCGCCGCCAAATGAGCCACCGCCGAAGCCACCAAAACCACCGCCGCCGCTTCCGCCGCCAAAACTGCCAGATGATTGACCCCATCCGGTGTAGGTTGTGTAGGGCATTCCGCCTCTGCCGCGGCTACTAAAGCCGCCACTTCCACCGCCACCTTTGCGACTGATGAAGATGAATAAAAATATGACGATAAAGAATACGATAACCGGAATGACGCTGTCTTCGCCACCGCCGTTTTCAGGTTCGGCTTTGTACTCACCGCTGGCGTATTTCATGATGGTATCAATGCCCGCATCGAGACCTTCGTAATATTTGATTTCTTTAAAACGGGGAATAATTACCTGATCCACGATGCGGTTGGCGTAAGCATCCGGCAAAGCTCCTTCCATTCCGTAACCCGTGGCGATATAAACCTTGCGGTCTCTCGGTGCCCAAAGTAATACGATTCCGTTATTCTTTCCTTTTTGTCCGACTCCCCACTTCCGACCCAACTCAAGAGCGTAAGTATTCATGTCGTACGGTTCTACCGAATCAACAATTACAACAACGATTTGCGTGGATGTGCTGTCATTATAAGCCACCAATTTTCTTTCAAGGCTGTTGATTTGCTGTGAACTCAACAGATTGCCAACGAAATCGTTTACGAGACGAGGAGGTGAAGGACGGTCAGGAATATCCTGTCCGAGAGCTACTCCAGCAAAGCAAAGTAGCAGCCAACATAGTAAGTTTCTTTTCAGCATAATGCTGTTGCAGATTATCCAAATGATATATCGTCTGACAACTCATTCTTATCGTCAGATTGATACGGAAAATATTTTTTTAATTGTTTACCCGCTTCGTTTATTCCAGCACAAAGCCCTTCGGCATATTGCTCTTGAGCAAAATGATTACGAAGAATCTCTTTCGTTGATTCCCAAAAGAGTATGGTTACGGCTTTGTCGATTCCCTTATCACCAATTACCGCGAATTTACGATCTTCGTGAGCAAGGTAAAATAATACGCCGTTCCGCTGAGCAGTTTTATGCAGAGCCAGGTAGTTGAATAATTTAGTAGCCCGCTTTACCGGATCGTCCGACGGGCACTTTTCTTCTATGTGAACTTTTATTTCGCCCGAAGTAGACAGTTCTGCCTCTTTGATGGCTTCCACAATTAGTTTTTGTTGCTCTTCACTTAGAAACATAATTTAATAAATAAAGTAACCCTTACAGATTTTAAAACCTGTAAGGGTTGATACTTGATTGAATCTATCTTCTCAAAATGCTACTGAAGGAGCGGTTTGAGATGCTTCGGTTCCTTCAAAATACCCTTTCTGATCAAAGCCGAACAAGCCAGCAAAGATAGCAGCCGGGAATACTCGCACGGACTGGTTATAATCCTGAACGGTGGTGTTGAAATCATTTCGGGCAACGGCAATCCGGTTTTCAGTGCCTTCTAATTGAGCCTGCAAATCCAAAAAGTTTTGGTTTGCCTTTAGTTCAGGGTAACGTTCTACCGAAACCAATAACCGACTCAACGCTCCGCTTAACTTATCCTGAGCTGCCTGAAATTTCTGAATATTTTCTGGCGTGAGATCACCAGCATCTATGTTCATGCTGGTAGCACTTGCACGAGCCTGAATCACTTGCGTGAGCGTCTCTTTCTCAAAATCAGCGGCACCTTTTACGGTGTTTACTAAATTTGGAATAAGATCGGCACGACGTTGGTATTGCGTCTGTACTTTAGACCACGCACCTTTTACGGTTTCGTCTTTTTGTACTAATCCGTTGTAACTTGAACAGCCATATACGCCGAATAAACCAAGTAGAACAACGATTATTAAAGTAGTACGTTTCATTTATTTTTCTGTTTTAGAGGTAAAAAAAGGTTTGTTTTCCAAAAGTATAAAAAAAGAATCTAATATCAATTGAAGTCCATGATAGACGGGCGTTTTACCGGACGGATTTCCGCCATTTCTTGACATCAACATACGGATTTGGATAATCTACTCCAATTTGTACGCCGTATTCTTTTTGCTGAGCCTGCGTAAGTAAACCCACTTCGTTGATCTTTTCGGCGGGAACGTCTTTGAGTTCGGGAAGCCAGAGTTTTATATATTCTGCCTCGGGATCGTAATTAGTTGACTGTTTTGAAATATTAAAATAACGGTCTTCACGCGGGTCATTGCCAATCCCCGAAGCGTAATTCCAGTTTCCCCAGTTACTGCAAACGTCGTAATCTACCAGTAAACTCTCAAAATACATAGCTCCCCACCACCATTCGATTCCTAAATCTTTGGTCAGAAAACTCGCCACATTTTGCCGTCCGCGGTTAGACATAAATCCCGTTTCTTTAATTTCCCGCATGTTTGCGTCTACAAAAGGAACGCCCGTTTCTCCGTTCACCCATTTCGTAAAACCCCTCTCATCCTGATTCCAGGATTTATTCATATCGTGCTTGATACCGCTCCTCTTAAATAACCGCACCCCGTATTTCAGAGCAATGAAGTGATAGAAATCCCGCCAGATAAGTTCAAAAATTAACCAATAAGTAGACTTATTAGCTATTCGCTCGGCTTCGTAGCGTTTTATTTCTTCGTAAATGTGGCGAGGCGAAAGACACCCTAAACTCAACCAAGCTGAGAATTTTGAGGAATAATCCCCGCCCACCAGTCCGTTTCGGGTTTCTTTGTAGGTTTTGAGCAGGTCTTGCTCCCAGAGGTAATAGTGAAGACGCTCAAGACCAGCTCTTTCCCCGCCTTTAAAATCAAGAACAGCACGTTCGTCAACATCAAAAGATTCAAACCCAATATCTTCTAAAGTTGGTATGGGCATATTCTTCAAAGAAGCTATCTCGCCAAGTTCCGTAATTGTAGGAAAAGTACTTCTTACCTCCGATCGGTTTTCCACTTTTTTACGAAAAGTACTGAATACATCGGGTAGAAAATGCATTTGAAACGGCAAATCACGCGGATGATACAGCGTGTTTGTCCAAATCAATTCGATGTCAATATTATGTTGTTTCAGGGTCAAAGAAAGCTCAGACTCAATTGTGGTTTCTTCCTGCGTGGCTTCTTTGGAAAGAACTACGTGCGTTGCTTTGATTTTGTGAGCAATTTCAGCAACTATTTCTTCGGGATGCCCGATTCTTATAATAAGATCAGAGCCTATCTTTTGTAAATTCTGTTGTAAGTCAGTTAAAGATTCTAATAAAAATTTCGCTCGGTATTTCCCTGTCCGCTTGTACCCAATAGTGGTGGGCTCAAAGTTGCGATTATCAATTACATACACGGGAGTTACATTTCCTAAGCTGACGGCTCTTGCAAGAGCTTCGTTATCGTGCAGACGTAAGTCATTCCGAAACCAATAAACTACGTTTGACATTTTGTTGATTGAACGTGAAATTTTAGATTGTCTGTAATTAAAAAGATGGAACAACTAAATAAGCCATTCCATCTTTTATAAATCAATATTCGCCTGATTTGTTTACAATTTTCCGTTCAATGCCCAATTATAATTCATATATGAAACTGCAGCGTCTTTGTTTACTTTAGTTTTCGAGTAATCGTTTATTATATCAACCTTCGACTTATTAAAATCTCCGCCGTACCAATCTAAAATTTTGGTAATTTTTATTGAGTTAGCAGTTATCTTATTTTTAGAGGCATCGTTAATAAACTTTTCACCTTGATCTTGTAATTGTTTATCAAGATTTTTTGCCGTGAAGGCTTCGTTACGCAACGGAGGGCAAGACATTGCCGCACAAACCAATGCAAAGTGAATGCGTGGCTCTTTAAATTTCTTACGAATAATACCGTGTTCGATGTTGTTTAAGTCCATTTTATCACCACCAATATTAATGAATTTAACATCCCATGGTGTGTTCACAAACGGAATTTTGATTTTACTACCGATATCTTTAATGCTCGTAATATTCTTATCGGCATTATCCAGAATCAATTGAATGGTAAAAGCATTATAAGCGTTTATCCAGTAAGTAAGTTCTTCATCTTTACTCCATGATTTCGCGGGGGCGTTTTTCTCGACCATAGTCAGGTACTTTTTTAATTGAGCCTGGTCTTTTTTGAAACCAGCGTAATTAACAAAACCTTTATTGTCAACGTGCTTCTTTAAAAGCCCGTCCCAAATACTGTGCGAAATCGGATCCGCCGTAGAAGTTGGGGTAGTTACCGCTGTACATCCTTGTATTGACAGTAATAAAATAATAAATAAGTTAACGATTTTCATCTTTGAATGTTTACGTAGTGTTTGTGTTAATATCAATCTATATACGCCCAACACCAAAATTTGGTTTGTAACGTATTGTTAATATAAAGTCATCTAATAAAAAATCATTCCATGATTGTTGCTCTCAACATTGTAAAGTACAGTAAATCAAAATCTTTTTTGGGAATTTTGTCCATGGCATTTTTCAGGCTTCCGCTAATGCTGAATAAAAATGTTAAGTTTTGGAAATTAATGGGTTGCGGAAAGAATGGCACATTCGACGTAAATCCTGATTGGCAGCAGTGGGCATTAATGACCGTTTGGGAAAACGAAGCAGATTATCAAAACTTTAACGAAAGCTCATTTATTACTCGCTGGTGGAAAAAATTCACTGATGAGCGAACAGATTATCTCTGCACTCCGTACGAATCTCACGGAAAATGGGACGGCAAAGAACCGTTCGGGAACCCGAAACCCGACAGAACATACACCGGACCAATTGCTGTACTTACCCGAGCTACCATCCGGCTTTCAAAAGCACAGGATTTCTGGAAAAATGTACCCAAAGTGGCAGGTTCAATGGATTCGGCGGAAGGGTTTATCACCTCCGTCGGCATTGGCGAAGTCCCGTTTATAAAACAAGCAACTTTTTCAGTTTGGAAAGACCTTGAAAGCGTTAAAAAGTTTGCTTATCGTCAACGTGAACACGCTGATGTAGTTAAGCAAACCCGTACCAAAGGCTGGTATTCTGAAGAGTTATTTGCGAGATTTATACCTATTGAGGTAGGTAGTAATGAGTTAAAATAGTACAAGCTTCCTACATTATCTTGTACTATTCCAACAATTACATGTATAGGCAACTAATTTAATTACTCGGCATGCATACTAAATTACGAGGTTCTTCTTGCCTGCTTTGACGTAGTTATTTAGAACTTTATGCTACTCCTGAGCTCTTCCTGACCACAATCATTCTACATTACTCGTCAACCAAAGGAAATGTTGCATTATTCATATTACGCAATCTTAAAAATCGTTTTGAAAAATTCTCGCCCAATTATTAACACATTATTACATTTATTTAATAATTTTGTAGTGTATTAAATTATTTACCTAAACTAAAATGTTAATGAAAAGAAATCTACTATTGTCGCTGCTACTTATGTTAGCAGCTGGTGTCACTTACGCCCAGACAAAGGTAACCGGAAAGGTTACTACCGCTGGTGACGACTCGGCACTGCCGGGTGTTACTGTGCAAGTGAAAGGTACCAGTGTGGGTACACAAACTGACGGCGAAGGTAATTACAGCGTTACCGCTAGTAAGAACCAAACGCTAATCTTTAGCTTTATTGGAATGCAGACTCAGGAGATTGCCGTTGGTAATCGCTCAATTGTAAACGTATCTCTTGCTGAATCTGAAAACTTACTAAACGAAGTGATTGTACTAACAGCCCTTGGTTTGGAAAGAAAGAAAGATGATGACATGAGTTCATCAACCATTATTGACACCGATGCTCTTCAACGTTCTGGAGAATCTGGCGTTATTCAAGGTCTTTCCGGGAAAACTTCGGGTTTGACCATTACGCGTAACTCGGGTGATCCGGGAGCAGGTGCTTATATTCAGATTCGTGGTCAAAACACAATCTCTGGTAGCTCTTCACCATTAATTATTTTGGATGGTGTGCCAATTTCAAACTCAAGTATCGGTTCTGGTGATACAGGCGGTGTTGTTCAGCAGTCACGCTTGAATGATATTAACCCTGACGATATTGCAAACATTACTATTCTTAAAGGTGCGGCTGCGGCTGCGGTTTGGGGAACAGGTGCGGCTAACGGTGTAATCTTAATCCAGACTAAGCGTGGAAACGCTGGTGGAAAGAAAGTAAGCGTGAATATCACAAATCAGACTTCTTGGGATGTGATTAACCGTGAATACGAGAAGCAAGGCACTTTCGGACAAGGATACCCTCGTTACTGGGCAACTGGAAACGGAGATCAGGCTTACGATTACCTATATGTTCCAAACACTGGATTCTCTTGGGGTGATAAAATTGCTGCTCGTCCGGGTGGTGCAGACGAAGTTCGTCAGGGAAACCAACGCTTTGAAGCCGATGGTGGAAACGTTTACTACCCTATCCTAAGTAAGAACTCACGCGAAGTATTCAATGATAAAAACCGTGATCAGGTTTTCCAAACCGGATTTACATGGAATAAGTCAGTTGGTATTAACTTTAATAATGCCGGAAGCACAACTTACTTGAGTTTCTCTGACTGGGATCAGGAAGGTATCATCAAAGGAAACTCTGACTACCGCCGTTCTACCGTTCGTGTTAACAACGAAACGCAATTAGCCGAAAAACTAAAGGTTAGAATTAACTCTACGTTTATCCGTACTAATTCAAGCCGTATTCAGACAGGATCAAACCTGAATGGTTTATACTTAGGTTACCTACGTACTTCCCCTGACTTTGACAATACTGATTACCGAGGAACTTATTATAACGCAGCGGGTGCTCCAACATTAAACTCGCACCGTGGCTACCGTCGTTACTTAGGAGATGCTGCCCCAATTTATAACAATCCGGGCTGGACAACCAATGAGCAGGAAAATACGAGTGATGTTTATCGCTTTATCATCAATCCTGAGATTAACTGGAACATCTACAAAGGCTTAAACTTGACGGCTCGTTATGGTTTTGACTTTTACAATGATGCCCGTGAAACTTTCTTCCCGGTAAATTCAGCAGGTTCATTTAGTGTTGGTTCATTCAACAGAAATGAGATTACTGAGCGTAATGAAAGCGTAAACGTTTTCTTAAACTCTACGCACATAATCAATAGCGATATAAACTTTAGCTGGATTTTAGGTGCTCAGGCGGAGTCTTTAAACTACACAAGTTTTGGAGCTACTTCTGCTGACTTTACTAACCCATTTGTGGGTGACTTACGAATATTCGGAAACGCAAGTGCTGCAAATGAGAACCCGGGTCTTACTCGTCAACAACAACGTAAATCTGCGACTTACGCCGTGGTGAACGCTGAACTATTTGGTCAGGTATACTTAGAAGCAACCGGACGGTATGAATTGCCTTCTACGCTTTCAAGCCCTGTGTTCTACCCGAGTGCATCAGCTGGTTGGGTATTCACAAATAATATGTCAAGCAATACACTTAGCTTTGGTAAAATCCGTGCATCGTACGGAGAAGTTGGTATTGAGCCAATTCCTTACGCAAACCGTACTACGTTCGGAGCTTTTGACCGTTCTTCTTCTTGGGGAGATTTTCTGGGTGCAGCAACTTACGGCAACCCGTTTGCACGGAGCAGCCGTTCTGGTAATCCTAACTTAGAGCCTGAGCGGGTAAAAGAATACGAGATTGGTGGTGATTTCCGCTTTTTCAATAATTTAGTGAATTTCGGAATAACTCATTATAGCCGTACCACTACTGGTGCTCTGTTAGCAATTGATTTGGCTCCATCTACCGGATTCGGTGACGTATGGCGTAATGCTGGCGAAATCTCTAACAAAGGAATAGAGATTGACGCGGGTGTACGCTTGGTTAAGTCTCGTGGTATTGAGTGGAGAATTGACGCGAACTTCTCGCAAAACCGTAACATTGTTGAAAGCCTTAGCGGTGCTCAGTCAGTGTTCCTAAACGGTTTTACCGGAACATCTTCACGTGTAGTTGAAGGCGAGCCTTTCGGAACTCTATGGGGTGGAAAGTGGGCACGCGATGAAGGCGGCAACTACGTTTTAGACGAAAATGGTTTCCCTACAGTAGATCCTCAAGAAGGAATACTGGGAGATCCTAACCCGCAATGGCGTGGTGGTATCGGAACAAACTTCTCATACAAAGGATTTACTTTGTCTGCTCAGTTTGAAACGTTCCAAGGTAACAAAACTTGGGCAGGTACATCCGGTGTCTTGAACTACTTCGGTATTTCTCCTGAAACTGCTAATGAGTTTACTACAACTGAAGAACTTCGTACTGCCGACGGTCGTACGGTAGCATCAGGAACACTCGTACGTGGTAATATTGCTGACTTTGGCGGCGGTAACGTATTATTAGATTCTGAGTGGTACACTGGAAACGGTGGTGGTTTTGGACCAGTTGGTGAGCAATTCGTAATTGATGGTTCTTGGACTAAACTTCGTGAGCTATCATTAACTTACGATTTACCAACTACCCTTATTTCAAAAGCGAAACTATCTAACGCTTCAATCGGTGTAACCGGACGTAACTTGTTTATCTTGTCTCCGTTCCCGAACGTAGATCCTGAGTTAAACCTTACAGGTGCATCTAAAGGTCGTGGTTTGGATTACTTTACAAACCCGGGTACTGGTTCTTACATGCTAACTGTGAAATTAGGATTCTAAAAAAAAGATACGAGACATGAGATTGGAGACTAAGAGAATTTAAATGAATTCTCTTTCTCTGATCTTACCTCTCACTTCTTATATCTCCATAAAACATTCCGAAATATACAATGAAGAAAATAAAATTTTTAACAGTAGCAGCATTGGGCTTGCTATCTCTTGGATGCGAAAGTTACGTGGAAGACGTAAACGTCAATCCAAATAATTTTACCGATGCTCCAAGTGGATTGATTATCGGTCAGGCTGGTTTAGCTTCAATTTTATTGAGCGAATCACAACCGGCACGTTTTGCCGGTATCTTTACGGATCAGTTTACCGGAGCTGACCGTCAGTTTATCTCGTACGAATCGTATCAGGTTACCGCAGGTGACTTTGACGATACCTGGGGTAATATCTACACCGCTGGTCTTGCTCAAACAAGACTTGTGCAGGAAAAAGCTCGGGAAGATGGTAACAGAGGTGCTGAAGGTATCTCTCAGATAATTGAAGGATGGTTAGCCGGAGAAGGTGCCGCCCTTTTCGGAGACGTTCCTTATTCTGAGGCTATTCAGCCAAACGAATTCCCGAACCCAAAATACGATGCACAAGCTGACGTATTTAATTCTGTACAAACGATACTTTCTGCTGGTATTGCCAATGTTCAGTCGGGTGGTGCCGTGCCTATGCCAATGTACTCAGGTGCATATTCGTGGGTTGAAGTAGCACACACATTGAAGGCTCGTTACTACCTGATTGCGAAAGATTACGCAAACGCAGCTTCTGAAGCTGCTCAGGGTATTTCTGCTCCTAACAAGACGTTGTCAGCTTTTCACAGTTCAACTATTGGTCAGCAGAACCTTTACTATCAATTCGGCGTGTTACAACGCGGTGGTTACCTGACTGTGATTCGTTCAAACCTAAGAAAATTACTTCAAGGTGAAAGAGCTCGCTTATTGCCCACTCCGGGTGATGCGGAGCGTTCTGCTAAGTATTTTGATGGTGAAGAATTAAATTATACTGCTACCGGCTACTTTGCGATTGATGCAGCTTTTCCTCTTATTTCGTGGTCAGAGAATCAATTGATTCTTGCGGAAGCTTTAGCACGTACCGGAAATGAGACAGGGGCACGTACAGCCTTTAACTCTGTTCGTACAAACTTAGCTACAACGTACGGTGGTGAATTCCCAGCGACAACTGCTACTGGAACTGCCTTAGTAAATCAGGTTTTGGAAGAGAAGTATTGTACATTAATTGGTTCGTTCCAGGTATTCCACGATTTACGTCGTACGAAGAATGTAATTGGCGTTCCCGTTAAAAACAGCACGGCATCAACTATTCCACAGCGTTTTATATACGCTCAGAATGAGATAAATACTAACGAAAATTTCCCGGGCGTAGTAGACATATTTACTCCGACTCCGATAAACCAATAAGTAGAGATACGGACAAGTAAAAATTCTTGTCAAAATTAAAAATCCCGTTACGCTTATTGCGTAACGGGATTTTTGTTATCAAAATATAGACTTTTCTTTACACCTCGTACTTGTAAATATTCGGTATAGAACTCAAGTCTTTTGGCTCTACCTGAATCAACTGCCTAATTCTTCCAGAAGTCAATTCGAGAATACAACCGTGAACAGACGGGTAATCCGTACTTTTCCACGATTTTTGAATAATGGTCGTTTTTAAAAGACTATCTACTTGTGCCAAGACATTTAGCTCGCAAAGTCTGTCGGTACGCTTTTCATCGTCTTTTATCGCTTCCAGTTCATCGTGGTTTTTTTCGTAAACGTCTTTAATATTACGAATCCACTTGTTAATTAACCCAAGGTCATCGTTAGTCATAGCCGCTTTTACGCCTCCGCAACCGTAATGCCCTACAACCATGATATGCTTCACCTTTAAAACTTCAACGGCGTATTGCAATACGCTGAGCATATTAAAATCTGTGTGAAGTACGAGGTTGGCAACATTGCGATGCACGAAAATATGGCCGGGTTCGGTGCCCGTAATCCGATCCGCCGGAGCACGGCTGTCGGCACAGCCAATCCATAAAAATTCAGGTTTTTGACCTTCAGCCATTTTTGTAAAAAAAGTTGGGTCTTCCTCCTGCTGTTCAGCCGCCCAACTTTTATTTGCTAGTAAGAGTTTTTGAAATGCTTTCATTGTTTTTAGTAAAGTATATTTTTTTTCTGCTTACGCCCTTTAATGTAACCTCAATTCCTTTTCTGGGTGCCTCTTCCACAAACTCTTCCAAAAGAAGAAAAATATCGTGGTCAATAAAATTTGCTCTCGAGCCGTCAATATACATCTGGTCTCCTGACTTCAATTTAGACAAATTCATCATTAACTCTGCTCTGTTATAGAAAAAAACATCTTTATTAAATCGCATTAATAATATATTTCCTTCCCAATTCACCGATACAGAAGACCTGAAATTTGTGTAAATCACGTAGGTCAATCCTACTACTAATCCAATAAGGATTCCCACCAATAAATCCGTAAACAATATAGCAACTATAGTAACCACAAATGGCACAAACTGGTCTTGCCCTTCTTTGTAAACAGCCCTAACTATTGCCGGACGGGTGAGTTTATAACCCACCATAATTAATATCGCAGCTAATGCTGATAACGGGATTTTATTCAGGAAGTCTGGAATAAATGCGGCACAAGCTAACAACAAGAAGCCGTGAAAAATAGCGGAAGCCTTGGTCTTTCCTCCCGCCTGAATATTCGCCGAACTTCGTACAATAACCTGCGTGACCGGAATTCCGCCGATCATACCGGATGCGATATTACCAATTCCCTGAGCAATTAATTCACGGTTAGTTGGTGTAATATCCCGCTCTGGGTCAAGGCGGTCAGTAGCTTCTACGCAAAGTAGCGTTTCAAGACTTGCAATAACAGCGATGATTACTCCCGTCTTCCAGACCAACGGATTTGTCCATGCCCCGAAATTAGGAAAGCTCAGAAATCCCGTAAATTCATCGAAAGATGAAGCCACCGGCAAATTCACCAGATGAGTCTTTTCGATTTGCAAATTGCCCTGAAATAATTCGTTCAGGGTAATACCAGCAACTACACAAAGTAGTGGGCCCGGAATGGCGGAAAGAATCTTATTATTTTTAATCGGTTTTTGTTTCCAAATTATTAGAATAGCGAGACAGACTATTCCTATAACCAATGACCCTTCAACTAAATAATCTCCAATATTCAGTAATTCAGAAAATGTATTTTCACCATCCGCCTGAAGAAAGCTATAGTCACCTTCGGTATCTCTATCAACTCCAAAAACGTGTGGGATTTGTTTCAGGATAATGATTATTCCAATTGCCGAGAGCATTCCCTTTATGACAGAGGAAGGAAAGTAAAAAGCGATTTTCCCCGCTCCTATTATTCCCAGAATAATCTGTACAACGCCACTAATAACAACGGCTAATAAAAAGGATTCGTAAACACCGATTTCGGCAATGGCGTTTAACACAATTACCGTTAGACCAGCAGCCGGCCCGCTAACACCAAGGTTAGATTTACTAATTACGCCCACTACAATTCCGCCGCAAATTCCGGCAATTACTCCAGCAAAGAGCGGAGCTCCGGATGCCAGTGCTATTCCTAAACACAACGGAAGAGCAACTAAAAAGACTACTACTCCGGCCGACAAATCTTTAAGCGGAAAGAAATTACTTTTTAAATTCATATATAATATTTGAGGCGTAAATGAGGACTCATTTTTATCAACGAATCCAGCTACTAACAACGAGGTAGTTGCTGTAACAATAAGAAAACGGCGAAATCAAACAGAGTCCGGCGGAGGTGAAACGGGGAAGTTCAAGTGCTCTTTGTAGAAGAAATAGAGAGCGGGGAAAACTAATTTACTTTTCAGCAAAGTCATAGTTACAGCTTCTTCCGAACGGTTCAGCTCAAAGAGTTTTTCAAGCTCGTCCTCCTCTGACTCTCCTTCTTTTTCTTCGCAATCATCATCAATAGATTCATGCGTAATTTTAGACTTTCCCGACGTTTTAACAATCAGGCCTGACTGTTTCGCGGCGAAGCAAAACAAACAAAGCATAAATATAAATCGGATTAAAATCATAAAATAACTGAAGGCAAACTTGAAAAGGAGATTAATGATATAGATTTCATAACTAATATATCTCATCAATAGTTTCTAAAACCGCCTATTAAATTATTGTAGTGCACTTTTTTGGGTAGATTTGTAAAAAAAATTACCAGTGGTGAATCCTGAACAGCTACAAATACTTCGCAAATTACAATCTATTACGATTTCGGATATTTCTACCTTCGCACTAAAGAACCCATTAAAATTAACATCAACACAATTAATTTGGACCGCTAATCAACTGCACTTTCGGGAAAAAATTATTAAAAAAATACCGTCGTGGAGCAAAGTGAAATTATTGGTTTCTCCGGCTACACTGTCTATAGAGCAGTCTTCTTCGGAAGTGACTGCTAAGTACAAGGCTGATTTATTTAGCGGAGAAACCTGCCTGGATTTAACCGGAGGTATGGGCGTTGACAGCCACTTTTTTTCTCAGGTTTTTAAGAATGTCACTTATGTAGAACAGGATGCTGAGCTTGTCAAGGTAACTGAGCATAATTTTAACCAGTTGGGAGCGAATAATATTGAATTAGTTAATAAAACTGCCGAAGATTTTTTAGCAAAACCGAACAAGCATTATGACTTGGTCTACCTTGATCCCGCCCGACGAGATGAATACGGAGGAAAAGTATTTTTTATTCAGGATTGCTCTCCGAACATAATAGACTTGCTACCGGAGTTGCTCAAGGTTTCGAACAATATATTGATAAAGTACGCTCCAATGTTGGATATAAAAGCGGCATTAAAGTCACTAATTCACGTTCAGAAAGTAATTATCGTAGCAGTTGAAAACGATGTAAAAGAAGCACTGTACCTGATAAAAAAAGAAACAGGCTTACCAAAAATAGAAACCGTAAACTTTTCTAAAAATGGAAAGCAGCAATTTGCTTCTTCTTTTGATCACGAAACCGAAATTACGGTGGCGTTTAGCGAGCCAAAGACGTACTTGTACGAACCCAACGCCGCCATTTTAAAAGCAGGATTGTTTAAATCATTAGCCGAAAAGTATTTATTATCTAAAATAGCTACTAACTCACATCTTTACTCAAGCGATACTTTTCACGCGGACTTTCCCGGAAGAAAATTTAGCGTGGGGAAGACAGAAAAGTTCGATAAAAAAAGCCTTCGCAGACAGTTAAAAGGAAATTACGCGAATGTCAGTTGCAGAAATTTCCCACTAAAACCCGATGCCTTGAAAAAGCTCCTAAGTTATAAAGACGGCGGCGACCAATATATATTTTTCACCCAAAATGAGTCGGGCAAAAAAATAGTGATATTTACATCGAAAACAGGTGACGAATGAACCATATTTTCATCTAAGTATAAAAGTTAAACAAATGAAAAAAATAGTAAATGTTCTTGCGTTTTTGTTCGTAACAAATTTAGCAATAGGTCAAACCGTGCTTCACGGCAGCGATATTTTAGATAGTGAATTAAAGGAAGGCTACTACTTACTACTCAAAATAGATAGCAAAACGCTTAGCAGTGAGTGGAAAGAGTATATGAACTCTTTCGGAAGGGTTTCAGAAATTGAGAAAAACCGTTATTCACTCACGAAATTTAAGCAACAGTCCGTATCAGATGATGAGCTAACAATTGAATCAAAGGTTAATGAAATGGCGGGTTTTACTAAAATTTTCTGCGTTATTGAAGGTACGATTGAACGTGATTTAAACGAGCAGGCTTTTGATGACCTCTTACTTACTTTTGCCGCAGATGCTCAATATCGTGAATTAACGAGATTAGCAGAATCTGACCTCGAAGAAGCAGAGAGTTATTTAAAAAATAGCGAACGTGATCAGAGAAAGGTAGAGCGTTCGTTAGAAAGCAACCTCAAGTCACAGGAAAAGTACGGAAAGTATTTAGATGAATCACCCGAAAAAATGGTGAGCCTTTTAGACGAAAAGAAAAGTATTGTTGATCAGCAAATTAGCAGTGGTTTAGACGATGACCAAGCCGAGGCACTTACGAGAGAAGCTAAGAGAAAAGAAAGAGAGATTTCAAAAAATCAACGAAACGAAGCTAAATACGCAAAAAGGTTAGATAAAAAAGAAGCTGAATTTGACGAATTGAGGGATGAACTTTTTACCGCAAAACGCACCGTAGCTACCGCCGAAGAACTTGTATCTGCGAAAAAGATGATATTGGTAGATTTGAAGAAATAACAGAATATATTAATCATAAAAATAGCCCGTAGATAACTCTACGGGCTATTTTTATGTAACTAAAGTAAGGCTCTTAAAATTCGCGATGTTCAACTTCATCAAATAAACGCTCTTTCGGAAGGCTTCTGAAATAATCGTAAGTTATCTTTAAACCTTCTTTGCGATCAACCTTTGGCTCCCAATCAAGAATTTCTTGAGCACGAGTAATATCTGGTTTGCGTTGTTTCGGATCATCTTTCGGTAAGTCTTTATAGATTACTTTTTGCGTGGTTCCGGTTAGCTTGATGATTTCTTCCGCAAACTGTCCAATCGTGATTTCGGATGGATTACCAACGTTTACGGGTTGAGCATAATCTGAATGCAGCAAACGGAAAATACCTTCCACTAAATCACCAACGTAACAAAAAGAACGTGTTTGTGAACCATCACCAAAAACGGTTAAGTCTTCGCCACGTAACGCCTGCCCAATAAATGCGGGCAGAACTCGTCCGTCGTTCAATCGCATTCTTGGACCATACGTGTTGAATATCCGCACAATACGAGTTTCCAGACCATGATACGTATGATACGCCATGGTCATAGCTTCCTGAAAACGTTTGGCTTCATCGTACACTCCACGGGGTCCAATCGGGTTTACGTGACCCCAATAATCTTCCGTTTGCGGATGCACTAAGGGATCTCCATAAACTTCTGATGTTGAGGCAATTAGAACCCGTGCCTTTTTCACACGTGCCAGACCCAAGCAATTATGAATCCCCAACGATCCAACTTTTAAAGTCTGAATTGGAATCTTCAGATAGTCAATCGGACTTGCCGGAGAAGCGAAGTGCAGGATGTAATCCAATTCGCCCGGAACGTGGATAAATTTACTGACATCATGGTGGTAAAACTCGAAATTAGGCAACTTGAACAAGTGTTCAATGTTCCGTAAATCTCCAGTAATGAGGTTATCCATTGCAACAACATGATAACCTTCTTTTATAAATCTATCGCACAAATGCGATCCTAAAAATCCGGCTCCACCGGTAATTAATATTCTTTTCATCGTTTTTTCAATTCTTTTCGGTTAACTGTCGTACTGCTTTTCTTCCGATTGAGAAATAATCAAAACCAAATTCTTCTATACGATTTAAATCGTATAGATTTCGACCATCAAAAATAGCTTTATTATTCATTTTTTCGGCCATCCGGTCAAAGTCTGGCGTGCGGAATTCTGGCCACTCGGTCATAATCATCAAAGCATCTGCACCTTCGAGGGCATCATACTGCGTTTCAGCATATTTCACTTTACGCCCAATTTCCTTCTTGATATTCGGCATCGCTTCCGGATCATAAACTACTACTTTCGCCCCAGCATTACGCAAACTACGAATATTGTAAAGAGCAGGTGCTTCGCGGATATCATCAGTATAAGGCTTAAACGCCAAACCCCAAAGAGCGATGGTTTTACCTTTCAAATCACCTCCGAAATATTCTTTGATCTGCGGAATAAGTTTCGTCTTCTGCTTTTCGTTGACACTCATCACTGACTTCAGAATCTTGAAGTTGTAGTTGTATTCATTGGCAGTTTTTTCTAGTGCTTGTACATCTTTCGGGAAGCAGCTTCCGCCATAACCAATACCCGGAAACAGGAATCGTTTACCAATACGGCTATCCGTTCCGATACCACGACGCACGTGATCTACATCGGCTCCAGCTAATTCGCAGAGGTTAGCAATTTCGTTCATAAACGTGATTTTCATTGCTAAGAATGAGTTAGCAGCGTATTTTGTCATTTCCGCAGAACGCTCGTCCATAAAAATCACGGGATTTCCCTGACGAACTAACGGAGCGTACAAACGCTCCATAACTTTTTTAGCGGCTTCTGACTCTGTTCCCACTACCACGCGGTCAGGCTTCATGAAATCTTCAACGGCAACACCTTCCCGTAAAAACTCGGGGTTTGAAACTACGTCGAAATCAACAGTTGCATTTTCAGAAATGGCTTTTGTAACTCTTTCGGCAGTTCCTACCGGAACGGTGCTTTTGTCAACGATTACAGCGTACTTCTTCATGGTTTTACCCAAATCATGAGCAACGCCTAATATATATTTAAGATCCGCAGAACCATCTTCTCCCGGAGGTGTTGGCAAGGCAAGAAAGATTACTTCTGCACCTTCGATACCTTCGGCAAGGTCAGTGGTAAACTTCAAACGACCTTCTTTCGTATTTCGCTCAAATAAGGTTTCTAAACCTGGCTCGTAAATAGTAATCTTTCCTTTACGAAGGCTTTCTACTTTTTTTACGTCAATATCAACACAAGTTACGTAGTTTCCCGTTTCGGCGAAACAAGTACCAGTTACTAAACCGACGTACCCAGTTCCAACAACAGCTATTCTCATTTTTTTTGCTTTAAACTCTGTGCAACATGCCTTAAGCAATCGCTTTCGAGTAGATTGTACATTATATTAAAATTATGCAATCAAATTTCTTTTGATTGTCCCGCAAATATAAGGCAAAAAACTTATAAAAAAGCTAAACGCAAAACAAAAAGTCACACTTCACGCCATCTTACCCCCGACTTATTGGGCATTATCACCGATAAAGTCAGTAGTAAAACCACACTGAATCCTACTTTTAAGGTTAGACTCCTTTACAAGAAAAAAACTTTTACACTCTATTTCATAAAGAGAAAATCTAAAAATAATGCAAGAAATAATATCACATATCCTTTGGTGGACGGACAAAATATTTTTCGATCTCTTCTTTTGAGGGTTGAATTGAAGGTCGAACAACTCGAAAACCCACAAAAGGAGCATCAGTTAACCACCAATCAGATTTCGGAATTTGCGGGTCTTGCTGTTTTAAACGGGGAGTTGAAGGCGTTCTTGCCGCACTGCGGAGTTTTTCGGGATCGTCATCCCAATGTCCACCGCGGATTACGTGCGGGTAAACCGCAGTTGGAGCAACGTAAGGATTCTTTACGTTAGCATTTTTGTAAACATCTGAAACATATTGATCAGAAGTCCATTCAGCGACGTTACCGTACATATCATACAAGCCCCAGGCATTCGGTTTTTTCTGCCCTACTTTCTTGTAAGCACCGTCCGAATTATCAAAAAACCAGCCATATTCTCCTAAATCGCTGTCACTTTCGCCAAAATGATAGGGTGTATCAGAACCCGCCCGAGCGGCGTATTCCCATTCTGCCTCCGTAGGTAAACGGTAGAACTCCCCCGTTTTTTTGTACAACCATTCACAGAATGCACGAGCAGCAAATTGCGTCGCATTACAAACCGGGAAACCATCATTTTTTCCTTGCCCGAAAGACATTTCAACGTAAGGTTTTGTGGGGCGAGCTACGGCGTCGGCTTTTTGCTCAATAGCTTCATCAGTTTTTAACGCCTGTGCTTCTAACTCTTTATTCTGAAAAACGAGGTACAAATCCCAAGTGGTTTCATACTTAGCAATCCAAAATGGTGATAGTTCAACAGTTCTCTGCGGACCTTCATCCGCCTTTCGAAACATCTCTCCCTCAGGACTTCCCATTGTAAATTTACCTCCCAAAATACCTATCATATCCAGCGTATGTGTAGTTCCAGGAATGCTTTGTGTATAATATTTCGGTTTATTTTGCGTGAATGCAGAAAAATAAGTGAGCAAAAAGCCCAGCAGAACGAACGATAGTTTCATAAAAATAAGTTGAATACATTGAAAACAGACAAATTTAGAACAATTTGTTAGGAACGAGATGTTCTGTACGAAATATACAATACGAACCATACACATTGAGCGATTTCAAAAAAAGCGATAGTTCACGAACGAAAGCCAGAACCTCTGAGGACTTTTACTACACAGAGACAGGATTAATGGTTTTTACGGAAGCCTACCATCGTAAGCGTGGCTACTGTTGCAAGTCAAATTGTCGACATTGCCCCTACGATTTCAAAAAAAGTCAAAACAAACTTTGACGAATTGCCAATATTTTACGACATTTGCAGTCCGTTTCGAGAAAGCGGAAATAGATTATTCATCAGATACCATCGGAAACAATGTCAAAGGTTTGTCAAATAAGCGGAAAGAGAACACGAGTAGGAAACAACGTTTCTCGCTCCAATAATAAAACTAAGCGTAAGTTTTACCCAAACTTAAAGAAGAAGAAGTTTTTCTTAGAGTCGGAAGGCGTATGGGTTGAGTTACGTGTAGCAACGAGTGTATTGCGTACCATTTCTAAGAAGGGCTTAGAAGCAACACTTGTTGACGCCGCCCGCAGAGGTACGTTAGCTCTTTAATTATTAGCGACTTTTTGTCGTTAATCACACAAAAATATTTGAGGCTAAACTGAGCTATACGTTCGGTTTGGCCTTTCTAGTTTGGGATAAATTGAGTATTTTGAGTTACCCCTTTGCTAGCAAAAACTAAGTTATAGTATCATGTAGTCTTCTAGTCTTCCGACCATTGAACAAAGTAAAGGAAGATATAATACATTCTTTGAAACTACAGCCGGGAGACAACTGCTTTTCGCCGCTTCGTAGTCTGGAGACTAAGAAGACTGAATTCGACCTTTTATCAGAAATTGTAGTTTTCAACTCGTTCTTGTGTAAAAGTGTCAATTTCCTCTTTGTGCATCTCTTCTGAAGAGCATTATAAACACAACACCAAGTATTACTTTAAAGGCTATAAACGCAAAAAAGGAAACTTCAAAAGAGAAAATTGCGTAAGATTGACTCGGTTTCACAAAAGCATAAGCCACTTCTATTAAGTATATAAGTCCAACTACTAAATAAACGTATTTAAAGTTTTTCATAAAATTATTTGTAAATCGGGAATTTTCTATTCGGGGTAATACGGCGTAAATATATTAAAATTATGATCACGTTAGTAGTCTAATCAGAATTTAAAATTAACTAAAATCGTTTTCCGTGGTGCAGGTTGTATCACGCATTTCATGTTTATTTGCCGCTTTCACTTATCAAAACTTTAGCCTACTTTATATTCGTGCGTCCAGTTCTACGCCTGTCGGTTGGTAACAATCGACGCCACCCGAAATAACAATGTAAATTTTAAGGGTAGTCAATATATGAACGATTCGAAAATGGGTTGCAATCATTGTACCGAAGTACAGTTAGCTTAATGGCTTTAAATGCATTGTATTTTTTAGAGCGATGATTCCATATTCTGAACATGATGGAAAGTACAAGTCCTTCGCTTGGTTTTTCGATAAATCAAGATCAAAAAAATCAAAAAATAATTAAGTGGAGATGTAAAAGCTTTGGTCATTGAATATCTCTTAATTCGGAATAGACCCTTCTAATTTCATGTCCTTTTTCTTTCGTAGAAATTGGGATAACTATCGTACCTCCAGATGTACTAATTCTAAGTTGAGCTGCTTTTACCGTGCTACAACCTTGAACATCTTGTCCCTCAGATACTTCAATAAATGAAATCTTATCAAATGGCAAATCTCCATCCCTTTCCACATAGGTATTCTGATTTGAAGCACCTTCCGAAATCTTTGTTTTATACATTACTCTCCTATCAGAAAGAGTAACCCAATAGTTTTCTTTTTGTTCCGCTTCACCACATCCTCCTTTAAAAGCTATATAAGAGAAATAGTAAACTTTTTCATTTGCCATAAGTTGCCGTTGTACATCGCTTGGCAAGCCAGATAAAATTTCATTTAATGCTATACTTTAAAGTTTAAGATTATAATTTCATACGATACAAATTAACTATTTCATAATAAGCTCGTTACGAAATATTTATTTAAAGAATGAATCTTACTTCGACACTATAAGTCAAACTACCAACGCAAGATATAACATTTCCCAAAATACCCCCTTCCCACAAAACCAAAAAAAACAGCCCGCAATTTTCATCACGGGCTGTTTTCTCACTTCTCAAATCTTCTTTCTCAAATCTAAAAAGAAAACTTACTCCATCATCAAATAGGACTTGATAAATTCTTCGATATTCCCGTCCATAACGGCTTGAACATCAGAAGTTTCAGTTCCGGTTCGGGCATCTTTCACGAGTTTGTACGGGTGAAAAACGTAATTCCGAATCTGAGAACCCCACTCGATATTTTTCTTCGAGGCTTCAATGTCCGCACGGGCGGCGTTGCGTTTTTCAATCTCGATTTGGTACAAACGGGATTTCAACATGTTCATGGCGTGGTCCTTGTTCGCCAACTGGCTTCGCTCAATCTGACAAATAATCACAATTCCCGTGGGTTTATGCGTCAGCTGAACCTTCGTTTCAACCTTGTTGACATTTTGTCCACCCGCACCACCCGAACGGGACGTGTGCCACTCAATATCGCCGGGATTTACGTCGATTTCAATCGTGTTATCCACGAGCGGATAAGCGTAAACTGAAGCAAACGACGTATGCCGACGAGCGTTGGAATCAAACGGAGAAATCCTTACTAAACGGTGTACACCGTTTTCTGATTTCAAAAACCCGTACGCCATTTCGCCTTCAATTTGCATCGAAGCAGATTTTATTCCCGCTCCGTCACCGTCTTGCCAGTCAATTTGCGTGACTTTATAACCTTGCCTTTGAGCGTACATCAGGTACATTCGGTAGAGCATACTTGCCCAATCCTGACTTTCTGTTCCACCCGCACCAGAGTTTATTTCGATAATTGCCGAGAACTGATCCTCTTCGCCCGAAAGCATTTTCTTTAGTTCGAGTTGCTCAATGATATCTTCAGTTTTTCGCCTTTCTTTCTTTATTTCTTCCTCCGAAACCTCGCCTTCGGCGTAGAATTCATGGAGTACTTCAAGGTTTTCAACGGACGTTTCGGCTTTTTCGTAGCCTTCCGTCCAGTTTTTTAATGTTTGAATGTCTTTCATCACCGCCTGAGCGTGATCTGAGTCATTCCAAAATTCGGGTTGTGTTTGTTGATTTTCTAAATCTGAGAGTTTTTCCTTGCGACTATCGTAGTCAAAGATACCCCCTCAAAGCCGACACTCTGGCTTTCAAATCCTTCAACTGATCGGTTGTCATGATTTCCTTATGGTTATGGTTGAAGCGTAAAGTCTTACGCCCTTACTTATTTTTCAGCGTAAATTTTACGCCCTTGCTTTTGCAGAGGCTTTCGCCCGTACAAAACGGCTGCAAAGATAGGAAAATTCAGCAAAAGGAGGGAGAATTGTTTGAAATTGGTAAATTCGTAGAAGTGGAATTTATCAACCAGTGAACTTGCTCGTTAGGAAAAAAATCGACAATTCTTGTTTTCAACGAATGGTATCAAACGGCCGTTTGCCATTATCAAATAGTTCGATTATTTGCGGCATCTTAATATTTCCTATCTCAATTGCCCGTTGTTTGTTCACGGCAGCAGTATTAACGTGCCAACAAAATACGTCATTATCCTCTAACCAGTTTACTTTTCAGAGCCAACCGTCTTTTTCCCAGTAAGACCAAATCGCGAAATCGTCGGAACGGCTATTTTCTCCGTCTATTTTTAAATCAAGGCCGTTAGCGGTCAACAATTCGTAATCCAGATTTTCCCAACCCATTCCAGCAATTGAAAATAATTCATCGTCTTCGTTGTCCCTCACCCGTTCACCAAAATACATATCGGCTTTAAACTTTTCCTCCCCGCCCTGATACTTTGCACGGATAATTTCTTTACTGACTATCAGATTAGCTTTATCTAATTAAATAGGCATTACACGAGTTGATTTTATAAATTCTGAGAAAGCACAGAAGTACATTTAATTTGACTGATGAGCATAAAAATGCACTCAAAAACTGATAAGTATTTTTAACTTTAACTTCCGTTACGAATGACGTACATTTGTTGTTCAGTTTTCAACTCTCCGATATTACGTCTCAGAGTACTGACATTCAATATCTAATATCCGCCAACCATAATATGATTCTACGCACCGAAAACCTTGTAAAAAAATACGGCCAACGATTTGTAAATCAAGACGTTAGCTATCAGGTAGCCCAAGGGGAAATTGTGGGCCTTTTAGGACCAAACGGAGCCGGAAAAACGACTTCTTTTTACATGGCGGTAGGTTTAGTAAAACCCAACGGTGGCAAAGTTTGGCTTGATGATAAAGATATAACTAAGCTACCGATGTACAAGCGTGCCCGTTTGGGTTTGGGGTATTTGGCTCAGGAAGCTTCAATTTTTCGTGACCTTACCGTAGAAGAGAATATTTTAGGCGTGATGGAATTGGCAAAAACTAAAATGACGCAGGCAGAACGCAGAGATAAAACTGACGAACTGATTGAGGAATTTAGTTTGGAACACGTTCGAAAAAATAAGGGAATTGTGCTTTCAGGTGGAGAACGCCGCCGGACAGAAATTGCTCGGGCGTTGGCTGTAGACCCGAAGTTTATTTTACTCGACGAACCCTTTGCGGGCGTTGACCCGATTGCCGTAGAAGAGATTCAGGGAATTGTGTCAAGATTGAAACACCGGAACATTGGTATTCTTATCACTGACCACAATGTAAACGAAACGCTCTCAATCACCGACCGGGCGTATCTACTCTTCGAAGGAAAAATCTTAAAATCCGGCACTGCGGAAGAACTTGCTGCCGATGAAATGGTACGCCGAGTGTATCTTGGAAAGCACTTTGAGTTAAAACGTAAAGTATGAGTCGGATGTCAGAATTGCAAATGTTAGTTGCTTAAATTCTACACTTTCTTATATCATGCCTCCAATTTTATGCATAAAATAACCCCGTTCGACTTTTCAAAAAGCGAACACCTTTGGCTGGATTTCACCGCAGCAAATCAAGAACTAAAATCCGTAGATTTACGTAGTTCCGAAGCATTTAATGGTTACGTTTTTAACAAAATCAAAAGCGAAGGAAAAATCGTTGGTGTTGGGGGATATTTAGAAAACCGAGCGGTATATCATCGTTCTGAGCATTTTAATGGCACCAAAGAGCCACGCACTATTCATTTAGGATTAGACATTTGGGCGGAAGCCTTCACGCCCATTTTTGCTCCGACCAACAGTGTTATTCACAGCTTTCAAAACAACGATAACTTCGGCGATTATGGCCCGACGATTATCTTGGAACACCTCGAACATCAGCGTTTAGAAATTCCCAAATACAGTTTATACGGACATCTCAGTAGTCGATCTTTAGACAGCTTATTCGTTGGAAAAGAAATAAAACTAGGAGAGCAATTTACCGAGTTTGGACCTTTCCCCGAAAACGGAGATTGGCCACCGCATTTACATTTTCAATTAATGAATAATTTACTCGGTAAGTCAGGCGATTTTCCCGGAGTTTGCAGCGAAGCGGATAAAAACTTGTACGCAAGCATTTGCCCGAACCCTTATGATTTTGTGGGGTTGAAACCTTGAACATCAAAAATATTTGACATGACAAGAATAGAGAAAATAAAGTCCGATTTAAAACCTATCAAAACTCACGAACAATATGTAAACTACCTTTCGATAGTTGATGAATTAATTGACTGTCCGGAAGATAGCGAAGATGAAGAAGTTCTTGAATTGGTTTCGATAGTAATTGAGAGCTACGAAGCTGAATATTACGCCATCGAACCGCCTGATCCTATTGATGCAATAAAGATTAGAATGGAAGAAATGGGGCTGAAAAGAAAGGATTTGGCAGCATATTTTGGTAGTAGTAGTCGAGTATCCGAAATATTAAATCGTAAAAGAAGCATGACTTTTGAAATGGCTAAAAAAGTTAGGCACGGATTAGGGATTTCAGCTGAAGTACTTTTAAGATAATTACTGTTTTAAAAAATATACAAACGAACTATTCTCCTTACGCTTACGTGAAGGAGAATAATTCGGTCAACTCAAGACTTCTCAAGTGGCGATCAAATCTTGAAACTATTTCAATACGCCCTCACCAGTTTATTTTCTACAAAATTCACAAAAGCCCTGTTTACTACTTTGTTACCACCCGGTGTTGGGTAATTTCCAGTGAAGTACCAGTCTCCTAAATTATTCGGACAGGCTTTGTGCAGATTTTCGGCGGTTTGATAGATAACAGCAATTTCGGCGTTGAAGCCTTCGGGGCGAATAATTTCGGCAATTTTAGCAGAGATTTCTTCGTCCGTGAATTGATCGTAGAGGTTCTGCACGAAGTTCTTTTCGTAAGCATTTCCCGTTTCCAAAGCTCCCACACACTGGGCGTAAGCTTCTTCGTACAAATAATCTAACCCGTTTTCTTTCAGCAATACTTTCATAGCTCTAAATGCTACAAATTCACCCAATTTCGACATATCAATACCATAGCAATCAGGGTATCGGATTTGCGGAGCAGACGAAACTACCACCACTTTCTTAGGCTCTAACCTATCGAGTAGCTTTAAAATACTCTTTTCGAGCGTTGTTCCCCGAACAATAGAATCGTCTATTACTACGAGTGTATCAACTCCTTTTTTGATTACGCCGTGCGTCATTTCATAGACCGACGAAACCATGTCCGTACGGTCGTTGTCATTCGCAATGAAAGTACGCAGTTTTACATCTTTTGAAATTAACTTCTCAAAGCGTGGGCGGAATGTAAATAGTTTTTCCAAAGCTCCAGGCGACATTTCCTCGTTCTGGATTCGCTCCTGCCGCCATTTCGCAACGTGATCTTCTAAACCTTCCATCATCCCAAAATATGCTACTTCGGCAGTATTAGGTATAAAGGAAAAAACGGTATTTTCTAAATCGTGGTTAATTTCTTCTAAAATTTGTGGGATCAAATTCCTCCCCAATGTTTTACGTTCTTTGTAGATTTCAGCATCGGCACCACGAGAGAAATAAATGCGTTCAAAACTGCACGCTTTTCGCTCGGCGGGCGGCATTACGCTAAATTCACCATACTCACCGCGTTTATCAATAATCACGGCGTTGCCGGGCTTTATTTCCTTGATATCTTCGTAATCAGCATTAAAAGCTGCTTTTATTGCCGGACGTTCGGAGGCAACTACAACTACTTCATCGTTTGCCCAATAATACGCCGGACGGATTCCCGCCGGGTCACGTACTACGAA
This sequence comes from Spirosomataceae bacterium, assembly GCA_047630355.1. Classification (GTDB taxonomy): domain Bacteria; phylum Bacteroidota; class Bacteroidia; order Cytophagales; family Spirosomataceae; genus JANQUM01. Next base: position 18,948 of record JBLHXN010000011.1, on the reverse strand, counting down.
AGATGCTCCGTAACCAGTCACTCCGGCCATCGTATAACCACCGTCAAAATCTCGGCACGAACGGTGTAGAACTCGTTGCAAGTCCATGTTATCTTCAATAATATCTGACAAAGCAGGATTACCGTAAATACCTTTAAAGCGATCAAATACTCGTTGGTTTTCTTCGTCTAAAAAGTGCCCAATTTTCTCCATCACCGTTACCGTGTCGCCACGGTCTTTTGGGTGCTGTCCGAGTTCAACTAACTTGTTGAATAACTCGTCGGCATTGGTCATGTTAAAATTTCCGGCACAGACTAAATTACGGCTTCGCCAATTGCTTTGTCGTAACATCGGATGGCAACTTTCAATCTCGTTTTGACCGTGCGTTCCGTAACGCAAATGCCCGAGCCAAACTTCTCCGGTGTAAGGAAGATTTTTCTGAAGCCATTCCCCGTTCTTCATTTTATCCGGATCGTTCTCCTGAAGTTGTCCGAAACGCTCATTTACCTTCTTAAAGATATTAAGCGTTGGGCGGTTTTCGATGGATCGCTGCCGGCTAATATAACGGTGTCCCGGAGGCACGTCAATCTTTACGTTAGCAACACCGGCTCCGTCTTGGCCCCGATTTGACTGCTTTTCCATCATGACGTACAGTTTATTTCCGCCGTACATAGGCGTTCCGTACTTATCTATATAGTATTGAAGTGGCTTGCGGAGACGAATGAGAGCAATTCCGCATTCGTGTTTAATAGCATCGCTCATTGAGAGGGGGAGTTATGATTAGTTGCCAATCTTGCTGCAAATTTAAATTTAATTAAGTTCTGATGAAACCGTACAGTGAGAAAGTTATTAATATAGTACGAATCGGTATCAAAAAAATGCAATAATACTTCATTGCTCAGGCATATTTCCTAACTTGATAAACTAGCTTTACTTCCTGTCAAAATCAACCAATTTAATAATGGCCAAAGTACGAATTAATAACTGCGATATTCATTACGAGATATACGGAAATGGACCCGAAGCGGTTGTACTTTCGCACGGTCTATTATGGAGCAGCCGCATGTTTCATAAGCAAGTAACCGCGTTAAGTGCTGATTACAAAATTGTTACGTATGATCACCGTGGGCAAGGACAATCGGAAATAACCGAATCCGGTTACGATATGGATTCGTTGTACAACGATGCCGTTGGACTAATAGAGAAACTAAACCTTGGGAAAGTGCATTTTGGCGGATTATCCATGGGGGGATTTGTGGCGATGCGTTTAGCGGCCCGAAGACCCGACTTGATCAAATCCCTCTTATTAATGGAAACCTCAGCACAAGGTGAGCCTTTCGCCTTTAAGTACAATTTACTCAAAACAGTTGTGAATGCTTTTGGGGTAAGAATTGTGACGAACCCCATCATGAAAATTATGTTTAGTGATACGTTTCTGAACGACCCAAAACGCACCACCGAAAAGCAGGAGTGGATGGCTGAGCTTCAAAAAAATAAAAAGTCAATCACCAAAGCCGTGACGGGAGTTATTCAACGTAAAGGCATGGAAGATGAACTACAGAATATAACTTGCCCGACGCTGGTTTTGGTCGGGACAGAAGATAAAGCGACCATTCCCGAAAAAGCGGAATTTATAGCTTCCAAAATCTCGCAGGCAAAACTGATTTACATTCAAAATGGCGGGCATACATCGTCAGTTGAAGAACCAGAGCAGTATAATAGAGCCATTTTGGAATTTCTGGGTGGGGTTTAAAGATACCCTTACTCGGCAGTGAGGACAGTTATAACTGAAATTGAATTGCCCATTCGGAACAAGAACTTTGTAACAAGACAAAACGAAAATAAATCCGTTGTGCCGTAGGTACAAAACACGGTTCAACCCCGATGGACTGGAGGGTTTTGAGGGTATGACTTTACTACAAATTTTTGACTCCGATGGAGTCGAAAATAAATCTCGAAAACCTAATTATAAAATCACGTTCTACGTTCATATTTCTGTAAAACCTTCATCACCTTCCCCACTGGCAATAAGGCTATTTTGAGACTTTTGAGCGGAGTTTGTATTTCTTAAACTGCTACTTCAAACAAACAACACTGAGGCTCTTGTTGATAATGTAGAGGAAGACTCGATGTATTTTCCAACTCGAAAATTCCTAGAAAATTAAACCCCGACTTGACGTAATAATCAATCAAACGGGTATTGTTACCGAGGGTATCCAAACGGACGTATTCCCGATTGTGTTTCCTCGCGAAATCCTTTGCCCATCCCACTATTTTCATGACAAAGTTATTCCCTCGCAATTCGGCATTTGTGGCAATGCGATGAATATAAATGGCATCATTTTGATCTTTCTCTTCCCAAATGGCTTCGTCGTTTAGTGTCGTTGCCCAAACGCAGGCAATTGTGCCGTCGATCACGATTTTCCATTGATGATTTGTCTCGATCTCTTTTTTAATCATTTCGACGTCAAATTCTGGCCAAACAACCACCTGCTGCTTTATTTGACACTTTCGAGCCGTGGCGTACAAGCTGAGTATTTCGTCTAAATCGTCGACTGTACTATTTTGAATTTCTATTTTTGCGAAAGTCATTCGTAAAATTAACTTGAAATATCCGTCCTCAAAACCTTGTCTTTATTTCACCCGCCCGTACTTCCGCAAAATCTTCATCACATCTTCTACGGGCAAAACATTCACAGCATTCCCATTTCGTCCGGTAGAGCTTTCTGCCATGAAAAGTGAGTTTAAGATTGCTTCTTCCGTAGCTTCGATAGTGGCGAGAAATAGCGGGGTCATTTCATCATTTCGGAGGATTTTAGCTTCGTTGAACAGTGATTCAGAATTGTATTTTACACGATTTTCGGGTGCCGTTGAAAAGGCAATAACGTAGTCGCCGCTGCCGTTTGAGGCGATTCCGCCCGTTCGGGCGAGTCCGAGCATGGCACGTTTAGCGAGGCGTTCGAGGTTGCGGGAGTCGAGCGGGGCATCCGTTGCAATGATAATCATGCACGAGCCGTCGGCGTCGTTGGTTTTGGCTTGTTTTTCCAACTCTTTCATCATCGGAATGCCCGCAATTTGCAACACGCCACCGAAGTTTGACTGTACTAAAACACCCACTGTATAGCCGCCTGATTTTTCGGGAATAATCCGCGAGGAAGTGCCAATTCCGCCCTTGAAATTAAAACAAACCGTTCCCGTTCCGGCTCCAACGCTCCCCTCCTCTACCGTTCCAGATTTGGCATTTTTTATCGCTTCTAAGACATCGTTTTCGGTTACGTGCCTTCCACGAATATCGTTTAAATAACCGTCGTTCGTTTCGCCAACAACGGCATTCACCGAACGGACGTTTTGATTTTCGGGATGCTGTAACGTATAGGTTATCAACGCATCAATTCCAGTGGCGACATTCAACGTATTGGTCAGAATAATCGGTGTTTCGATATTTCCCAACTCTTTCACCTGACTGTAGCCCGCCAGTTTTCCGAAGCCGTTCCCGATGTAAATTGCCGCCGGAACTTTTTCCTGAAATACATTTCCCTGATGTGGTAAAATTGCGGTCACACCCGTGCGGATACTATCAGCAATAATGAGCGTTTTATGTCCGACGGTTACGCCGTTAACATCCGTGATGGCGTTGAATTTTCCCGTAGGTAAAATCCCAACTTCTACGCCGTGCTCACGCAGGCGTTGTTTCTGCGAGGAGGCTGAAATTACGATTAGCGTAAATAAAAAAGTCAAGTATGTTTTCATAAATCAAGGGAAATATTAATCACGAATATAGTGAATGACGCGGTACGTTTCCTTGTAAGAAGAAATATTATTTGACGCTTAAATTAGCGGAGGTTGAATTAGTTCGCTACTTTCGTTCACAACATTTATTCAACCAAAAATATGAAAAGAAGAAAATTCAACAAACTTTTAATCAGTTCGTTAGCGATTCCGTCCGTCGTTTCGATGAGCAGCTTCACAAACGCCCCTTACGTTCCGGCAATGGGATGTCAGACCAATTTAGAAAACGCAGCGGCGGTGAAAGCTGCAGGCGGAAGTTTTGTCGGTTTGAGCGTTGCCGGATGGTTAGACCCCGAAGGACCAATAGACGAATTTCAAGACAGAATTGCGGAAGCCGCAAAAGCCCCGCTTCCGGTAATAGTCTGCAACAGTTTTATCCGGCGAAAAGACCTGCACGTAACCGGACCCGATGCCAACCACGACGAAGTAATAACGTACGTAGAAAAAGCGTTTCAACGGGCAAAACTCGCCAACGTAAAAATGATCAATTTTGGTAGTAGTGGTGCCCGGAATATTCCCGAAGGTTTTTCTTACGAAGAAGCAATTGGTCAATTTATTTTGGCGTTGAAGCTCATGGGACCACTCGCCAAAAAGTACGGCGTAACCGTAGGAATTGAACAACTGCAAAGCCGTGAATGTAATTTCATAAACCGCATCAGCGAAGTGGAACGAGTTGTGCGGGGAGCAAATCATCCGAATATTCGGGGCGTGGCGGATTTTTACCACATGGCAGCCGAAGGCGATACGCCCGAAGATCTTGCCAAAGCAACTGATTTACTGATGCACGTTGAGATTGCGGAATTGGAAGGCAGAAGAATGGTGGGAGTAAGCGGTCAGGACTTCCGTCCGTACCTCAAAGTTTTGAAAAAAGCCAAATACAAAGGGGCATTGAGCGTAGAAGGTAAATTTGAAGTTTCAGAATTAGCGAGCGGTTTTGCCGAACTCAAAAAACAGTGGCTGGAAGCGTAATTAACTCTGTATTTATTCACAAAATGTTTACGCGGTTCTCTTTGTATTGATTTTTCAAATCCTCATCAAGTGAGTCATTCGTAATCAAATTAGCTACATTCTCTATCGGTAAATACGGAAAATAGCGGTCAGTTTCCAGTTTCGTTTTATCGCAGAGAATGTAGCTTTCCTTTGCATTTTGCATGAATGCTATTGCCGTTTCTACTTCACTTTCGGAGGAAGCACTCAGTCCGTTTTTTACGGAGAAACCCCCTACCCCAACAAAGGCTTTGTCGGCTCGGTAACGATTGATGTGCTCTACCGCAACTTTTCCGTGAACCGCCTGGCGTTCCATGTCCATTTCACCGCCTACTAAATTTAGTTTTACCGTACTTCCGATTAACTCGTTAATAATTGGTAATGAATTAGTTATAACGTGTATTTCCTTGTTTCTGATGAACGGGCAGATTCTAAAAATGGTACTCCCACAATCTAAAAAAACGACTTCATTTTCCTGAATTAAGTCCGCCGCTTTTTGGCAGATTTCGTCTTTTAAATCGGCATTCACCGCCGACTTTTTGGCAAAATTTACGGGTATTTGGGACAAGCTGACTTTCATGGCTCCGCCGTGCGTTCGGAGTAACAAGCCTTCCGTTGCCAACGTATCTAAATCTCGCCGAACCGTGATTTCAGAAACGCTTAATAGCTCCGCCAACGGCTTTACGTCAACCGTTCCGTTCCGTTCGATTTCCTGAATAATTAACTGCTTTCGGGTTTGAAATTTCATAGAAAAGATTACTTTTGTTCAAAATTAAACAAAAACAATCAAATTCATTCAAAATGAATCAGAAAATAAGAAACATCTCGAAAGAAATTTTATCCGATAATTGGTACACCCTACGTAAAATCACGTTTGATTATTTACGAAGTGACGGTTCGTGGCAAACCCAACAACGGGAAGCCTACGACCGCGGAAACGGAGCGGTAATTTTGCTCTACAATAAAGAATCGAACAAGGTAATTTTAACCCGACAATTCCGAATGCCGACGTATTTGAATGGCAACGAATCCGGGATGATGATAGAAGCCTGTGCAGGATTGCTTGATAACGACAACCCCGAAGATTGCATCCGTAAGGAAACCGAGGAAGAAACCGGTTACGTAATCAACGACGTAAAGAAGATTTTTGAATTGTACATGTCGCCTGGTTCAGTGACGGAAATCCTGTACTTTTTCGTAGCCGAATACACAAAAAACCAACTACTCAGCGATGGCGGCGGTGAAGACGAAACCGAAGATATCGAAGTCTTAGAACTCGATTTTCAGGAAGCTTTAAAAATGGTCAAAACGGGCGAAATCAGGGATGCAAAAACGGTGATTTTATTGCAATACGCGGCAATGGAGGGGTTGATTGTTTAACATTATTTAAATGCTTTTCGTGATACAATAGGTTCGGTGCTAAACACCTTTCAGGACTTAAAATATATCTCTAAAAATATTTTGTTATTCTTCCTAAAAATACATTTCGATGCAAGCTATATTTGTATGTTTTATTGATATCAAAACGCTTACATAAAGTTGATATTTTATTATCCCAAAATGTACATTAGCAAACTGCTTCTAAAAATATTTTTTTGTTTAGTTTGGCATTTTTCGCTCTCACAAGAGTTTAAAGAAGTTTCTTCGAGTAATGAAGCGTCTGCTTTTTATACGGGTATGAATAGTTTTTTTGAGTTGGACAGTGAAGTCTTCTTTTTCAGTTCAACCAACAGTAATTCATATAATCATCAATTGTATGATGCCTCAGAAAACTTACTGAAAATTTCCGCAAATCAAGACGACGTTACCCTAATCAAAGAAGATTTGTCAACTGTTTATCAGCATACTTTCTTTAACAGTAAGCAGTACTTCATTTCTTCCAAAAATAGATATGATAAACTCACGTTATCTGTGACGGATGGTACAACGGCAGGGACTCAAAAAATCATCGAATTAGGAGGCGAGTCAGTTAGCAATTTTGTTAGTACCAGCAGTTCCCTGTATTTTTTTGTTGAAAAACGGGAATATATAAACTGGCAAACCGTATATACCCGAATGCTCTACAAAAGTGACGGAACTGCGTCTGGCACTTCGGTTGTGAAGATATTTAACAACCGAATTTTACATATAAAAGCACATAACGGGTCTATATTCTTTGTTGCAACAGACGGCGTGCACGGTTACGAATTATGGACGAGTAACGGAACTCAAGCAGGAACGTTTATGGTGAAAGATATATATGAGGGTACATACGGCTCTTTTGAAGAATACAATGCGAATGACCCTTTCACCCAATTTAACGGCTCGCTATATTTTACGTGCCGAAGAGGTTGGTACACGCAAGTAGAACTTTGGAAAACAGACGGCACATCAGAAGGTACAATACCGATCAAATACTATACATATCCCAACGACTTTTGGGGTATTGCCGGATTCCCGAAGGTTTCAAATGGCATCCTGTTTTTTGCCGGGCGTGGAATTGCCGGGGGAACTGAATTATGGAAGAGCGACGGCACAGATGCCGGAACAACAATAATTAAAGATATAACGCCGGGGCCCAACGGAACATATATTAGTGATTTAATATCTAAGGATAATAAGCTGTATTTTTTCGCAAAAGAGTATAGCCAATTATGGGTATCAGATGGCTCCGAAACAAATACGATTATGGTAAAAGATTTTGAGAAGAGTTTTTTAACTGCTGACTTTCACACTAACCCTTTTCTTCATAATAACAATATATATTTCAAGCATTTAGACGAAAACAATAAAATAATTTTATGGAAAACAGATGGTACTCTTGAAGGTACAATACCACTTCCTCACATAAAATTCGAGTTTCCTGACTTTTGGCCTTATGTTATTATAAATGATAAGGTTTTTATGGGTATCAACGACCCCGTCGTTGGCGGAGAACCGTACACTTTGTACAATGATTCGCTACATTTAGTAAAGGATATAACTAAGGCTGGCTTGTACCCGTTTGGTCTCTTCAACTACAATAATAAATTATATTTTCAGGTTGAGAAATCATTCTCTGAAAGAGAGCTTTGGCAATCTGATGGCACAAAGCAAAAAACAAATCCACTGAAATCCATTTCATCATTTTCTGATGAATGGTCAAAACCAGCACCAAAAACCTTCTTTTTTAAACCTTTAAACAACCTGCTGTACTTCTTTGCAGAAGACGAAGAACACCCAGCTGGTTTATGGCAAACCGACGGAACGCCCGAAAATACTAACTATGTAACTGAGGTTGCTCTCCCCTATTATTCGGATATACGCTCGTACAGTTTAAGTTATGGAATTGCAAAGAATAACTTGATCTTTAATTCCGGGTACCCGGGAGAGCAAACGTATAAATCTAACGGTACAGCACAAGGGACAAGCGTAATTATAAATGCCTTATCGCAGTTTGCTGAGTTTGAAGATAAGGTCTATTTTCTTACGTCAAACTCTCTGCTACAAACCACAGATTTAGCAAATTTCACTACCGTCTCTCAGGGCATTATTTCTAATTATCATTTTTCAGAAAATGCCAACCTACTTTTTTCAACAGGAAACCAATTATTTGTCAAAATAAATAAAAACGAACTCTGGATTTTGAATAACGGCAATCTGGAACTAATCAAAACATTCGATACAAATACAGAAATCAAAGAATTCACCTTCTTCGAAAATAAATTATTTTTTTCGGCTTCAAGCGGAAATTCTACTGCACAGAATCAAGAGCTATGGGTTTCGAATGGAACAACGGCAGGAACTCAAATCTTCAAAGAAATTAATGTATCTACTCACAATGGCTCATCACCAAGCTACTTGAAAGTAATCAATGATAAGTTATATTTCGTTGCAAACGACGGGATAAATGGCAATGAAGTTTGGAACAGCAATGGACAAAGTAACGGAACAACGTTGCTTAAAAATATAAACTTAGCAGCAGCCGATGCAATAACGGATTTCAGTCCTTCCTTTACGCTTTTTGAAAATGAAGTTTACTTCACAGCATTAAGTTTAGAAAACGGAATTGAATTATGGAAAACTGACGGAACAAGTGAAAATACAAAACTTGTGGTTGATCTCAATACTGGTATAGGAAGTTCGTCTCCGAAAGAACTTATAGTTTCAAACGGGAACTTACTTTTTTCAGCAACAAACGGAATATCCGGTCGGAATATCTGGATATATAATCCTGAATGCAAGTTTGTAAGAGTTATGGAAAGCCCGTTTAGTGATTTGATTAACGTAACCACTGACTTTGAAGGAAAATTGAATGGTGGCAAAATAAATGCTTCAAATAAAATTTTAGTTAATTCAAAAGTCAATATTACAGCTCCTTCAATATTATTAAGTCCGGGTTTCCAAGTAGAACAGGGCTCGGTGTTTACGGCAAAAACTGGAGGTTGCAATTGAACAATACTGTTTATGAAAACTAACCAGTTGAATTAATAAAAAGTTAAAACTAAAAAACTTCCCTATTCAGCAAAGAAGGAAGTTCAGTTTTATGAATACGCAGTTACTTTATACCGGAATCATATCTGTTACCGTTCTCCGGTTCCAGTTACGGCGTTTGGCAATACTATCCCCGAAGGCTTTAGCGGATGCGTTTAACAGCTCGTCAATTTTCTTGCTTTTCGTTTTCATGACTTGGTTGGCTTGAGTAATAGTTAGTATTAATAAATCTGATTCGGAAGATTAAAAAAAGTATTCCAAAACGTGCAGAAAGAAGTTTGTTTATTCAAAATGATCCTTTCAAATTAATCCGCAAAACCCTACCTTCACTCCGCATATTTAGTACCATCCCTAAACGTTATTATTCAACCCGCCACAATAAAAAAACGAACATGAAAAAAGTATTACTGAGCTTAGTTTTCCCACTGCTGTTTTGCATAATTGTTAAAAGTCAAATATCACAGAAATTAGCCGGAGACAATAAAGAACTTCCACGCATCGCCATTGCCGGGCTTGCTATCGAATCAAGTACTTTCTCACCAGCACTTTCACACGAGGACGCTTTTCTGGCAAGAAGAGGAGACGATGTATTTAACTACTACCCTTTTTTATCTCCCGACTCCGTTAATCGGAAACGAGCAAATTGGATTCCGACGTTAAGGGGTCACGCATTACCGGGAGGAACGGTTACCAGAGAAGCGTACGAATCATTGGTGACTGAGACCTTAGATTTACTCAGAAAAAATCTTCCTTATGATGGGCTTTTCTTCGATATTCACGGAGCAATGAGCGTGGTGGATCTCGACGACCCCGAAGGTGATTTTATTATTAGGGTTCGTGAAGTGGTTGGGAAGAAAACCCTTATTTCCACTTCTATGGATTTGCACGGAAATGTATCGTGGCGACTTGCTCAAAATACAGACTTGATTACCTGTTACCGCATGGCACCGCATGAAGATGCTATTGAGTCGAAAAAACGAACTGTCGATAATTTATTGGACAGGCTGGAAAGCGGTAAAGGAAAACCAAAATATAAAGCGTGGATTCCGGTACCAATATTATTACCCGGTGAAATGACAAGTACCAGAATTGAACCCGGAAAAAGTCTATACGCCAAGGTAAATCCAGCCACAAAGCAAGCAGGAGTAATTGATGCGGCGATTTGGATTGGATACGCCTGGGCAGACGAACCGCGAAACCACGCCGTAGTTATGGTAACCGGAGATAACAAAGAAAACGTAATTAGTGCGGCAGAAAATCTGGCGGAGAGTTTTTGGGCGGCAAGAGCAGAATTTGAATTTGTTGCTCCCGTTGCTTCGCTTGAAGAAAGCCTTGAAATGGCACTCGCCAGTCAAAAGAAACCATTCATGATCAGTGATATGGGCGATAATCCTACCGCCGGAGGAGCTGGAGATGTAACTTGGACGCTAAAAGAAATACTTGCCAGACCTGAGTTCAAATCAGAAAATGGTCCTTCGCTTATTTACGCTTCCATTCCGGGACCGGAGTTTGTACAAAAAGCAATAGAAGCAGGTATCGGAGGGAAAATAAGTGGAACCGCCGGAGCGGCAGTTGATGACCGATTTGCTCCTCCCGTACTCCTATCCGGCACTGTAGAGGCAATTCATCAGGGAGATATACACGCCGAAACCGAGGTTGTGGTAAAGGTGGGCAGCGTCCATGTAATTGTCACGAAAAAACGCAAACCTTATCACAGAGAAAGTGACTTCACGAGGTTGGGTTTGAACCCTCGGAAAACAGATATCGTAGTGGTAAAGATTGGTTATTTAGTACCCGAATTGTACGATATGCGAGCAGACTGGATCATGGCACTTACTCCCGGCGGCGTAGATCAAGATCTGGAACGCCTTGGGCATAAGCGAATTATAAGACCTATGTACCCGCTTGATAAAAATATGCAGGACCCTAATTTGAAAGCTCAATTAGTACCCTCATCTGATGGACTGTAGGATTTGTAATGATTAACGATCTATCTACGTGGTGGTTTTTAACAATTACTTTTAAATCAACCAGTAAAATCGTAGCTTAACTACCTTATTTGCCAACATCTCCCGATAGCTATCGGGACAAACACACAACATCCAAAAATATGCCTACCTATTCACTAAAAATTAACGGTAAAAACGTCACTGCTGATGTAGCCGAAGATACGCCCCTATTGTGGGTTTTACGAGATCACTTGGATATGGTCGGGACGAAATACGGTTGCGGAATTGCCCAGTGCGGAGCCTGCACCGTTCACCTAAACGGCAACGCCACCCGCTCGTGCGTCATGCCCGTTTCAGCGGTTACCGACATGGAAATAACCACCATCGAAGGGCTTTCCGAAGACGGTTCGCACCCCGTACAACAAGCCTGGGACGAACTCGACGTACCGCAATGCGGCTATTGTCAGGCGGGACAAATGATGACCGCCTCAGCGTTATTAGCTCAAAATGCTAACCCATCTGACGAGGATATTTCGACCGCAATGACCGGAAATATTTGTCGTTGTGGAACGTATCATCGCATCCAAAACGCCGTAAAGTTAGCAGCGGAGAAAATGAAATAATTAGATAGAAGATGATAGAAATTTCTCCAATTATAGAATAACAAAATAAAGAATAAGCAACTGACTTGGTAGTGCAAACTCTCCAATCTCGTGTCTAAATTCTCAAATCTTTACAAAAAATGAAAAATATTCAAAATAGAAGAGGTTTCCTGAAATCTGCCGCCACCGCCGGAAGCGGTTTGGTATTGGGTTTCGGATGGTTCACTAATCAGGCGTTCGGAGCAACGGTGGTTGATGCCGAAACAATCAATAAGTCACTTGACTTCAACGCCTTTTTGTCCATTAATCCGTCGGGAGAAATTGTGATATTTTCTCCGAATCCTGAGATTGGACAAGGAATCAAAACCGCATTCCCGCTTATTGTGGCGGAAGAACTGGACGTTGCATGGCAGCAAGTTACGGTAAAACAAGCCGCTTTAGACACCAATCGTTTCCAACGCCAACTGACCGGAGGAAGCGGAGCCATTAAACACTCTTGGGAACGCCTCCGAGAAGCCGGAGCCACCGCCCGCCACATGCTCATGGAAGCCGCCGCAAATAAGTGGAATATTGGCATCACAGACGTAACGACTTTAGAAGGATACTGTTTGCACCCAGACGGCCCACGTTTATCTTACGCCGATCTGGCAAATGACGCGGCTTTATTGACTCCTCCCAAAAAAGTACAGCTAAAGAATCCAGAAGATTTCAAACTCATCGGAGCAACGATTAAAGGCGTTGACAACGAAGGAGTTATCATGGGAAAACCGATGTACGGTATTGACTTCAAAAAAGAAGGAATGCTACATGCTCAAGCAGTTCGTCCACCAGCTTTTGGTCTAAAACTCAAATCGTTTGACGCAACAGCAGCGAAAGCCATGTCCGGAATTACAGACGTAGTTTCGTTTGATAACAAAGTTGCCGTTGTCGGAAAATCAACGTGGGAAGTGATGAAAGCCCGCAAAGCGTTAAAAATTGAATGGGAGAAAGATAGAGACTTAGAAAGCTCGGAAGATCACGCCAGCATTTTTGCCAAGATGCTGAAAGACAGCGAAATGACGACCCGCCGTAAAGACGGCGATGTAACAAAAGCCTTTGCCGAAGCGGCGAAAATTATCGAGGCCGATTATAGCTGTCCGTTCTTACCGCACAACGCCATGGAGCCGATGAACTTTTTTGCCCACGTAAAAGACAATAGTGTAGAATTGGTCGGGCCAACGCAAACGCCGCAACGTGGTCAACAACAGGTTGCCCAAATGCTAAATATTCCGGTTGAAAACGTATCGGTAGAGCTAACCAAAATGGGCGGTGGCTTTGGTCGAAGACTCAACAATGATTACGCCTTAGAAGCCGCCATGATTTCGTCTTTAACGAAACAACCAATTAAGCTTTTATGGACACGTGAAGACGACATGACGGGCGGAATATACCGCCCGGCGGCGGCTTACAAATTTCGGGCGGCATTAGATGCCCAAGGGAATATGACGGGTTTCCACCTGCGGGGAGTCGGGATGTTTGGCGGCAATCCGATTCGGGAAGACAATTTTCCCGTCGGAGCCGTTGAAAACGTTTTGATGGAAGTTGCTTCGCACGATTCACCCATTACAAACGGACCGTGGCGAGCACCAATCACTAACTTTTTAGCTTACGCTGAGCAGGCGTTTTTAGACGAAGTAGCCGCAGCCGCTAAGAAAGACCCAGTTCAATTCCGATTGGAATTACTGGAAAAAGCAAAGTCGAATCCCGTGGGAAAACTGACGTACGAACCCGATCGTTTCATCGAAACCATCAAGATGGTGGCCGACAAAGCTAAATGGGGGAAGAAAAAAGGCGTTTCGCAGGGACTCAGCGTATATTTCTCGCATAATTCTTACGTAGCTCAAGTTGCCGAAATGAAGAAAGTGCAGGGTAAACCTACGCTCTCCAAAGTTTACGCCGTAACAGATTGCGGAATTGTCATCAATCAAAGCGGTGCTCAGAATCAAATTTACGGAGCAATTATTGACGGAATTGGCCACGCTATGTACGGCAACTTGACGTTTAAAGACGGTAAGCCAAACGAGTCCAATTTTGACAAATATCGCCTAATTCGTTACAACGAAGTGCCGGAAATTGAAGCATATTTTGTGGATAATGGCATTTCTCCAACCGGACTCGGCGAGCCCGCTCTTCCACCCACGGGCGGAGCAATTGCCAATGCCATTTTTACCGCTACAGGCAAAAGGTTATATAACCAACCGTTCGTTTTAGAGGATAAAAAAATGGAAACAATTCTTTGATTTTAGATATTGAAAACCGTTGTCCGTGTCCCCACGGACAACTTCATCATTCCTGTAACCACCTGTCAGTGAGGACACTGACAATGGCGAAGGATAATAGCGAATGTCAACTCGAGCAGTCGAGAATAGCCGCAAATACAAACCTTCAAAGGCCGGCCAACACTGCGTTGTTCGGCTTTCTTTATGAATGAGAACAATAACTGTCAATAATCAATTGCCCCATGATGAATCACGGGGATTATTGCTAAAATTAAATGTAGGCTTTAGCCAAAATACGTTTCGGCTAAAGCCGTTATTTGCTGTCAATTTTTACTACCACGGGCTAAAGACCCGTGGCAATTGAAAAGCTTTGGAAGAGTATATTAATGCGAATTGCTTTGATGGAAATTACAATCGGCTCACAAATTGATTATATTTGAGCCGATTACAATATTTAATCGACTCAAATATGTACAACTGGCAATTAAAGGACTGGCCTAATTTTCAATTTGATGAAAGCCTTTTCAATGATTTTGAAAAAGAGTTTCTGATTAGTGCCGGACGAGTCGAAGGAAGATTCAGCCATATTTCCAAAGAGACTTCTCAGCAATCATTAGTTGATTTATTGGTGAACGAGGCAATCAAATCATCCGCTATTGAAGGGGAAATGATTAGTCGGGTTGATTTGATTTCGTCCATAAAAAGAAATCTGGGTTACGATACGCCAAGTTTTCATATAAAAGACAAACGCTCGGCGGGTTTTGCGAAATTACTGGTTAGTTCGCGAGAAGGTTTTAATCAGCCGTTAACAAAAGAAGTTCTTTTTGCGTGGCACGAACTCTTGATGCAAGGGGCGTACATCAACAACGTTGGGAAATGGCGAGGTCATTCCGAGCCGATGCAGATAGTTTCGGGAAGCGTTGGGCGAGAAAAAATTCACTTTGAAGCTCCGCCCTCGGCTACTGTACCTAACGAAATGAGCCGTTTTGTTGAATGGTTTAATAGCAAAAATATCAGTAATATTCTGATAAAAGCCGCCACCGCTCATTTGTACTTTGAAAGCATTCACCCATTTGAAGACGGTAACGGGCGTATTGGTCGGGTTGTCGCCGAAAAGTCTTTATCAATCGGGGTAGGTAGCCCCGTCTTATTCAGTATTTCGACAACGACCGAACAACAACGGAACTTATATTATAGCAAACTAAATGAAACTTCAAAAACACTACAAATAGATGAATGGATTACGTGGTTTTGTAAAATGGTTTTAGATTCTCAAAATGAATTTGAATCGTTGATTAGTTTCTCCATAAAAAAAGCCGCTTTTTTTGACACGTTCAGGAAGTACATGAACGAACGGCAGCAAAAAATAGTCAGCAGAATGCTGGAAGAAGGACAACATTTTGAGGGCGGCATGAGCACTAAAAAGTACGTTTCAATCACCCGCACTTCAAAAGCTACCGCCACGCGTGATTTACAGGATTTGGTCGAGAAAGGAATCCTGAAACCCACGGGAGAAGGGCGGGGAAGGAATTATCAGGTGGTGATTTGAGTTAAGCATTAAATGCACAATTCCGAATTAAAATAAGAGGTAAATGAAACCAATAATTGAAATATCGAAAGAAAGAAAATTGATTGGTTACAATTTAAAGATGAGCTTGACTGAAAATAAAACAGGTCAACTTTGGGGACAATTTGGACCAAGAATCAAAGAGGTAGAAGACAGAGTTTCGGAAAATAAGATTTCTATGCAAATCTATCACCCCTCATACTATAGTAGATTCAACCCCGAAAATGAATTCGAGAAATGGGCAACTGTTGAAGTCAAAGGTTTTGATAATATCCCGAATGGGATGGCACATTTTACTTTAAAAGAAGGACTCTATGCAGTTTTTAATTACAGAGGCTCAAGTTCTGACAATTCGATTTTCCAATATATTTTCGAGGAATGGTTACCGGATTCACTGTATAAAATAGACAACAGACCTCACTTTGAAGTTTTAGGAGAAAAGTATAAAAATAACGACCCAAATTCAGAAGAAGAAATTTGGATACCAGTAGTAGAAAAAGTTAGATAAAGCCAGCATCTAAACAGTAGTTGAAATGTTGATATAGGTAAATACCCGTATTGCATGTAGCTAAACCATTCACGCAAAAACAACACTACGAAACCATTGATTTTTCTGAGAAGATATTGCTCCGCGGGAGTAGACTTATCTCCACCATCTCTCAGTTGAAAAATCATACTACCTTTCCTTAATTTCCGTTAAATTTTCACTTCCTGTAAAACTTTTCTTCTCGTTTGGCATCTAACCTTGTGTAGGTGAGATTGGAGTTACTCTTCAATTCACTACTTCACAATTAAAATTTCAAAAACATGAAAAAAGCAAGCGTATTATTTATCTGTATGTTATTTGTAGGATTTACCGTAGCAGCTCAACGTGGTGGCGACGGCAACCGTCAGTCTCCGCAAGAACGTGCCGAAAGACAAGCGAAAGTGATGAAAGTTGACCTTAATCTTGATGCCGCACAGTACGAAAAACTGTTAACACTCAACTTAAAGCAAGCAGAAAAAGCATCGGCTACACGAGCAGAGATGAAAGAAGAAATGAAGGGAAACCGCGAGGCAATGAAAGCCGAACGTGATACTTACAAAACAGAGCTCAAAACTATCCTGACTCCTGAGCAATTTGAGAAGCATGAAGTCATGATGAAAGAACGCATGGAAAAGCGTGGTCAGGATCGTGACGGAGACCGTCCGCGGGGAAGAAAAGGAAGAAACTAAATTTAAGATTTCAGAAAACTAAGAAAGCACGGCCTCCGTCGTGCTTTCTTTATATATCGCCTTCTACCTTTAAGCCACTCGGTACTCGTTTGGGCATAGAGCGTTCGTAAGTGGCAATCGCCTTTGCCATATTTTCTGCCGTTACTACGTTTTCCGAATCAAATGCCGCGTGAAATAATTTCACGTACGTCGGGTTATTTACTAAACGCCGCAGCACTTCTCCCATAATTTTGCCTTCCGCGAAATTATGTCCCCGCATTTCTTCAGGTATTTTTATAGGTTCTAAAGATTGCTTTTCCAGACTTTTCGCCCGAAAATCCCAAAACATCGGAGCGGCATCGGCGTTAGCGGCGGTTTTGTGAGTTAAGCCATTGAACGCCGGATTTACCACCGATTGCGAATTGCGTTTCACGAAGGGAATATCATTCGGCGACCAGAAAACTCTTCTACTGCCAAGTCCGCTGCCGTTTACACCAATAGAGAATTCCAGGCCTTCGGCAAAGTCAGGACGGTAACAAGTAGCACAGGCAACGTCTTGATTCCCGGATAGAATTGGGTCAGAGAAAAGCAACTTTCCTAATTCGGTTTTCTGCGGGGTGATTAGGTTATTGAACGGGGCGGGAATCTGCGTGGGCAGAGCACTCAATGCTTAAAATATCATCTACCTCCTTTTCCTTTTTGCTACGCGTAGGTTCTTCCTACGTACAGGAAAATAGTAGACCGATGGTTAAAATACTGAATATTTGAGCTTTAAAATTTGTCATAATGCTCAACAAATGTAGGCTATAAAAACAACGCAAATTGTGAGTAATATCAGGAGATAGAACCGTAAATTAGCATTATCAGAAGAAGTAGCTGACCTTTTCTCGGAAAGCTTAGACTACCTTCTTCCCGAAACTTAGCCAAAATCTAAACGATTGAACCGTAAGTTTGGTTAAATAGATGTAAACAAGCCTAACTCTCCGAAAATGGGAAGCGGCGAATTTCTAACCTAAATTGTATCAGTATGTTTTTAATATTTATTGGAGTGATTCTCATTGTTGCGGGTTTCGCGATAAATACTCCCGCCTTACAGATTTCAACCTTCTCCCGTCCCGTCAAAATTGCCGGAGTCGTGGCGATTATTTTAGGGGCTTTTTCGAGTGCCGTTATTCAGATTGACCCAGGTCAGGTGGGTGTGCAAGCACTCTTCGGTAATGTGAAGGAACGTACACTACCCAGCGGTTTGAGCGTGGTAAATCCACTCGTGGAAGTACGTGAATTTGACATCAAAACACAAAACTATACCATGTCTGGTATTACAGATGAAGGAAACAAAGGCGGCGATGATGCCATTCGTGCATTATCTGCCGACGGTCTTGAAGTCACTATTGACCTGACGGTACTTTACCGGATTATTCCTACGGAAGCTCCCGCCATTTATCGTGAATTGGGTATTGAGTACCGCGACCTAATCGTGCGTCCGATTGCCAGAACCCGAATCCGTGACCTTGCTGCTAACTACGAAGCAGTATCACTTTATTCATCGAAAAGAGAAGAGTTCCAAAATAAAATATTCAACGCCATTGAAGTAGATTTCAAGAAACGTGGATTAGTTTTAGAGCAACTATTGGTTCGTAATATAACGTTACCTGAATCTGTAAAGAGAGCAATTGAATCAAAAATAAACGCCGAGCAGGACGCTCAGAAAATGGAGTTTGTACTTCAGAAAGAGCAACAGGAAGCCGAGCGTAAACGCGTAGAAGCTCAAGGTATCGCAGATTATCAGCGTATCATTACTTCAACGCTAACGAAAGCATTACTTGAGTATGAGTCAATTAAAGCTCAGAAAGAGATTGCCCTTTCTCCAAATGCTAAAGTTATTATCACGAGCGGTAAAACACCCGTAATTTTGGGAGGTAACTAATTTTCAAAACTGGTTATTCTGAAAACAATAAACGCCATAGGTTTCTAAAACCTATGGCGTTTATTGTTTTAACCCTGTCAACGGTTAAGTATTGCAAGTAACCGTCAACCGCTTTCGGGGTCTGGGCGACCCCGTCTGTGACCGCTAAAAGGGTTATTCCAGTAGAAAGTTAATTGGCATGGTGTAATAAACATTAACTTTCTCACCGTCTTGCTGGCCAGGTTTCCAAGTTGGCATATTAGCT
>JBLHXN010000010.1:0-56927 GCA_047630355.1 Spirosomataceae bacterium | reverse complement strand
TTTGCTAGGGGAAGTTGCGGGTAATATTCCCTTTTATATGGCAAAAGACCAATACGAATACTGGAAGCATACCCACCTTACTTTGGGAGTTACCAAAGGGCGGGGGGCGAGTTTTTCGTTAGAAATCTCACTGGGAGTACGTTTCATCATCAAGTCCCGTTTGCTCACCAAGGAAGAGTCTGAAAAGTACGCCTCAGAATAAGTGCTGTTGTGCCTTTTATTCCTGCAATCAATACATCTCCCCTGATTCCAAAACTTTTACGCCTGCAGGTTCGTCTTTCGCCACTTTTTGCATAGCAGCGGCTACTTTATCGCCGTTGATGGGTTTGTAGTTTTTCGGAATGGCGAATTTGAGTCCGAGCATCACTTTTTGTCCGATACTTTCGCCCGAACGTTCTTCGTCGCGGTCGCCCAAAAGCATTGACGGTTGAAAAATGCCTAATGATTTAAAACCAACTGCTTTCAAGGAGTCTTCGATTTCACCTTTCACCTGATTGTAGAAAAACCACGAAGTGGTATTGGCTCCCATTGCCGTTATAATTCCGTAGAAAGTCGCTCCATTTGTCTTAGCAGCGTTGGCGATTTTTAACGGATATTTAAAATCAACCTTGCGAAAATTTTCTTTACTTCCGGCGGTCTTAATTGTTGTACCGAGTGCACAAAATACGTGGTCAGCGTTGATAATGGACTCGTCCAGATTATCAAAATCAACCACGATTTCGTTTAACTTCGGATGCGATACTCCCGACGGTTTCCTGACGAGGGTTTTCACTTCAGTGTAAAAGTCATCCCGTAATAAACGGTCGGTTAATAATTTTCCGATCATGCCGGTTGAACCGACTATTAATGCTGTTCTCTTTTCCATGTTAGTTTGTGTAAGTATTGTTAAGAGTGGGTGAAAAAAATTATTCCCGTTAACAACGTCAATTTATTCTAATTAACGCAACCAACGGGAATAATGTTATTCCTTCTCCTTCGGATCGGGACGCGTAGTCGAAGGTTAGGGTGGGAGTTCTTACCAGAAATATCCGTATAAGAATACAATCATTGCAACCACAATTGCGGCTCCGATTGCAAACGAAGTACTGGTTTTGAACATTGACGCGTCGATTTCGAGACCTTTTTTCTCATCCGGCATCGCTAATCCTAATCCTACCATTACAACTACGCAAATTAGGAATACGTAACCCATTCGAGTCAGGAATGGAATATCTGCCATGGTAAAGTGCATTGCCAAAGCAATTAAAAATCCACCAACAATAGCAAATAATGCTCCGGCTGAATTTGTGCGTTTCCAGAAGAAACCCATGGAGAAAGCAGCAAATACACCCGGAGAAACGAGTCCGGTCATTTCCTGAATAAACTGGAAACCGCCTTTCTCATCAATGCCCATATACGGCGACGCAATGATGGCGAGCACCATAGCAACCACAATTACAATACGCCCGACACTAACCAATTGAGCTTCGGTTTTATCTTTTCCGATGTATTGTTTGAAAATATCAAGCGTAAAAATGGTTGAAATACTATTGGCTTTTCCTGCCAACGAAGCTACTACTGCTGCTGTAAGTGCCGCAAAGGAAAGTCCTTTCAAGCCAGTAGGGAGGAGGTTCAGCAATACCGGATAGGCTTTGTCTGGCTGAATCATTCCGTCGGCTCCCAGCATTTCTTCCTGAAATAGTCCTTTCTGGTACAATGCGTACGCCGCAATACCGGGAAGTACCACAATAACGGGCATGAGCATTTTTAAGAAAGCGGCAAACAGAATTCCCTGACGGGCGGTTTTCAAATCAGCTCCGAGGGCACGTTGCGTAATGTATTGATTACATCCCCAATAGTTTAAATTCACGATCCACATTCCTCCAATCAGCACTCCGAGGCCTGGAAGCTGCGAGTAAAACTGATTCCCTTCGTCAAAAATCATGTGAAAGTGATCGTCGTGTTTGGTGCTCATTTCTTTAAAACCTGACCAAATTCCGCTCATGCTATCTACCATACTTTGGTCCGGATCAGAAACCAGATTTATGGCGAGGTAAGTGGTGGCAAGACCACCGATAATCAAGAAGAGCACCTGAATTACATCTGTGTAACCAATTACTTTCATGCCACCAATGGTAATAATGATGGCGAATATCGCGAGGCCCCACATGCAGAACCAAAAGTTTAATCCCGATATTCCTGATACCGCCAATGCCCCTAAATAAAGAATAGAGGTAAGGTTTACTAAAATATAAAGCCCTAACCAAAAGATTGCCATAATTAAACTTACCGTCGGGTTGTACCGTTGGCTAAGAAATTGAGGCATGGTGAATATTTTATTTTTCAGGTAAATTGGCATGAAAAATACCGCTACGATAATAAGCGTTGCGGCCGCCATCCACTCGTAGGTAGAAATGGCGAGTCCCATCGTAAAACCGTTTCCCGACATACCAATAAATTGCTCAGCGGAAATGTTTGACGCAATGAGCGAAGCCCCAATTGCCCACCAGGTAAGTGATCCTTCCGCCAAAAAGAAGTCTTTAGTAGACGTTTCGGCGGTTTTCTTCTTTTGGAAAATCCAATAGCCGTATCCGGCTACGATTATAAAGTACACGAAAAAAACGATGTAATCGGCAATGTCGAGTTGTTGCATAGTGTTTTGGGTGAGGTTGCTGAATAGTTAAAATCCAACAAATAAACGGGAGATTATCTTGGGAATCAACCTCAGTTTGCACAAATGTATTATGAATAATCAC
This sequence comes from Spirosomataceae bacterium, assembly GCA_047630355.1. GTDB lineage: Bacteria > Bacteroidota > Bacteroidia > Cytophagales > Spirosomataceae > JANQUM01. Next base: position 54,192 of record JBLHXN010000010.1, on the reverse strand, counting down.
GCTGTATAATTAGATTTTAGTTAAATGCTTAGTATTTTTGAATCTGTCACCCCTAAAGTAGAATCCCGTGAACCGTAATATCATACGTCTTACTATAATACTCGGGATAATCTCCATCGTTGGAATTATAGCGGTGCAGGTATATTGGGTAAAACGTGCGTTTGACCTAAAAGAGCAGCAATTTCGGCAGACTGTCATGGTTGCACTTCAAGATGTTGCCAATAATATTTCCCGTTTGTACAAGCTTTCTGACATTGAGAACCCTGTTACTCAATTGTCTTCTGATTACTACGTCGTCAATCTCAGAATCCCGCTGGATAAAGAAATTCTTGAACACTATCTTACCGAAGAGTTTTCGAATCGTCAGCTACGCACTGATTTTGAGTACGGAATTTACGATTGTGATACCGATAATATTGTTTACGGAGCTTTTATCAACGCCAATTACGAAGTCAGTAACACGAAGCCGCAACCGCTCGAAAAGACGGATAAATACTTGAATTACTTCGGAGTACGGTTTCCGAATAAATCCTCCTACGTTGCCAGTAAACTCGATATCTGGATTGTTTCGTCGCTTATAACACTGGTGGTTATGACGTTTTTTGGGTATTCTATGTTCGTTATTTTACGACAAAAACGCCTGAGTGAAGTTCAGCGTGACTTTGTGAATAATATGACGCACGAATTTCAAACGCCTATTTCCACGATTCAAGTTGCTACCGACGTACTAAATAATCCCAAAATATTTGAACAGCCCGAACGTATGCGTAAATACGTTCAGATTATTAAACAAGAAAATAATCGACTCAAAAATCAGGTTGAGACGGTGCTGACTACCGCTCGTTTGACTCGCGGCAAATTAGAAATGGAAGTAGAATTGCAAGAACTACATTCACTTATACACGAAGTAACGGGAAGTGTCAAAGCTGAACTAGGAGAAAATCTTATTTTTGACCTTAAAGCCGACCGAACCAGTATTTTTGCCGATCGGGTACATTTGATAAACGTAATCAGGAATTTGGTTGAGAACGCAATCAAGTACTCGTCTAAACCTGCTATGGTTACCATTGCAACCCACAACGTACCGAAGGGAGTTGTGCTACAAATAAAAGATAAAGGCATTGGCATTCCGAAAGAATATCAGTCCAAAATATTTAATAAATTTTACCGCGTACCTACCGGAAACGTTCACAATGTGAAAGGGTTTGGATTAGGCTTGAGTTACGTAAAGCAGATAGTAAAGGCTCACCGCTGGAAAATAGACGTAATAAGTGAATATAAAAAAGGCACAACTTTTGACATTACTATACCACAGGAGAAGTAGAAAGTGAGCAGTGTATTTAGTGAATAAAACCAATAGTTAATCTGAGAATAAGTCCATTAGCCTTTCTCTTTTTAACCTTTAACCTAAATTAAAAGAATGGCTAAAATATTTTACGTCGAAGACGACGAAAATCTAAGTTTTGTAACTAAAGACAACCTCGAATTAGAAGGTTTTGAAATTAATCACTTTCTGGATGGAAAAGACGCGTGGAAGAATTTCCAGAAAGACAAATATGATCTTTGCCTTTTGGACGTAATGATGCCTGAACTGGATGGCTTTTCCCTCGCCGAAAAAATACGAGAAGTCAACCACCAAATCCCCATTATTTTCTTGACCGCCAAAACGATGCAGGAAGATAAGATTGAAGGATTAAAAATTGGCGGCGATGATTATATGACCAAACCCTTTAGTATTGAAGAATTGGTACTCCGTATGCGGGTTTTTCTGAAACGTCAGACCGTAGTGAAATCAGACGACGAAAATCAAATTTATACCGTAGGAAAGTTCACGTTCGATTACCCCGAACTGCAATTACAATCTGATGATTTTGAGAAAAAGCTTACGCACCGCGAAGCAGAAGTGCTAAAGTATCTTTGCGACGTTCCGAATCAGGTAATTAAACGCGAAGATATTCTGGTAAAAATCTGGGGGCGGGACGATTATTTCCTCGGTCGTAGCCTCGATGTATTTATCACCCGTTTACGCAAAATGCTATCTACTGACGAAGAAGTCAAAATTGAGAATATTCACGGCGTTGGGTTTAGATTTCATTGCTGATGCGAGCTTACGTTCATAAATTCTAAATTTCTCGCCGGATAAAAGTTAACAATTTGACTCAGAGACGAGTTGATTTGCGAAAGAATAGCTAATGTTAACGAAAGAATTTTACGAAGAATACGATACATTAATACTCTCCCAAAAGCTGTTAGGTTGTGAACTCGTCCATGAATCTGACGAAGGTATAACCGCCGGAATAATTGTGGAAACCGAAGGCTATTTGGTCGGTGATCCCGCTTGTCATGCGTACCGCCACAAAACCGAACGCAACGCTCCCATGTTCGGTACGCCGGGAAATATCTACGTTTACCAAATCTATGGAATGTACTTTTGCGTCAATATCTCTTCGGGAGGTGATGGAATTGGCGAAGCCATTTTGATTCGGTCGTTGCAGCCCACGCAAGGTCAGGAATTAATGCAGGAACGCCGTTTACGACATAAATCTTCGAGCGGAAAAACATTGAAAGAAAAGGATTTATGTAATGGTCCGGCAAAACTTGTTCAGGCCATGGGCATCACCAAAGCCCACAATGATTTACTTATTTTCAATTCTGAAATCTATTGCAACGAACCTATTCTTACAAATTTCGAAATAGTAACCACCACCCGTATCGGTATCACGCAAGGCGTAGATTTACCGTATCGTTTTTACGTGAAAGGGAATCGGTTTGTGAGTAGGAAGTGAGTTGATATACTTCAAACGAGAAATCCACTTTTTGTAAAAGACTTGTCATTACCACCTTATTGTTCTTCTCAAATTACACTATTACATCAGCTGTTGTTGATTCCGTTTGCTTTTTTATCTATACATACCTGATTAATTCCTTACTTTTGGTTCGAACATTCTCAATCCTCTTTAAAGTGAAAAACAGCCTAATATTTCTCGCCACGCTTCTGACAGCTTTTAGCTGCACGGATTCGTCAGATAATCCAAACGATATGCAAGAGTCGCAAACTGATAACGCTTACCTTTTGGTTGGAACTTACACCAAAGAAGGTAGCGAAGGAATTTACACCTTTACCTTCGATGAAGGTACTGGAGAATTTGTGCCGATAGATACGGTGGCCAGCGGACCTGACCCTTCGTTTTTAGAAGTTGCTCCCAATAAGAAATTCGTTTACGCTGTTAACGAAACCAACGGTGGTTCGGTAGAATCTTTCGCTTTTTCAGAAGGTAAATTGACATCGTTAAATATGGCTTCGTCGGGCGGACCGCACCCATGTCACGTAGAGATTGATAAAACGGGCAAATGGTGCATTGCGGGAAATTACACGGGTGGAAGCCTCGCCATTTTGCCGATTAACGATGATGGCACGTTGAGCGAGCCAACGCAGGTGATTCAACATACCGGAAGCGGCCCGAACAAAGACCGTCAGAACGAACCGCATGTTCATTCAGCGAACATTTCACCGAATAATAAAGACGTTTTTGTTCCTGATTTGGGTATTGATAAAGTCATGGCGTATCGCCTGAATAGTGAAACGGGCGAACTTACCGCCGGAAACCACCAAACCGTTTCAGCGGGTTCGGGGCCAAGGCACTTTACTTTTCACCCGAACGGAAAATACGCTTACGTTATTCAGGAATTAACCAATACGATTACCACTTTTGATTATACAGACGGTAAATTGGCGGAGATTGAAGAAGTAACCACGTTACCTGAAAACTTCGATGGTAAAAGTGCTTGTGCCGATATTCACATCTCACCTGATGGAAAATTTCTTTACGGTTCTAATCGCTTTTCTGATACCATTGTTAGTTATAAAATTGACGAAGCGACGGGTAAATTAACAACGCTCAATCAAACGTCAGTTGAAGGGAAAACGCCCCGGAATTTCACCATTTCTCCAACCGGAAAATGGGTTTTAGTGGCAAACCAAGACAGCGATAATATTGTCATTTTCTCAAGAAATACCGAGACTGGAGCCATTACTTCAACGGGAAAAGAAATTAAGGTTTCAATGCCTGTTTGTTTGAAATGGGTCAAGTAAGTTTTAGATGTTGAAAGTATATTGTAGAGAATAGAAGCCCCTTTTGTGGCTATATCGTTTGTAGAAAAAAATAAATCCTCACATCCCCGAATCAAAACATGCAACCATTCAACGTTTATCCGCTTTATGATATCACCCCCGTAAAAGCGTCTGGAAGTACGCTTTGGGACGATAAAGGCGAAAAGTATTTAGATATGTACGGTGGGCACGCTGTGATTTCTATCGGGCACGCCCATCCGTATTATGTGGAGCGTTTGACCGAGCAATTAAATGCTATTTCGTTTTACTCGAATTCGGTACAGATTCCGTTGCAAGAGCAACTCGCCGAGAAACTTGGCGAGCTTTCGGGTCTTCCTGATTATGATTTATTTTTGGTTAGTTCGGGAGCTGAGGCAAATGAAAATGCGTTGAAACTTGCTTCGTTTCATACGAAACGTAAGAAAATTATTGCTTTCAAAAGCGGTTTTCACGGACGTACTTCGGCAGCCGTTGCGGTAACGGACAATCCGAAAATCAAGTCGTTGATAAACGATGACTCGCACGTAGTATTTTTACCTTTTAATGATGCTGAAGCCGTACGAAATGCCGTTGATTCTGAAACCTGTGCCGTCATTGTGGAAGGTATTCAGGGCGTGGGTGGAATTCATGTCGCGACGGATGAGTTTATGACCGCGATTCGGGAAAGCTGCGACGAACACGGTGCCGTTTTTATTCACGATTCAGTACAGTGTGGTTACGGGCGTTCGGGGAAGTTTTTTACGTGGGAGTTGAGCGGCGTAAAACCCGATATTATCACTGCGGCGAAAGGAATGGGTAACGGTTTCCCAATTGGGGGCGTACTGATTTCTCCTAAATTCGAAGCTACCTTTGGTATGCTGGGAACTACGTTCGGCGGTAATCATTTGGCTTGCGTAGCAGCATTGTCGGTTTTAGAAGTCATCGAGAAAGAAAAATTACTCGAAAATGCTACGGAAATGGGCGAATACCTAATGGATGGCTTAAAAGACATTCCCGGAATAAAAGAACTTCGTGGTGTTGGCTTAATGATAGGTATTGAAATGGAGATGCCCGTGGCTGATATTCGTAAAAAACTACTTTTTGAGAAACACGTATTTACGGGAGTTTCGGGTACGCATACTTTACGATTATTACCAAGTCTTGCTTTGACAAGAGAAGACGCGGATACTTTTTTGAAAGCCTTTCGGGATGTTATGAATTTGCAAATGGACAAATCCAACGATTAATATCAGGCTATTCTGCGTACATTCGCAGTTTAATAAACTAAAAGTCAATACTAATGAAAAAATTATTTGTTTTATTGTTGTCCGTTGTGACAATCGGAGCTACTGCTCAGACAATCACAATGCCGCAGCCAAGTCCAACGCAAACTATTACGCAAGATTTCGCTTTATCAAAAGTGGAGGTTTCGTATTCACGTCCGAGTGCAAAAGGCCGCACCATCTTTGGTGACTTAGTGCCTTTCGATAAATTATGGCGTACTGGTGCTAATTCACCAACCACATTTATGTTCGGAGAAGATGTAACATTGAACGGAACTGCCGTAAAAGCTGGAACGTATTCCGTAATTACCAAGCCGGGAAAGAACGAGTGGACAGTAATGCTTAGCGACCCAAAGGTTTCATCAGCAAACTACAAAGTAGGAGATGAAATGTACACTTTTATGGCGAAGCCCGTAAAGTTACCAATGCAGGTTGAGACATTCACTATTATGTTGAGTAACCAAACTGCAAACTCAATGGAGATTGACTTGATTTGGGCTGACGTAGAAGTGCCAATTAAAGTAGAGTCTGACATTGATACGAAAGTAATGGCTCAGATTGATAAGGTAATGAACGGTGATAATCTGCCTTATTTCAATGCTGCTACTTACTACTACGAGAACGGTAAGGATATGAAAAAGGCAATGATGTGGGCGGACAAAGCCGTTGATCAACAGCCAACAGCTTACTGGGTTGCTCACTTAAAAGCTAAAATTCAAGCAAAATCAGGTGACAAGAAAGGTGCTATGATGACTGCTAAAAAGTCAATGGAACTTGCCGAAAAAGCTGGTAACATGGATTACGTAAAACTCAACAAAGATTTGATGGGCTCAATGTAATTTTAGGTTTTATCCAACAATCAAGTAGTAAGTTACTAAGGATTATTTTTAATAATTTAACCCCGAAGCCGTGAAAAACACAGAGAAAGGATTATTCATACTTTGCGTTCTTTGCGTCTTCGGGGTTGAATCATAGTCTTTATATTAGTTAAGTTTTTCGAATTATATGTCTCAATTCACGAAAATGTATAATATTAAGAGCCTATTTTATACTTTTAAGCTTAAATAGTTGCGGACAGTTATGAACCTCATATAGATAATATAAAATATGTGGTTGGCACTAATTCCCAAATTCTTAAGGCCTATCACAGTCAACCAACCTCATGGAGCTACCGAAAATTTCGTAAGCTTCTTTTTCTCAACTACTCTATTACGGACTTTTTTAAGGAAGAATCTAACATTGAAGATTACCCAAAATTTCAATATCAAGATAAGTTTTCGTCATCTTAAAAATGGTGTAGGTTAGACAAATGCAAAAACGCAAAAATTTGATGGAAGTTGCTTTTGATTTTAATAAAGAGACCTTTGATGAAAGGGATTTAGGAGCAATGGAAGATTATCGTAAAAGAGTTATTGATAATATGAGTAGGAAAAAGGAAGAAACTTTTGTGGCGTACAGATACAACGAAGATAAAAATGGTAAGATGACTTCTATCGAATTTTATGTAATTTCTGGTATTGACTTACTTGCGGTGAAAAATAGCGATATCGAGTAATTTATTTTTAATTAAGTACTTGCTTAAAATTAAATATATTTATCGTGGCGTTGCGATTCCCCTCCTCGGAGGGGTGGATGCTTGATTCAGTTGGCAGACGGGGTGGGTTTTATGAGAAACTAACTTTATCAGAAACCTATATTTAAAATCGTATCGTTACTTAAACCATAAAAATCCCCATTACGCATTTGCGTAATGGGGATTTTTACTTTCTTTGAGTACAGATTACAATCCATCAATAAAGCTCTTGACGTTTTCTTTCGTCTCACCGGTTTTCTCTTGGATGCGTCCAAGTAGCTCGGTTTCTTTACCTTCTGCGTAATCTAAATCGTCGTCAGTTAAATCTCCCCATTTCTGTTGGATTTCACCTTTCATTTGATTCCAATTCCCTTTGATTTTGTCTTCTGTTGCGTTATTCATGACTACTAAGTTTAAAGTGAATAAATTATTTACATGGTAAGTATATCAAAATACCATATCAGTTATAAATTGGTCGATTTACGATAAATAACGAGGAGGAACTTAGACAAAACCTCTATGAGTCCGTTTGAATAGTGGGAAGTGCTATTATATTTGCGAGACCGATGTTCAGGACTTACCGAACTATTATTTACTAAATATCAGTTAAGAAAGGCTGACTTTTCAATTTCCCTTAATGTAAAAGGAGCGGGCAGCATAATGATGTCATTCCTTCAAACCATCTGCATAGATGAAATCTTACATAATAATTATTTGTATTCTCTTCAATTTTATATCGTCCGCACGTGCTCAGGTTAATGTAGAGTTTCCTTATTCAAGATTAGTGTTTCAACGAAATACACTTGGTAATGGTGAAATACTCGTTAGTGGCTATTCAGAAATGACAGCTGATATTATCCAAGCGAGATTACTTCCGTTTGCTGTTTCTACTGGTCAGGCTACAGAGTGGGTCAATTGTCGTAAGTTTAAAGTTGACTCTTTACAAACCTTTTTTGAGGTACTAAAAGCCACCGAAGGTTGGTACAATTTGCAGGTTCGGGTAATCAAAGATGCTGCTGTAATAGCAGATACCACTATTTTGAGAATTGGTATTGGAGAAGTATTCTTGATAGCAGGGCAATCAAATGCCCAAGGACAAATGCTAAAAGAGTCTCGTGGCTCGTCTGATCCGTTCGGTAGGGTAGGAGCCTTCTCCGATTATGACGAATACATGAATAGCCCTTCATTTAACGCTCAGCTTTTGTCTAACGATATGAATATTTATCCGGTTGGGGTAACTTCATGGTGTTGGGCAGAATTAGGAGATAAAATTGCGAAACGTTTGAATGTTCCGGTCTTTTTTCTGAATGCAGCATGGAGCGGCACAGATTCAGAAAGCTGGGTAACTAGTATCGATAGTTTGGGCACTCATGACCAAAACAGAAGGTATATTCCTTACGGATTCCTCCATCGTTCAATTCAGTTTTATAGGAATATACTGGGCTTACGGGCAGTATTGTGGCACCAAGGCGAGGCAGATTCTTTTCGCAATGGTCTGAATACCTCGGGACTACCGATTGATTATTTTGGGAATATGCAAAAAGTCATCGCCGCCTCGAAAGAACAAGCAGGAAGTAAATTAGCTTGGGTTATCAGTCAGACATCTCTCATTTACGGAATAAAGGATTCGCTCATTATTGCAGATCAACGAAGGCTTGCTGCCGAACTTTCAGATGTATTTGCTGGCCCGTACACAGACACACTTACATATGCTCGGCTTGATGGGGTTCACTTTACAAATGAATTCAACAAGAGAGGACTGGGCAGACTTGCTGACGTCTGGAATCAGGCTTTAGACAGCACGTTTTTTCAATCAGCAATACCAATGTTACCAAGTTTCAGTAAACAGGTTTTTGTACTCGATAATGGAAAAGTGGTAGCTCCATCCGGCTTTACGAGTAGGGGAAGTGCAGCAGGTAAAAAGAGCTTCGCTTTCGTAGCTGATAAGTTAGGAAATTACTACGCCTCGCCGTTACTTTCCTGCGGTGTGAAACCAAGGCTCTTTAATGATAAGCTAAAATACGGAACCCTCAGCGAAATTACCAATAGCCGAATTACGAAACAGGTTATTCTGAACGATAAGGTAACGGAAAATAATAATATTATTTATTCCAGAAAGGCGATTGTTCTCAATCCTGGTTTCGTAGCTGATTCACCAATAACTTTTACCGCCGAAATTGGTGGATGTTATTAAAAGTAAGTCCTCAGTAGTGAAGGATTACCCTTCCAAAGTCGCTAATCTTGCTTTTTCTACTCGCTCAGAAACCAAAATACTAATTTCAAATAAAATGTACAGTGGAATCGAAACTAATATCTGACTAATAGCATCCGGCGAAGGTGTGATAACCGCCGCCACAATTAGAATGACAACCAGTGAATGCCGACGATAAGTACGTAAAAATAGAGGTGTCACCACGCCTATCTTAGTGAGTACAAAAATAGCAATCGGTAACTGGAATGTAATACCACAAGCGAGTGTAAGCGTTGCTAAAATGCCGATGTAAGAACCAATATCGAATTGGTTAATAATACTTTCGTCAATTTGGAAATTCACTAAAAAGTTAATGGCAAACGGAGCAACCACATAATAACCGAACAATACGCCCATGAAAAACAAAAGTGTTACGTAGAATACCGCACCACGGGCGGCACCTTTCTCTTCTTTTTTAAGGCCGGGCTTTATAAATCGCCAGATCTCCCAAAAAATGTACGGAAAAGCAACCACCAAACCTACAATGGCGGCGGTGGTAAGTGCCATCATAAATTGTCCTGAAACCTCGCGGCTCATTAAAGCGAAGTTCATTTTTTCTACGCAGAGGCTTTCAATACCGACTGCGTTTCCAATATCACAAAGAACACGATACGTGATAAAATCTACTTTTGACGGCGGTAAGATGAGCATTTGGAACACTTCCTGATGGAATACAAATCCGATAACCATAAAAATCGCAATGGCTATTGCGGAACGAATGAGATGCCAACGTAATTCTTCCAAATGATCAAGAAAAGACATCCCATCATTGTCTGACTCTTCATCTTCTTTATCGTCGTCGTCGTAACCTATGTGCGGAGTTTGGTCTAATGGCATTTCAAATACTATATTTAGCTGTAATTTTTTTTCTTTGTTGCGGGTACTATTAAAGTACCACCAAATTGCGTAAAAGGTTCGGGATGAAACTAAAATCTACCGAACCAACAAACGGGAAGGGCTGTTTTTAAAAACACACCCACAAATCTACAACAAAATTATGCTAACCTTATACGGAATACCAAATTGTAACACGGTGAAAAAAGCCCGCACCTGGCTGGAAGAAAATAACGTTGAGTACGAATTTCATAATTATAAAAAAGATGGAATTAGTAAAGAAAAAATTGAAAACTGGATGACCCAACAACCGTGGGAAAAACTGGTAAACCGAGCCGGAATGACGTATCGTAAATTGTCTGACGAAGAAAAAGCGGCAATCATAGATAACGAAAGTGCTACTGAATTGATGATGGAAAAAACGTCTGTCATCAAACGCCCTATCGTGGAAAAAGAAGGCGAAATCATTGCCTCGGGCTTCAAAGAGGATGAATATCAAGAATTTTTTAATTGAAAATATCTTATAATCACCCTCCAAACTGCTAACTACTAAATCATCATGCAAACACTTCAACTAAATATCCAAAATTACATTGCCCACGTTAAAATCAATCGTCCTGAAAAAGCAAACGCTCTAGATCAAACGGCATGGAACGAAATTGAAATACTTTTTACTGAATTAGACGAAAACGATGATGTACGAGTCGTAGTAATTGAGGGCGGCGAAAGCAAACACTTCTGTGCCGGAATAGACCTCAGTTTGTTAATGTCAGTTTCACAAAACAACATTACCTGCGAGGCCCGCCGAAGAGAAAAAATCAGAAAAGACGTGCTGAAATTACAAGCTCCGATAAATGCAATCGAAAACTGCTCAAAACCTGTTTTGGCTGCAATTCATGGCGGTTGTATTGGCGGTGGAATTGATTTGGTTGTTGCCTGCGATATGCGGTATTGTACCGACGATGCGTATTTCACCATCAAAGAAATTGATATGGGAATGGTTGCCGATCTCGGAACGCTGCAACGTTTACCAAAACTGATTGGTGAAGGAATGATGCGGGAAATGGCTTTTACGGGAAGAAACGTAGAAGGGCAAGAAGCCGAGAAAATTGGCATTGTGAACCGCTCGTTCACAGGTAAAGAAACCATGCTCAACGAAGTTATGAAAATTGCCGAAACCATCGCCGCAAAATCTCCTGTTTCTATTCGGGGAACGAAGCACATTTTACTTCACACTCGGGATTATTCCGTAGCCGACGGCTTGAATTATGTCGCAACTTGGAACGCCGCCATGCTGCTCTCCAATGATTTACAAGAAGCATTTTTCGCCAAAATGGAGAAGCGGGAAGCGAAGTTTGAGGGGTAAGAAAGATTTTAATTGTCGTAAGTATTCTAACTTCTCAACTTGTTATCGAAAAATGGCATAAAAGTAGCCTCTTTTGAGGTGGCATGTTAATAATAAAAGAAGTTATAAATTTGTAAAAAGTGCCATCGGAACGGTATGATTTTAGGATGTAAATAGGCACAAAGAAATAGAAATCAAAAGTCAGCAAGCCCAAATCTTCATCTAAGATTACAAAACCATTAAAAAGCGAAGTAAGAAAGGACTGGGACGAGCAATTAAAAAAAGCTTTCACCAACGACGAATTACTTGACGGGAATGAGTTTGCAGCAATTCAAAACGTTTTTGATGAACGTGAATGGTGAAAGCAAACAAAAAATGCCTAACGTCAATAATTTGACATCGGGCATTCATAAGGGTCACTTAATAGAAGACCTCATAGGTTTCAGAAACCTATGAGGTTTATTTGGTATTGTTAATACCTGTCATTTCCAAAGTTATCGTCGTCTTCATCTTCATCTTCCTCGTCGTCGAAGTTGAGTTTGTTTGGATCAAAGAGGTTATCAAGTAAGTCTTTGAACTGAATACCCGTATCAAGCGACTGCTTGCTGATAAGCGAGAATTCCGCCATGCCGTGCAACGCAAATTCCATCATGAATAACTTCTCGGCGGTCATTAAATTTGGGTGATAAGCATCCACCAATTCCTCTAAACCTTCGATAGTTTTTAAGCGGGCGGTAAATTCTGTGTCGGCGTGGTCGTTTAATAAATCAATTTCGTTTCCTTCGCCGAACCAATTGGTTGTTTGAGCAAACGGATTCTTAGCATCTTTTTGCTTTTTAACCGTTTCGGGGTTAGGAAAATACTTTAGAAATTGTGAACGAACTGCTTTCGATACCAAACTCTGAGCCACGTAAACCGGACCTTCCACTTCGCCTTCGTACACCAATTCTATCTTTCCGTTAATTGCCGGAATTGCTCCATAAACGTCAGAAATCCGAGCGGGAGAATCCACGTCGCCGTTGATTAACGCTCTACGCTCGGCAGAACTCAACAGGTTCTCGTAAGCCGAAATCGTCATTCGAGCCGAAACACCTGATTTAGAATCCACGTATTCGCTTTCGCGGGCTTCCACCGCAATTTGCTCAATGAGGTCCTTCAATACATCGTTTACCGCAATATTTCCCTGACCTTTTTTAACTTTCGCTTCCTGTTCCGTAATCTTCCGTCCAACCTCAATCGACTTCGGATAATGCGTAACTATTTGGCTGTCAATTCTATCCTTTAACGGAGTAACGATACTTCCACGATTGGTGTAGTCTTCGGGGTTTGCGGTAAACACAAACTGAATATCAAGCGGCAAACGGAGTTTGAATCCACGAATTTGGATGTCGCCTTCCTGCAAAATATTGAAAAGTGATACCTGAATCCGAGCTTGTAAATCGGGTAATTCGTTAATAACAAAAATACAACGGTGCGACCGTGGAATTAATCCGAAGTGAATCACGCGTTCGTCAGAGTAGGGGAGGCGTAAAGTGGCGGCTTTAATTGGATCAACGTCACCAATTAAATCAGCTACCGATACGTCTGGCGTGGCAAGTTTTTCGTTATAACGCTCATCACGGTGCAACCACGATACGGGAGTTTTGTCACCGTGTTCGGCAATTAAGTCTTTTGCAAAACGAGAAAGCGGTTGTAACGGGTCATCGTTCAATTCCGAACCTTCTACTACCGGAACGTACTCATCCAAGAGGTTTACCATTAATCGGGCAATCCGGGTTTTTGCTTGTCCGCGAAGCCCCAATAAGTTGATGTGGTGCATCGATAAAATAGCACGTTCCACGTCAGGAATTACGGTATCTTCGTAGCCCCAGATTCCTTCAAAAACCGTTTCTTTGTTTTTTAATTTCGTGATTAAGTTATCCCTTAATTCTTCTTTGGTGGATTTCGGTGTATAAGCTGCGGCTTTCAGTTCGCCGAGTGTTTTTATCTTTAATAAGTCTTTAGAAAAGGACATATATTGTGTTTTGTGTGTGATTCTGAGTTAAAAACTAAAAATCGGGCTTTATAGTTTTCAGAAACGGGATAAGTTATCGTTTTCCGTTTTTTATCCAATAACTTTACTTTTTCAAAATCTTCGGAAGAAACCCAATTTAGAATGAAATTTGCAGGAAAAGTGTTGGTGACTATTTTGTTGCTGTTGCCCGTTTTGTTGTTCTACTCTTTTACCGCTTATTATACGGTTGATGTAGGTTGGACCGACGATTGGCATTGCGTGGAAGCATTTATGGTAGCTTGGAAAACGCACCTCGGAACGGGTGAACGGCTCAATCTGCTGATTTCACAAATGAACGAACACCGAGTGCTTTACGTGCGGTTGTTTACGCTATTGGTTTACGGGGTACTTGGTAGAATTGATCACGGCGTTCTGACATTTATTGGCTCTTTGCATTTGCTGATTATCCCAATTGTCTTTTGGAAAACTCTAATGAAAAATGGTTTCGGAAAAGCATTTATGATTCCGGTAATACTTATCATATTTTCGATTCAACCGTACGAGAATAATTTTTGGGTAATCACATCTTTGCAGCACAGTGTTGCCATAATTTTTTCAGTTTGGGCATTTTACCTCGTTGCTTTTACTCAAAAATCATCTTATTCATATTTCGCCGTTTCTTTGCTGGTAATGGCGATGTTTACGAACGGAAACGGAATGTTTGGATTTATAGCGGTACTTCCGGTAGTTTTTATAGAACGCACAAAAAAAGAGAAAATCGTTTGGGGAATCGTAACCATTTTATGTTTCGCCGGATACTTTTACGATTTTCGGATGCCGAGCCACAAGCCAAGCGTTTCGGCAAATATTACTGAATATTTCCTGCTCATCGTTATTGACTTTTTCGCTTTCTTTGGTTCTGTTATTGACACTTCAGTGCTTTCATTCAGAACGAATTTACGATACAGTGTCACCACTGTTGCGGGAGCAATTGCGTGGTTAACTATTGCCGTTCCGTTCGTGGTATTTTTGTGCGACTTTATTTTTAAGCCGAAGAAAAAAGCTCGCTGGGTAGAATTTTTAACTCGTAAATTTTCTGAACTCCCCAAAGTCACCCTTTTTGTGTTCAGCTGTTTCATTTTTGTCAGTTTGAGTGGTTTAGCCTTTGCGGTTTCACGAGCCAGTTTAGGTATTCAGGAAGTTTACAACAGCCGTTATAAAGCCATTCCGATTTTTTATTATCTGGTTGTTTACTTAGCAATTTTGCTAACTGTAAAACCTGTCATAAGAACCCAGTTTCTGAAAGTAGTGATTGTATTTACGTTGATATTTCACGCTTACAGTTACTACTTGACGTGGGACGACGTGTACAACTTTCGGAAGACGAAGGTGTTGACTCAGCTTAACTGGGATAACAATGGACGTAATTATTTTTACGCTTTTCCGGATTCCAGAACTCCCGATGACCACGTTCCGGTTAATGAGTTTCAGAAGCCGCCAATCCCTCCTGTGGAGTTTACGGCATCTATTCCCGGACTAATGAAATACTACAACGATGCACTTTTTCTGAGCAGAAAGTACTACGGCTTCTACAAAACTCCCGAATCAATTAGTGAGTTTTCAGATTTACTTTATTCTGAATCCACGCCCGAAAGTCCAGTTTCTGAAGAGGTTGAGATTGCAGCATCAGAGAATGGTTTTTCGGTGAATGTTAGTAATACTTTTACGCCATTATTCGCTTTAAACGAAGGGTATTATATTCTGTTTGTGAACAACGAAATACGCATGAGTTTTCCGCTGAATAACGAGCCAAACAAACTTCCGCAGTTGATAAAAACCCATCAGTATTACAGCCGTGATATTTCTGGTGGCGTGGGCAAAAATAGCTTGCCATCTGGTAATTTAGAAATGCGGATAGTTCGGGTACGAAACGGGAATGTCGCTGTGTTAAAGCGGCAAAACATAACTATTTAAGGTTATTTTATTCCATCAAACGCCGTACGCTTTCTCAATATCCTGCTCCGTTGGGAAATCAGGCGTAATGATGTCAGGATTTGGATGATAGATGTACGGGTGGGGAAAGCCACGCTCAATAAACGTTGGTTCGTCCATGTCATTATAGCGGAAATGGCACGACCAGCGAATCCCATTTTCGGTATCGTTTGAACCCGAGCGGTGGTAAAGCATCGACGAGAAAAATAGGGCATCGCCCGCTTTGACCTCAACTGGTTCCCACGAATGTTTTTCGGCTTCTTCGGGAGGCAATGTCCCAAAACCATCGGTGAATTGATTTGTCCGGAGTCCAAACTTATGCGACTTAGGAACAATTTCTAAAGCCCCCAAAGACATCGGAACGTCAATTAACGGCAGCCAAACTACAATAGCGTTTAGCGAACCTTGCATGCTTCGCCAGTCCTGATGAGGGTCGGTTTTCCAGTAAACCTGTTTCTTGGCAAGTTTACGGGCGTTGAAAAATAGCATCGGACGGGTGCAAATGTTCGGAAACGAAAGTCCGATGTCATTTAGTCCTTCTTCAATACGTTTATCAAGCGAAATTCGGTGCAAATCCATACCGTGCTGAATGTGCTTTCCGGTTGAAATAATGCGTTCGGGGTACTTGTCAAACAGTTCAAAAAACAGTTTATTGAATTCTTCTTCGGGCAGTTCGGGGTTTAGTTTATCCAACAAACCAACCGCCACTAACTGCCGCTGTGCCATCGCAATAGATTTCTTACGAATATTGATTACTTCTTCGGGGTCGAAGAGGTTTTTAATTAGTGAATAACCGTTTTCCCAGAAAGACTTTTGATCAATGATTGGCATGTTGAGCTCGTATTAAATTTACTATCCGAAATATTAGCAAAATTAACCGAAAATGTATTCTAAAAAAATGACACTGGGCACTTTTTATTGTAAAACTGCTACGTTGAGGTCAGCAAGGAACATCTCTAAATCTTCCACTTCTACGTGTTCCATCACAATGATTTTATACCATTTTGGGGCGTGGTGATCATCCGGTACAATTTGGTATTTCTGAGCTACTTCGGGTAAAACACACTCTGCCGAAAGGCTGACAATATTTGAATTTGCTTCCCGGAAATAATTTACTCCAGCGGCATCTAACTCTTTACATAACCAGTCTACGCGGTGTTTCAGAATGTGCGTTTTTTCTTTCCAGCCGTTTGGCCCGTGAGCACTCAAAATCATCCAAACCGCTACGGCATTTGCTCCCGAACGGCTTCCTACTAATGTGTAATCTTCACCTTTTACGTAAGAGGCTTCTTTGCTGTGCGTATAGCCCATAAATCCCTTTCGAATCAAAAATATGCCCGTTCCGTAAGGAGCCTGGGCCATTTTGTGAGCATCTACGGTAATGCTATTTACGTGTTCATTTGCAAAGTTCATGTTATTTGATTCATTCGCAAACGGGTAGAAAAATCCGCCGTAAGCTCCGTCAATATGAAGTTTGAACTCTAAGTCACTCTCTAACAAAGCTTCGGTAATTACATCGAGTTCGTCCACACTACCGAACATGGTCGTCATCATATTGGCAACGAAAATAATGCCTTTTATACCATTTTCTTTAAGTTCTGAAAAAGCATTTGAAAGACCAGACGGAGACATTTGTCGGGTAACTTTATCAACCGGAACTTTGTGTAGTTGTACGCCCAATACATTGCTGGCTTTCGGAATGCTGTAATGCGTATCGGAAGAACAGACGATTACGATTTCGTCGAGTGAAAAATTGCTATTTTTCTTGAAGAATTCACGGTAAACCCAAACGGCCTGCATGTTTGCTTCCGTACCTCCAGACGCGACATAACCGTCAAACTCGCCTTCTTCTGCTTTAAAAATATCGCAGGCAACAATGTTTAACAGTTCCCGCTCAACTTTTTGTGTTCCGGAAAAAGTAGCTTCTGAAGCTGCAACGGTATGACAACCAATGTGGTTTGGATTATTTATTAAGGTTTGCAGAAAAGGAGCATTATTAAGTATCGGATTCCCGTGTGGAAAAATTTTACTGTCTAAATGCGAGCAGGGCATTCCGATAATCGGCTCGTCATAAAAACTACTATTTTCACCTAAAGCCGTGTCAATACGTTCCTGAATTTCTTTACTCGTTCTTCTTTTCCAATGCTTCATTGTATTCTCATTTTTTGCAAAAGTAAGGAATTTAGTTAGCAAGACAATAGTTGTTGTACTAATCAATGTTTTATAATCTGTTAAAATAGTGGTCGGGTACAACGTTATTTTAGAGATTTGTGTCTTCAAAAAAACGTTTTGTCTTAACTTTTACTTCGAACCAGCATTATTTTGACAAAAAAACAACGCAGTTCTGTCTTTACTTTTCTACTAACCTTTGGTAGTCTGTTTTCTTATTCACAAGAATTTTACTTTGTGCGTGGCTACGTTTACTCGGTTGATAATAAGCCATTTATAAACTCAAATGTCCGGTTATTTAACGCTCAAACCGGAACAGTAACGGACGATTTGGGAAGGTACGAAATTCAGGTGCCGCAAGGGTTAAATCGTATTGCGTATTCTTACCTCGGTTTTGAAACTCAGCTCGTTGAATTAGTGGTGGAGCAGGATTTAGTGAAAAATATTTACCTCGAAGAAAGTGCAAATCAGCTCAATGAGGTAGAAGTTAAAATCAGGCGTAAAGACTACTCTTACGAGGTAATTCAAAAAGTGATTGATAACCGGGAGAATTTTCTGAATCAATACAAGAATTACACCGCTCAAGTTTATATAAAAGCGGTGGAAGAAGTGGAAAATCCGCCCGTTAAACAAAAGAAGAAACCGGAAGAAACGCTCAATGAATCGGTGCTGGAAAATACCGAGAACGAAGTAACCGAAATAAAAAAAGACAGCGTTCCGAACCTGAATTTATTTGAATGTACACTCATCCGCCACGAGGAAGTTCCGAACAAACAAAAAGAAGAACGGACGGCAGTAACTAAGCTGAACGACCAATCTACGCTCTTTTTTACGACCATCACCGACGGCGAATTTAACCTCTACGAAAACCTGCAATACGTTCCGCAAGTATCTGATAATAAGTTTATTTCGCCGATTAGTAATCTTGCTTTTGCCAGTTATAAATTTAAATTATTAGGTTCTTACTACGAAGGGCTGCAAAAGATTTACCGCGTTGAGGTTTCGCCCCGAAAGCTCGGAAATGCGTTGTACGAAGGTGAAATAGAAGTCTTTGATAATCTGTGGGTTTTGAAAAGTGCGAAGCTTTCGCTCAACAAACGAGCGTTGCGTCAGTATAAGAATTTTGGGTTTGAATTGAACTACGAAAACATTGCCGGAAAATGGATGGTTACGAAAACCAACTACACGTGGAAAGTGAAAGAGGGTTCTATCAAAAAAGACGGACGGTGTTTGGTAAAACAATCAGATTTTGAGTTCGATAAAACCTTTCCCAAAAAATTCTTCGGGGCAGAATTAGGCGTGACCGAAGCCGAAGCTTACAAGCGTGACACGACGTTTTGGACAAGCATCCGCCCCGAACCTTTATCAAAAGACGAACGCAAATTTGTGATGTACAAAGACAGCGTAAAAGCGGTGATGAACTCTAAAGAATATTTGGATTCTGTGGATGTTATTTACAATAAAATTACCTTTCAGAAAGTGGCGTGGGCGGGAATAGGGCGTATCAACCGAAGCAAAAAGCAAGAGTGGTTTTTTAGTCCGATTATTGCTACCGTTGACCCCGTTGCCATCGGGGGCTTTCGTAATCGATACGATGTGATTTACCGGAAACGCTTTGAGAATAGAAAAGAGTTTTTCATTGCCCCGATGCTGACATACGGTTATAATAACAAAGACCTGCGGGGAAATATTCGGACAAATTTTTTGTACAATCCAATTCGGATATCCCGAATATCTTTAAGCGGGGGACGGGGTTTTGGGATTATCAACGGGGCAGCAACTATTGCCGACATTATTCGCCGAAATAATTTCTATCAGGACATTTCTGGTAACATTGCTCACTCTACCGAACTACTAAACGGACTGTACCTTTCGTCAACGCTTAGTTATGCCAAACGGGAAGATTTAGGGAATTTTAAATTCGGCCCCATTGGTGACGAACTATTTGAGAATAATACACCAACGCTTTTTTCGACGAGCGAAGTGCTAAGAACTGTCTTTTTGCTTTCTTATACACCCAAGCAACTTTATTTACGTGAGCCAAATCAAAAGGTTGTATTGGGTTCACGTTTCCCGACTTTCACGCTTAAATATGACAAAGCGTGGGCGGGGAATAGTGAGCGATTCAATAAGTTTTCTTTCGTAGAATTTAACATCCGACAGACGTTTCAAATGGGTATTTTGGGTACGTCGGAATACAAAATACAGACGGGGAAATTTCTGGACACTACCCGAATCTCTGTCATGGATTATAAATATCAACGCGGCGGAGATCCCTACTTTTTCTCCCCCGCTATGTACACTTTTCAGCTCATTGATCAGACTTTTTCAACCTTTGATTGGTATCTCGAAACGCACTACACGCACCAATTCAATGGCTTTTTAACCAGTAAAGTGCCATTACTAAACAGAACCGGAATAAAAACGATGGCGGGAGGTGGTTTCTTGCTCGCTCCCGAACGTAACTACCGCTATAGCGAAGTATATTTCGGGGCAAACCGTATCTTCAAATTCGGACGGCAACTGATTCGGTTAGGAGTTTATAACGTGCTGTCTACTAGCAACCAAACGGGTTTTAGGAACATGATTAAATTCTCTTTTGAGCCGTTTGATGCTTCAAAGAATACGTGGAGTTTTTAGTAAAGAGTTTAGTATATTTGTTTATTGAATCGCAGAAAATATGACAGATAGTATTAGGGTAGATAAATACATGCACCTTATAGAACCGTTAACGGTTGAGGTAAACTTGAATTATTGGCTAAGCTTTCGGAGAGTGTTCGGAATAGTTTGGTAAAAAAGGATGTCACTGAAAAGCAAAAGTTATTAAACAGTCTGTCAGGCTCTTGGTCGGATATTTCTGATAATGAAGTTAACGAGTTACTTAACGGAAAAATGGTAATCGAAAAGGACATAAACTTTGATTAATTATGACCTACCTGTTGGATGCTGATATTTGTATTGAGTTTCTACGAGGTCGGTTCGGAATTAAAGAAAGAATCGAAAGCGTTGGCATCGAGAACTGTTGCCTTTCTGAAATTAGTATTGCTGAATTAACATTTGGAGCATACAACAGTAAAAATTTTAATAAGCACATAGAAGAAGTAAAACAATTACAACAACTTTTTGAAATAATTCCAATCAAAGATATTTTCGATGTTTATGGTCAAGAACGAACTGTATTAAAGAGATATTAATCCCAGACTTTGACTTACTAATTGGTTGTAAATCAGTAATTAACGGTATGGAAATGGTCACAAATAACGAAAGGCATTTAACCCGAATATCAAATATTTCTATTGAAAATTGGATTAACGACTTTAAGACTCAGATTTTATGAAAGCCTAATTCAAAAGCCCCTCTCTTCGTATTCATAGGCAAAAGGCCTGATTTTTAACCTGCGATTATTCAGTTCGAGCACCTCTGCTTTGTAATTCATTTTCCCGCCCCAGTAAGTTGAATTAATGTTGAGCAAGTTTTTGCTTGCTACGCTAAATGTCCCGTCAAACGAATCATAACTAATGGGCGGAGTGCCGCACCATCCTGAATTTTGCTTAGAAATAAATGCTCCGTTTTGCTTAAACGTAATACCCGGCTGATCCCCCGCAATTCTATTTACTTTTCGGTAAACCTGTGCGTAAGTAGTATCTGAGATTTGCTCGTAAGATTCATATTCCCAAATTCCGATGAGATTTCCTTGCCCTTCAAGGTTCGAGAGGCTAGGTGAAACGCCGTCTTCAGAACAAGCAATTGCAAAAATTGACAAACTAATTGCGATGAGTATATTTTTCATGTATTGAGCTTTTCTATAACTGAGTCTTTTTGCGTTATAATGGTTGGATACCTCGTTCATAATTCTAGCACATTTCCCGTTTCGGCTATTTGAAAGCCGTTTTTTAGTACTTGTTTGTAGCTATCAGAGGTTTTATCCAAAAGCGGATTAGTGTGATTTAAGTGAATGAAATGCACTTTTTTACGATCATTCACGGATAGATTTTTTAATAAATCCATCGTTTCGGTTACAAAAGGATGGGGGACTTCGCTCATCGGGCGGGGAATTTCGCCATCGGCGAAGAAAGTGCCGTCCAGTAAGGCGTAGTCAACTGATTTGACCAACTCATTCAACGATGTTTCCCATTTGCTCCACTTATCGATATCGGGAATGAAAATCAATGACTTGCTATCAACCATAATTCTGTAGCCAACAGTTTCTGAAAACTCATCACGGTGAGGAACGGTAAATGGTTGAATAGAAATTCGCTCGTTTAGCTTTATAATTTGCTGATTTTGGAGCGGTTTTAACTCGATGTTTTTATAATTCACCAACTGGCTCCATGGGCCATTATTTTTTAAAAATTCAGACATTTTTGGCATCGCGTAAACAGGTGCGGCGTTAGCTCCCATAGCTTCGTGACCCAAGTTCATTAATCCGGTGTAGTGACCAATGTGAGCGTGCGTCAGAAAAAACCCATTCAAATTTCCCGAAAAATCATTCGTTTTCGTTTTCAAAAGATGAAACTGGTCTGTGAAATCGGGCGTTGCGTCAAAAATCCAGCGATCATTAGTTTGCGGGTCAACAAGTGCGATGCTCGAAACCCAATGTTTTTCCTGTGGATTATCGTAGGTGCTTTTACAGCAAGATTTCTCGCAACCCGCCTGCGGATGTCCGCCATCCTGAGCCGTTCCTAAGATTAGAACGTACGGACTTTGAGCCGATAAACTGCCGCTGAATATTAGAGTAGATAATAGAAATAGTACTTTTGGAATCGCCATTTGTCGCTGTTTATTTTACGAAATTAAAGTTACGATTAAAAAAAGTGTCGGAAAGTAAAATTTAAACCGAAGGCTTTTGTTGTTACTTGTAATAATCCCGTTTTACTCCATGAATCTGTTCTCTTACTTTTCTGTCATCGGTGTTTCGTCCCTGAAGTTTTTGCTTGGTCCAATTACTGGTTTGGCGGTGGGTTTGGAGTGGTACGAAACCTACGCTTGCACGGTTCTCGGCATGATGCTCACAAATGTAGTGATTATGACACTGAGCGGTTTTTTGAAAAAAACGGCTTCGTTATTTTTTAAAAATAAAAAGAAGCGGGAAGTGTTTACCAAAACTAATCGGTTTGCGATAAAAGTCAGACAAAGAGTGGGGCTTTGGGGCATTGCTTTTCTCACGCCCGCAATTTTTACACCGCCCATTGGTGTCATTTTAGCCGTAGCTTTTCGCTATGACCGTAAAGAGATTTTTACAAAGATGCTTGTCAGTGCAATTGTTTGGGGCTTGGTTATGGTCTTCTTCTTTTATTACCTCAAAGCGGTGCTGAACTTTTAGTTTAGTCGCATAAATACTTCCTTTTGCCCATAAAAAAGCGACCTGACTTTTCTTCGTTTGGGAAAATGAGAATAAACTTGCATCTTGTTTCATTAAGCAAGTATTAACGCTAACCCAGTCTCTACATGAAGATTTATTGTTCAGATTTCTGTGGGAAACTCATTCCCAAAATCACCTCTATTTTGTTGATTTTTTTACTATTCAGCATGTCTGCTTGTGCTCAAAAAAGTACGCCAACGACGGTTTCAAATTCAAGTGATTCATTCGATTTAGCACTTCTTAAAAACAAAAAAGCCCGCAGCATCGGACCCGCAACTATGTCGGGGCGGGTTACGAGCATTGACGCCGTTTGGGATAATCCCGATATTATTTACGTCGGGACGGCATCTGGCGGCGTTTGGAAATCTGAAAACGGTGGTACAACGTTCACTTCCGTTTTTGACGATAATCCCATCATTAATATAGGAGCAGTTGCCATTCAGCAGTCAAACCCTTCGGTGGTTTGGGTTGGAACGGGCGAGGGGAATCCCCGAAATACCGTCAGTCTTGGTTTAGGTGGCGGAATTTTTAAATCTATGGACGGCGGTAAAACGTGGAAGAATATGGGCTTGGGAAAATCTTCCAATATTCACCGAATCATCGTTGACCCAAATAACCCGGATGTGGTTTACGTCGGTGTGATAGGAAATCCGTTTGCGGATCATCCCGAACGCGGCGTTTACAAAACCACCGATGGTGGCGAAACGTGGAAGAATATTCTTTTCACAAATCAACGTTCTGGCGTGGGTGACATGATTATGGACCCGTCAAACCCAAATAAGATTTTTGTGAACATGTGGGAACACCACCGCACGCCGTACGATTTCAAATCGGGCGGGCCGGGTTCGGGAATGTACGTTACGTACGATGCCGGAAAGACATTTACTAAATTGGATGAGAAAAACGGCTTGCCAAAAGGCGATTACGGCCGTATGGGTTTTGCGATTGCCAACAGCGACCCAAACATTGTTTACGCGTTGGTAGAGTCCAAGAAAAACGCTCTTTACAAATCTGAAGATGGCGGAATGAACTGGAAAAAAATCAACGACGATGAAGACGTTGCGAACAACCGTCCGTTTTATTTTCAGGACATAGCCGTTGACCCAATGAATGAAAACCGCTTGTACAACGTATATCAGATGATCTCGATGAGCGAAGACGGCGGAAAAACTTTCAAAGTGATTGTGCCGTACAGCGGCGTCCACCCCGATCACCACGCTTTCTGGATTCACCCGAAAGACCCGTCGTTTATCATTAACGGAAACGACGGTGGAATCGCTATTTCCCGTGACCGTGGTCGCAAGTGGCAATTCGCTGAGTCTATTCCCGTTGGGCAATATTACCACATCAACGTTGATAATGACGTTCCTTATAATGTATATGGTGGATTGCAGGACAATGGTTCGTGGAAAGGTCCGGCTTATACCTGGATGACCGGCGGAATCAGAAATCAGTATTTTGAAGTCGTACTATTTGGTGATGGTTTTGACGTTTCACCAGACCCCGACGATAGCCGCTACGGTTACGCCATGTCGCAGGGTGGAAATTTAGCTCGTTACGATGCGGAGACGGGAAAGACGGAATTTATCAAACCTGTGCATCCCGATAAAGACTTTAGAATCCGGTACAACTGGAATGCCGCCGTTGCTCAAGATCCGCACGATAATTCTTCGCTTTATTTTGGCTCACAATTCGTACATAAATCAACGGATAAAGGAATGAACTGGGAAATCATTTCACCCGATTTGACAACCGATAATAAAGAACAGCAAAAAGCTTCTGATAATAGTGGAGGTTTGACAATTGACATTACATCCGCCGAATTTCACAACGCCATTTTGTGCATTGCCCCGTCGCCAGTTGATAAAAATGTAGTTTGGGCGGGTACGGACGATGGCAACGTACAAGTAACCAAAGACGGCGGTAAAACGTGGAACGAAGTTTCGGGTAGAATGTCTGGCTTACCAGACGAAGCGTGGATTCCACAGATAAGAGCCTCCGATTACAACGCCGGCGAAGCATTTGTGGTTGCAAATAATTACCGTAACGACGGGCAATTTACGCCGTATCTTTACCGCACGACTGACTACGGTGTAACGTGGAATCGGGTAATAAAAGACGGTGACGTAAACGGTTACGTGTTATCCGTAATTCAGGATCCGGTCGAGCCAAATCTCGTTTTTGTGGGAACGGAGCAAGGGCTTTACGTGAGTTTTGACAACGCCGTTACTTTTCAGCGGTGGAAGCACGGATTTCCGCCCGTTAGCACCATGGATTTAACGATTCAGAAACGCGAAGCAGATTTAGTAGCCGCTACGTTTGGACGTGCCATTTTTGTGTTGGACGATATTCGTCCGTTGCGGGCAATTGCCGCCACAAAAGGAAAAGGCTTTGACGGAAACCTAAAAGCTTTTGCTTCTTCTGATGCGTACCAAGCCGAAATCAAAGACGCTCCGGGAATCATGTTCGGTGCTGATGGAATGTATGAAGGTGAAAACCGCCCAACGGGTGGACGGATTTCTTTCTTCGCCAGACCGGAAGTGAAGGACTTCGACTCCGCTCAGCCTGACGGAGAGGATAAAGAGGGTAAGGAGCAAAAAGAGGCGGAAGCAGTAATGTCAGTTCGAGCGGAGTCGAGAACAGCCACGAAAGAAGAAACTGCAAAAGGTGTCAAGAAGAAAGCAACTTCAGCGGGAAAGAAACTCGTTAAAATGGAGAACAAAACAATGGCTGCGGAAGAAACGCTGAGCGATAAAACGGACTCTACCAAGAAGAAAATGGCTTCGGATACGTTGACGGCGAAAATCTACGCAATGAATGGTGACTTAATCAGAACGTTGCAGCAGAAAGTTGACACCGTGGGTGTTCATACATTGCGTTGGAGATTGGACGAAAAAGGTGTTCGTTTTCCGGGAAGGTCAAAACCAAAGAAAGGTGACGACGAACCGAGCGGATTAGACGTAATGCCAGGGACGTATAAAGTAGTTTTACACTTCCGTGACGAAATGGACTCTACGATGATTGAAGTTAAATCAGACCCACGTTTACCATTTAACACAACTGATGTAAACGAAAAGCGTAAACTCACAAAACAGCTGTACGGAAGTATCGAAAAACTCACCGCCGCCGTTGATGGTTTGGACGACGCCAAAAACTCAACCGATATGATTTTGTCGCAAATCAAAGGCATTGTTGATCCAATGAAAGATAATCCGTTGTTAGATAGTTTGAAGAAAACTACTACCTCAATGCAGGATTCTATCAAAACGGTGCGGGAAATGATCTTGGGCAAAAAGATGGAAAAGCAAGGATACGGCAGAGCGTACGAATTGACTCCGCAAGGAAAAGTATTTGAAGCGTACCGTTATATTCAATCAAAACCCCGCGTAACCGCCGCCGAAAGAAACCTACTTAAAGACGCCGAAACCCTAACCGAAGAAGCCGTTACGAAAGTAAACGAATTCTTTGCTACGCAATGGGCAGACTACCGCAAAAAAGTAGCCGCCGCTCCGCTGAGTATGTTTAAGGAGTATGAGACGATAAAGTAAATAAGTAACTTAAAGTTAGTAAAAGCCGCTTGCGAGTAATTCGTGAGCGGCTTTTTGCATCAAAGAAATCAAAGAAAAGGGAATCCCCTCCTTGGAGGGGCGACCGACGCTCGGTGGATGCCTGCCGAAGGCGGCAGACGGGGCCACCGTGGCTCGGTGGGTGCTATTCCCGTTTAAGAAAAGCAACAACTTTACTATCTAACCAAAACTCAAATCTTTTCCCTAACTTTAAACCACCCACCTAAAAGCAAAGCCAATGAGCTATAAAGACTATACAGAAGGCGACCTATTCAAAGACAAAGACGGCAACGATCTCAAATTCTTTGGTTTAGACTACACCGAAATGGTATATATAGCACTCGGTAAATTCAAAATGGGAGAGAATCAAGAACACGAAATAGATTTCTCAAAAGGGTCACTCAAAAACGGCTACTTCATGGGCAAATACCCCGTTACCCAAGAACTTTACGAAGCGGTTATCGGCGAAAACCCATCTAAACTCAAAGGTAAACACCGCCCCGTGGAGAATGTTTCGTGGAATGATATTTGCGAAGGAAACAATTCTTTTCTGACTAAACTAAACCAAAAAATAAAAGAAAAATACGGTGATATTGGTACGTTTAGCCTTCCCTCCGAAGCCCAATGGGAATACGCCGCCGCAGGCGGAAGCCACTGGGATAAACCGATAATGAAATATGCCGGCTCAAACAAATTGGAAGATGTAGGTTGGTTTCCTAATAATAGCAATGGTCAAACTATGCCCGTTGGGCTAAAACAACCCAATTCGTTAGGCTTGCACGATATGAGCGGTAACATGTGGGAGTGGTGCCATGATTTTTATTCAAATGATTTGCAAAACCTTCCTGCGGATGGAACCCCGAACTCCAACAAAGCTAAATTCTATGCCCTGCGGGGTGGCAGCTTCTTCGACATCCGTCGCTTCTGCCATCTTTGCAGCCGGAGCAGCAACCATCCCGACTACCGTGACTACGACCGCGGTAGTCGGTTGTGTTTTTTTCCAATTTATCCCACGAGATAAATGTAGCTTCCCGAAGGGTGAGGGAAAGCAGAACAGATGGAGTATTATCATTTCGGCGTAGCCGATATTTTTTTGAAATCATAAATGCCTCGCCCTAAATGTGTAGTTGCCCCTTAAAGAAATAAGCGAATGAAACATCAAGATTTAACACACAAGATAATAGGTTGTGCCATGAAAGTTCATTCTGCTTTAGGAAATGGCTTTCAGGAGTTAATTTATCAACGAGCCCTCGCCATAGAAATGACCAATCAAGGGCTACTTTTTCAACGAGAGATGACCATGCACATCTATTATGAAGGGGTAGAAATTGGTACTCGTAGAGTTGATTTCTTTGTGGAAGAATGTATTATGGTTGAGCTTAAAGCTGTCATTAAATTAGAAGACGTTCATTTGGCACAAGCCATGAACTACTGTCAAGCTTACAATTTGCCGATAGGTTTATTGATAAATTTCGGAGCGAGAAGCCTCGAATTTAAACGGGTGTATAACCTCAACCACCCCGAAAACGTCTGAATTAGGATTACAGGATGAACAGATTTTAGGATGCCTTTTCGGGAGAAAAAATTAGCATGAAGAGATAAAGCGAATAATCTTACGATCCCAAAATCCTACGAATCCTAATCCTGACAATGAAGAAAATTTAAACCCCACCCTCGTTTGTGTGAGTAGCAACCCGCGAAAAGGCAGCCGAAGGTATTTTTAACTATCTATGGAAGACTTTATTACTTTTCTTAAAAGCAAAAAATTTACCAAAGCTGAAAAACTCGGTAGCTTAAAAGTTACTGTTTCTCCAGTTGAAAAGCAGGATATTGATGTAGATATTCAGTCGCCTGATTTGCGTTATTTTTTAGAAGACGGTAAGCTTGTAGGGTTGCATATTAGTGGACACAAGTTTGAAGACGAAGAATGGCGAGCAATCGAAAAGGGTCTTAGCGAAGCAACTGATTTACAGGTGCTTTATTCGAGTGGGACACCGATGAGGGAAATTGATTTTAGAAACTTCGATCAACTCTCGTTTCTGCTTCTTCATGACAGTCAGCGTATTAGTAAAATTCATATTAGTTCTGAAAATAGTCATTTGGAGGAGTTACGGGTTTCAGGTTGTAAATCACTTACGGACGTTATATTAAACGGAGACTTTCCGAAGATCAAGATTATTGAGATAATTAATAACGCGGTTACTTCTTTGCACTTGCGAGAAAATATGCCCTCGCTTCGCTACTTGAATTTTTCGCAGAATGAAATATTTGACTTAAAGCTACCAGTTGCACCTGCATTAGCTTACTTGTACGCACAGACTAATGTTATTGAGGAAATATCCTTGGAGAAGTTTCCAACTATTGAACTCGTTGACTTAACGCATAATGCGTTAAGTCAAGTTACTTTTCCAAAAGATTCTAAAAGTCTGACGACGCTTGACTTGAATGATAACTTACTCGAAGAGTTTTGCTTGATTGGTAACTTTCAGTCGCTTCATTCAATTGAAGTCAGTAATAACAAAGTAGCATCTTTTAACCTTTCAGGTCTATTTCCATGTTTGAATGACTTAAATATCTCAAATAATGCACTTTCGAAAATTGACTTGGGCGTGTTGCCGAGTTTGGTAAATCTGCAAATTCAAGATAACAGCTTAGTTGATAAGAAATTAATACAAACGGTTTTGTCAAATTGCATAAATATTGAGTTGTTCGATATGCATGATAACGCAACAGGCATTCCAGAGCATATTATTGACTATTGTAGACCAAAAGAGATTTTAGATTACCTTGAAGAAGAGGAAAAGGGTGTGAGTGAAAAAAATATTTTTAAGGTCATTCTTATCGGAAATGGTTGTGCTGGCAAAACCACCTTATGGGAGTGGCTAGACCAAAAAGAGTTTATTAAAATTGAAGAAAGCGATCGAACTCATGGTATCGTAATTGGTAAATGGAAACACCCGTATGACGAATCATATGAGTTTAACGTGTGGGATTTTGCAGGTCAGGAAGTTTACCATCCCATGCACCGGCTATTTATGACAGAACGAACAGTTTACGTTGCTGTATGGGCTACTGAAAGACCTTGTACAAAAGATCAAAATCAACTTTTGGGGTATTGGATAGATTACATCGCAGATATGTCACCTCATAGCCACATTATTACATTACAGAACTTATTTAATCAGCAATTACGGCATGATTTAGACGAATTAAGTGCAACAAATAGAAATGAATATGAGCAGAAAGGAATTAAAATTGCTGAACTTGAAGCTATAAATCTAAAAACAGCAAGTGTTGTGGATTTGAAAGAAGTAGAGGATAAAATTTTGAGAACAGCGGAGAAAATCAAAAATGAAGTCACCAAGGAAGATATCCCTCTTACTTGGTATAATGTGGCTAAAGAACTTGAAAAAAAAAGCGACGAAGATAGAATTTCGTGGACGGATTATTTACACATTTGCGGACAACAAGGAATATCTGAAGGAGGTGAAAAAACACTGCTATCTTATCTTCATAATACCGGAGTTATATTTTACAATGAAGGATGCTGGGAAGACGAAATAATATTGAATCAAGCTAAATTACTTGAACCAATTTATGCTCTATTAAAGGGAAATTTCAAGGCTTATTTACATTGGATCGATTTAACAGATAAATGGCACGGTTGTATTGACAAAGAAATAGAATTCTTGATTGGATTCATGGAAAAATGTCAAATCTTATTTAAACAGCATCCTGAAAACAAATGGTGGGGAGATTTTAAGGAGGCAACTTTTATTATCCCTCAATTTTTGCCCTATAAAAACCAGATTCGTCCAGAGAGTTTTAAATCAAGCTACAATTTGCAGTTAAGTATTTCGTATCCGTTTTGGCATCAAACTATTTTCGATAAACTACTTATTGTACTGATGAAGTTTGCAAATAGTGAAGGTGATATTTCACGAAACTTTGCAGAATTTAAATACAAGGAAGTGGATGTGCTTTTTCATACTGATTTAAAATCAAAAACGGTCAATCTCTTTGTAAAAGGTGGAGATGAAACAATTGAAAAAGGTGTTTTGGAGGAAATTAGAAAAGAGTTGGATAGCCTAAAGAAACTCACTCAAGCCAAAGAAATTTATACTAATTTAAAGACTCCAGATGAAAGTTACAATAGAGAAGAGTGGCAACAAATGAGCAAAGATATACAAGTAAATCGCATGAGTGACAAACCTAAATTTTTCATTTCTTATGCTAATGCGGACAAAGAGTTTTTTGAACATTTTTTGAATGAATTGATTCCCGCTACAAAGGACAAATGGGAAATTTGGACAGACAAAAATATTCCGATAGGTGAAAATTGGCGTAAGGAGATTGAGGCAGCAATAAGGATCTGTGATTATGCACTATTGGCGGTAAGTAATAGATTTTTGGCTTCGGAATTTATCCAAAAAGTGGAATTGGCTAAATTCGTAAAAAAGGCTGCAGATGAAAAATCCGGATTTAGGTTTTTCCCCTTCTTATTACGACCGTGTGAAATATCTGATTTGGAAGAGTTTGAAAACCTATCTTCAACCCAGTTTTTTAAGTCATTAGGCGGTGACTATGGAATCATGAGTAAAGAAACACACCTGATTTCACTTGCTGAATTACTGCATTATGAAGGAGGGAAGTATCGCTCCAATGGTGACAAGGACGTTATCTTTATAAATAAATTAAAGAAAACAATTCAAAGTCAAATTAGAAAATGACCATGGACCAACACCTCCACAAACACCTCGACATACTCCAAAGTATCATCAGCCGGATGGCGGCAAATAGTGCATCGTGCAAGAATTACTGCATTACGCTTGTAACGGCATTGTTGGCTTTGGCATTCGGGCAGAACGAAAATACCAAGGATATGCTCTATTTAGCTTTTGTACCAACTACGCTCTTTCTATTTCTTGATGCCTATTACCTTTCACTTGAAGAGCATTTTAGAAAAGAGTATGGCAAAACAGTTGAGTCTTGGCAAATGGAAAAACTTACACGTACAGACCTTTTTACGGTTAATCAATCTGCTGAGGGAACATGGCGTTTTGTTGATACTCTGAAAGCTTTTGCGTCTTATTCGATCTATCCTTTTTACTCAGCTTTGTACATTACCGTTGGGTTTATCATTTATAAGTTATGACCAGATTCTGCATGAGTGGGTACGCACGGTTGGGAAGGCCGGATTTTTGGGTTCAAAACCCCACCGTTTTCAATTTCAGTCCCGTCGTTTCTTCCAAACCAAAAGTGAGGTTCATGTTTTGTACGGCGTGTCCGGATGCACCTTTTACAAGGTTGTCTATAACGGTTGTCATTAATAAATTATCGCCGTGCTTTTGAAGTTGAATCAGGCACTTATTTGTGTTTACCACTTGCTTCAAATCAATCTCCGACGTAGTGACGTGCGTGAACGGGTGGTTAAGGTAAAAGCTTTCGTACATCACGACGGCTTCCGCCAGCGTACCCGAAAATTTGGTGTATGAATTCGCGATAATTCCGCGAGGAAAATTCCCTCGGTACGGAATGAAATTAATTGCTGAGTCAAAATTGTTTTGTAGCGATTTCAAACTCTGCGTTATTTCTTTCAAATGCTGATGTGTAAAAGCTTTATAAACCGACATGTTGTTGTTCCGCCAGCTAAAATGCGTGGTCGAACTTAGAGCTTGTCCGGCACCCGTAGAACCCGTGATGGCACTTACGTGAACATCATCGGTTAATAATCCAGCTTCGGCGAGTGGTAAAATTCCTAACTGAATGCACGTCGCGAAGCAACCGGGATTTGCAATTTTTGTGGCTTCCGTAATTTTATCTCGTTGTAGTTCGGGAAGTCCGTAAACGAAACCGTTTGATTCATCTCTGAAATCGGTGCTGAGGTCAATGATTTTAATAGTTTCAGGAACCGGATTTTCGTCCAGAAATTTCACTGATTGCCCGTGACCCGAACAAAGGAATATAACGTCGGTGTCCGCAAAACCCAGTTCTTTTGTAAACTTTAAAGCCGTTTCGCCGAGGAGGTCTTTGTGCGTTTCGTAAACAAATTTACCTCCCTGACTTTGCGAGTTCACAAACTGAATGTGTGCGTTTGGATGGTTGATAAGAATGCGTAATAATTCGCCTCCCGTATAACCCGCTCCACCTATTATTCCAATATTTATTGATGTCATTGCCGTTATTTTTGTGCCGTAAATGTGAGAATTACCGATAAGATAATCAAGCCGTTTAGTTTGTTTTGAAGATAAACCCTAATTTTACACTTTGTTCATCATTCAATAACCGCCTTTTCATGTTATTATCCGCAATTATTTGGGATGTAGATTCAACCATTATCAAAATTGGAAGCTTCGAGTTACGCTGGTACGGGCTCTGCTTCGCCGCCGGATTTTTGATCGGTTATCAAATCATGGACCGGGTGTTTAGGTTTGAGAACAAACCCGAAAAGGACTTGGACTCTATGCTGTTGACAATGATTTTGTCAATCGTACTGGGTGCCCGGATTGGACACTACGTTTTTTACGAAGGTTACCGCTTTTTTGACGCTCCATTTGCTTTTTTGTGGGATATGTTGATTCCACCATATATGGGCCTCGCGAGTCACGGAGCGGCTTTTGGCGTAATCATAGGATTACTCATTTACTCCCGCCGTAATCGTGAATATAATTTTTTATGGTTGATTGATCGCCTGATGATAACTGCCGCTTTGGGCGGAGCATTTATTCGTTTTGGTAATTTGATGAACTCCGAAATTGTCGGAAAACCAACCGATGTGCCGTGGGCGTTCGTTTTCATGCAAAACAATGAGTTTGCCAAAATTCCTCGTCATGCTTCGCAACTGTACGAATCGATTTCTTGCCTAATCTTGTTTTTCGTCCTCTTTTTTCTTTACGAAAAATACAAGGCAGCCACGCCTCGGGGTTTATTGACGGGCATTTTCTGCGTTTGGGTTTTCGGGTTTCGGTTTTTCTTTGAGTTTTTGAAAGAAAATCAGGTAAGCTTTGAAGACGGCATGTCGTATAACATGGGTCAATGGCTGAGTATTCCGTTAGTCTTGTTTGGGCTTTTCTTGCTCTTTAGAGCGTTGAAAAAAGGTAAAGAACCTATTTCGTTAAGTTGATTTAGACTAACGCCTTTCCAAATCCAATTTTACCCGAAAGAGAAGCCCCGTACGGCACATTGTCGGTGTTGATTCCCATTGCCCGACAAGCTTCAGCGGCAACCCGTATGGAGTTGTTTGTGCTACGTTCGTCTGGATAAATGTGTACCATGTTTGCCAAGAAAAAGTTTTCTACGCCTGTTTTGCAAGGGGGCACTTTTTCGGAGAAATTCAAGTCACAAACCGTAGCGGCAGTATTGGTTTTGAACACCTGAACGCTTTTAATCCACGATTCATCAAATGCCGGATTGATTTTTTTCAACGGTGGAATCATCTCGGCTTTAATTTCTTCCTCGGTCATTCCCGCAAGTTTTTCACTCATCGCGAAATAACGGGAAAGGTACATTACGTGCGAACCTCCAAAGTTTTCCGTGGGTAAAAAATTGGTGTGTTCGATAATTCCTCCGAAAGGAAAGCCTTCATCGGCGACGTTCATCCAATAAATATCGCTGAACTTTTGATTGAGTTCGAGAATAGTACACACGGCTCCGAAGTATTCAACTTCGCCACCGACGGCTTTACGCAAAGCGGGGCTTTCGGAAATTCCCTTTATTTTAGTTGCGTAAATTGAAGGAATCGTCAATAAGAACTGACCACCTTCAATGGTTTGTTTAGTGGTTTTGATTGCAGCAAGTCTATTATCCTCGATGATAACTTCTGTTAACGGCTCTTCTGTAAGTATTTTGACGCCGATTTCTTGTAGTTTAGCCACAATAGCATCAAGTAGCGTTTTCCAGGAACCTTCGATGTAAGCAAGGCTTTCATCCCCACCTTTTCTGGAATTAAGGCGTTGAGCCAATCGCCCGATCATCCACGTCAGCGGAACTTTAGAAGCGTACGGGCCAAATTTAATATCTAACATCGGTTTCCAAAGGGCATCTGTCATGCTCTTGCCCGCCCATTTGTAAAACCAATCTAAGGTAGAAATGCTTTCCTGAGTTTTCCAGTCCGCTACTTTTCCTAAATAAAGGCTTGTCAGACCAAATCTAACCTTATCGATAAGTCCGACGGGTTTAAACTTCAACAGGTCAACGGGACCATTGAAATCGTAGATTTTTCCATCCCGAAAGACGCCCATCGTCGTCTTCTTGTAAAATGTTTTATCGGCGATTCCCAGTTCATTTAGCAACCAATGCAACTCGGCATCCTGCGTAAAGAAGTGGTGGTAGTAATGCTCTAACCTGCCGCCATTTATTTCAAATGTGTTTAAGAGCCCGCCGATTCGCGAGCTTCCTTCCACAATTGTCACGTCTTTTCCTTGTTTTGCAGCGAGATAAGCGGAGGTTAATCCGGTCATTCCGCCACCTATAATTGTAATTTTATTATTCATTTATGAAAGTGAGTGAGTACTCAAAATGTGTTTGTTCAGACGCTCTTGCCAAGTTTACTTTCATTTCCTGAAAGCAAACGCTCGATATTTTTACGGTGAGTATATGCAATAAGCAAAGCTAAAGAAACGCCAAAGATAACTAAAATGAGGGAATCTACTTTTGGAGAAATGGCGACGGCGACGGGGAACGCTATTGCTCCCAAAATAGAGCCTAACGATACGTATTTAGTCAATACGACCACTATAGCAAACACTACAAAACAGGCCAGAGCTCCAATCGGGAAAATGCCTGTTATTACGCCCATAGAGGTAGCCACACCTTTACCACCTTGAAAATTAGAAAAGATAGGTAATAAGTGACCGATTACTGCGGCGAATCCGGCTAACAAAATAATCAGTTCATCAAAACCGAGGTATCGGGCTAACAAAACGGGTAGTAAACCTTTGAGGAAATCAACGATGAGAACGACAACTCCCGCTTTTTTGCCCAAAACCCGCAAAGAATTTGTGGCACCAGCATTACCGCTTCCGTGGCTTCTAATGTCAACTCTGTGAATGATTCGTCCGTACCAAACGGCAGTCGAAATAGAACCACATAAATAGGCGAAAAGTACAATTAGAATTGATGTAATCATTAGTGAATCCAAGCAGTTTCTATGGCAAAGACTGCAAAGGTATTAAATTGACCAATTCTAAGACAATTTTTGTTGAAAAATATGCAAAATATTGCTGCTTAGTGATTTAGTTAATTATTTTTCAATAAAAATTAAATTATTTCAATAACGTTTTGCACTACCTTTCTTTAGTGCTAAATCATGTGCTGTATCGTAAT
This sequence comes from Spirosomataceae bacterium, assembly GCA_047630355.1. Classification (GTDB taxonomy): domain Bacteria; phylum Bacteroidota; class Bacteroidia; order Cytophagales; family Spirosomataceae; genus JANQUM01. The sequence goes on along the minus strand of JBLHXN010000010.1, from coordinate 18,410 downwards.
AAGAACGCAGATTTGTCCAATCAAAAACTTCGGAGATATTTTCTACCTTATTTCTCTGCATAATTCGGTCGCGACGATCCATTGATACGAATTTGAACATCGCGTTAGCGAGTTCCTCTGCTGACTCTTCAAATGTCTTATCTTGTCTTTTTACCACGTTTACCCCTACGCTTTCGTAGTCTTTCATCAATTGCATGATAAAATCGCCGAAACCTGAAAGATCACTGGTTATGGTCGGAATTCCCCGTACAACGCATTCGAGAGGAGTATAACCCCACGGCTCGTAATAACTTGGAAAAACACCCAAATGACAACCTCGCACAAACTGACTGTATTCCAAGCCAAAGAGTGGATTTGTGGGTGAAATAAAATCAGGATGATAGACAAATTTTACCCGGTCTTTTTCGTGGTTTTGTAGTTTTGTTTGCTCAAAAAATCGAGTAATATCGTCCGGTTCTTTTAGTAAATGTGTTACTGTACTTGGTAATTTATGAGTCTTCCAGGATTGGATGGTACGCCGCAATCTAAGCCGCCAGTAATCGTCCACAAACTCATTTAAATCGGGCAATTTAGGTTTTTCGTTTGCCGCTGAAGCGTAAAAAAGCTGATCGCCGACTTGCTTTTCGATGGCTTCGCAGGTTTCACGAATTTCTTCCATTACGGCACGGGATTGTAACACTTCCGGGTTTATGCTATGAACCGGATTCCGGGTAATGATAAACATTACCACAGTGGTATCTGACCCACTCTGAACAATTTTAAAGTTCAAACGGCGTAAGGCTTCCAGCGTTAAATCGTATCCTTTATTTTTAAATTCGTAGCGTCCCGACGTGAAGAAGTACAACGTATTGTCTAAGTCAAACGAGTAGTTTTGAAAGAAGTGCCCCATCACAAACTGATGGATTTTTTGTTTGTACTTTAGGTGCAAATTCTGAAACTCGTGCGTTGCGGCAAAGCGAGTAATGTTCAAACCATTAGGTAGAATTAAGTCGCAATTTCTGCCAAAGAATACTTCACATTCTTTTGCGGTAACATCACTCACCGTGGTGAGTACATGACACTTCTGTGCCGATTGTCGCTCAATTCCAGCTTGAGCTTCAATACCATAGTTTTTTGCTTCTGTTGCCCAATTATAATACGGTAACCTTTCGTAAAAATTATCAACGTTTCCGGCTATATAACGCCCCAGCATGGTGGCGTGAGTGGTGAAAACTGTAGCGATGGAAACTTTGTGATGACGAAGTTCGAGCAAGGCAACTGAGCACATCCACTCGTGAAAATGAGCCACAATTCGCTGTTTTGTGGCGTATTTGTCTGCGTACCTTTTTAAGAACAGGTAAGCTATTTCACTAAAGGCAAGTACATCGTTTACAAGTGATTCGGTATTTTCAGTTGAAATTTGGTGATGTTCCCAAAGCTGATATTTCAGTCGGTCAATGTTTTGTAACATGTGCTGAAAATCAATAAGGATTATCTGTGGACGACCCGTAACAAGCCACCTGCCGTAGTGTACTTTGAAGCCTTCGGCGTTCATTCCCTGAGCAATTCTGCTAATATCCGAATCATCCTTGACCTCTTCAAATTCTACTGATGCAGTCTGAGGGAAATAGGGCCCAATCAGGCAATAATTATCTCCCCATTCTTCCGACATTGCGGGTACTTTTGAACGGATTACCGTGTATATTCCGCCGACTTGATTGCAAACTTCCCAGGCAGATTCAAACAAGAATTTAGGATTCTCTGCAAGCGGGTTTATTTTTATAGTTTCGGTGGTTTCGTCTTTTCGTTTTTTGGTTGCCATATTTGGTATGTCTGCGGTAAGGAAGGGTTGAGCCTTTTATCCTGTTCTGTGTGCTTTTTTATTTTTGATGAATACGGTTAGAAATTCAAATTCAGTAATTATTTGTGATAATTAAAGATAAAATCAAATTTATTGTAGTCCGTAAACTTCATTTGGAGTTTTTAGAAAAGCTCTCCGCTACGATATTTCGGTATTTTATTGAGGTGTTCGTACGCTTTTTCGGTGGCTTCACGCCCACGGGCGGTACGTTTTAAGAAGCCTTCCTGAATCAGGAACGGCTCGTAAACCTCCTCAATGGTTTCGGCTTCTTCGCTTACCGCCGTGGCAATGGTGGTCAGACCAACCGGCCCGCCTTTGAACTTATCAATAATCGTTAGTAAAATACGATTATCCATGTCATCAAGTCCGTGGTCATCCACTTCAAGTGCGGTCAGTGCCATCTGAGCAATTTCCATATTAATGGTTCCGTCGCCTTTTACTTGGGCAAAATCACGGGTTCGGCGAAGTAAATTGTTGGCAATTCGGGGCGTTCCGCGGCTTCGGCGGGCAATCTCGTACGCTCCTTCGTCCTCAATCGGTGTTTGAAGAATATAAGCCGAGCGTTTTACAATTTGCGTTAATAAACGGGCATCATAGTGCTCAAGCCGGGCATTGATTCCAAATCTTGCCCGAAGGGGCGAAGTTAGTAATCCCGAGCGGGTAGTGGCTCCGATTAATGTAAACGGATTCAACCCAATCTGCACACTTCGGGCGTTGGGCCCAGAATCGAGCATGATGTCAATTTTGTAATCTTCCATCGCCGAATACAAGTATTCTTCAACTACTGGATTTAGTCGGTGAATTTCATCAATAAAAAGAACATCGTTTGGTTCGAGATTGGTTAAAAGCCCTGCCAAATCGCTGGGTTTATCCAATACCGGACCAGAAGTTATTTTGATGCTCGAACCAAGTTCGTTGGCAATAATATAGGAGAGCGTAGTTTTTCCGAGTCCCGGAGGTCCGTGCAATAAAACGTGGTCAAGTGCTTCCTGACGATTTTTAGCAGCAAGAACAAAAACCTTTAAATTTTCTAATATTTTGGCTTGTCCGGCGAAGTCGTCGAACGATTCGGGACGTAAAGCCCGTTCGATGTCTTTTTCAATAGCCGACATTTCTTCTCCGTCACCTTTGAGGTATTCTTGACGCATTTATTTTATACTTTTATGGATACTCAAAAATACGAAATATTGGGGTAATAGTTAGCAGCTCTATAGGCTAAGTTTAGGATAAAGAATATTCGATTTACTTATTAATACTATTGGGCAAATGATTCCAGAGATTTACTGTTAGGACTTTCTCATTTTAGTTAAAAAGTGATATATTATTTGGATGATAATACAGCGAAATTACATAGAATACCTGATTTCTACCCAGATAAATTACACAGGAACGAATTATTCATATCACCATGTTGGCATGAGCCACAACACGGTTAGTCGTTTTTTGATGAATAACTGTTTTACGCTGGAGTACTTGTGGAGTTCGGTTCAAGTGTGTTTGAACGACCATTCAGAGGCAGTCGTCATTATCGATGATAGCATTCAGGACAAGCGTTAATCGCGTTTTATTGAGTTGGTCAAGCGGCAATACTCGGGCAATGAAGGCGGTCTGGTAGATGGGATTGGTCTGGTCAACATGGGACATTCGTCAGGCATGGGCGATGACGATTTTTTTCCGATAGACTATTGGGTATATTAACCAGATGATGATGCCCCAACTAAAAATGAACATTTTCAATAGATGTTCTTATCATTGGTAAATGAGAAAAGGTTGTTGGCACTCATAATTTTGTTCGATTCGTGGTACAGTTCGTGGGAAAACCTAAAGTTGGTTCACCAGCACCACGGTTGGGCACTCTTCATTACCCCGCAGCGGCGGCTGCTGAAGAGCAACCGTTTGGTCAGTCCCGACATCGAAAGTGGCCACATACATCTGGCTGACTTGTTATTCAGCCCGCAGGAATTACTGACAGGTAAAACAGTCAAACTCAAAAAATACCTTTCAAGGTCAAGTTCTTCAAGGTAGCGACTCCAAACGGTCGCATTGAATGGATAATCTCCAATGACTTGAGCGAAAAGGTAAACGCTTTTGTGGCCGAACAAAAAAAGAAAACCGCTGGCAGATTGAAGAACTCCACCGTGGAATGAAGCAACTCACGGGAACAGAAAAGTGTCAGTGCCGAAAGGATCAATCTCAAAGAAACCACTTGGTTTGTTGTTCCCATGCCTACATTTCCCTGAAGGTGGCAGTAAAAAGAGCAAGGAAAACTATCTACCAAATCAAAAAAAAATTCTTGGAAGATTATTTGGTCAATCAGCTAAGTAACCCAACTATATTCGCCCTAATTTGAACTATGAGAAAGTCCTAACTTTGACGGGCTGGCTTTACGTTGAATCACTCTGGGCAATCTTCAATTTTTAGTTCCACGAAAGAATTTTCAGCAGACAATACAGAACCGGGCAGCAGTTGAATTGTGTTGCCTGCTTTTAGTTCAAGTCTCATATCCGATACTTTCGTCGAAAAATTAAGGTGGTTACCAGCGTGATGAATTTGGTAAGTAGGAGGCTTGACCAAATCTGAGGAGAGCGTGATGATACTATTGCAGGGGTCAGTCACGTTTATTCTAACTGCATTTGACGGAGCATAACACCCCTCAGATTTTGTTCGACAGTAAGCAGTTATATATGATTCTACCGAAATTGGTATTGATATATCACGAGAGGTAAAAGGTAAAGTGCTTTTCTCGTATTCGTTTGACAATTCCCAGGTTATTGTAGAGCTTGACATGCAGGCATTAACGGAAAAATCTACGATTTCATTTCTATTTTGAACGGATAAGGAACTGGTCAGAACCGGAGAATTTTCTGTAAGGTTGTGAATATTGTCATCCATCCATTCAATGCGTTGCCCTATCCAAGTTTTGAGATCTTGAACTACGTCATCAAAATTATCAGATTCAGCTGAGTGCCACTTGGCATTATCTCGTGCGGCAGAGGCAGATAATAGTGTATTTACGCTGTCAATATAGGCAAATACATCTTGCGGAGTTAAGATACTACTGCGATATTGAGCATATACATTTCGTATGTGATCCATAAATTCACAATCTTTATTAAACTTTTCGTACCAAAATAAAGGAGGGTTACCTGGAGATATTAACCGCCAGTCTCTTGGGTTGTCATAACCAAAGAACCTTCTCCCGTAAGCAAAATCAAAGTCCCAAATTGGTCCTGCATTTAGTTTTCCGTTTCTATCTTTGAAAAAGTACTGACTTCTATAATATGCGTCAGAGCTTTTGGAAAGTTCTTGAAATATAATAGATCGCGTGAATGACTCTATGTCTATGTATTTTCGAAACCCAGTAAGGGTATCTCGGAAATTACTTGAATTGAGTGCGTCTTCAAAATCTCCAAAATAATTCTCGATATAATCTTTTTGTATACTCGTTGGGTTTTTAGGGTGTGAAATCTCGAATGTCTTCTTTTGCGGACCGTTGTATGATGACCAGCCATCATCTGCCTGATCATTATCATTATTGACAATCAGATACCCTCCAGTAATATCATAGGGTGAATCATCATCTTCATCAAGTTTTTTAATATCTACTCTATTTTTATCACGCTTTATCCTTTCGGTGAATGTATAAAGACCTTGATATTCATTGTTTATAATTAATTCACAATACATAGTATGTGGTGCCCACGCTCCTGATCTTCGAAAAAACTCATAGCTAAGGGTGTTTTTCAAGTGCGACCTTTCATTATAGTTAGCTACTGAGACCCAATCACTTTCCTTCGCAATGCCAAATAGTTCAACGTTATCCTCGTCATTATTGGTAGTATCTGAACGAAGTTCTAAGGAAATGTTTTTCTTTGGGAAGTTCTGAGAAAAAGAGCCACGATACTCAACCCCGGCAAAGCCATCATAATAATAATTGATAGAGTTTTTGTCATTTATACTGCCATTTTCGTCATAGATAATCTGAAACTTTACGTTAGTTTTTGGCTCATCCTGAATGGTAGAACCTTCAGTATCTATAATGATAATTGGAAGGTTTGACGAAACAAACTGTGCTGAAACATCTACATGAAAAAGAGCGAAAAGTGCAAGGGTGCATATAAATATGGTTTTGATTTTATTAAAAAGAATTAACTGGTTTGATTTTTGGTAGCCTTTGAATTGGAAAAACATCTTTAATAATGTTAAATATTTAAAGTACTGACTATGAATGAATTAGAATTGGTTCAGTTATACTTTTACGAGCGTTATGACACGGAATTTTCTTTTTACTGTCAACGGTTTAGTCCAAATTCAGCCCCTTCGAATGAAAAAATAACTGACGCTGAGACTTTGACGATATATTTTTACTGTCGCAGATTTGAGGAGAAGCATAAAAAAGTGCCATCCATGATTACGTATGTCACTATATGACAAGTTCGTTTCCCGAATTACCAAACTATTCGAACGTTAACTCCCGGCTCAACAATTTGGACTTGGTCATTTTGTCCTTGCTCCCGCTATTACTGGAACGCATTGGGAATGAGGGGCTTGTGAAAGGTATTGACGAGGGAATCGCACTTGCTGATTCTTTTTCGGTCATCCTGTGTTCGGGGAAACGTTCGGGAAAGGTTGCCCGGGAGCTGTCCGATAAGAGTTTCCGCTCGACAAAAAACCTTTATTATTATGGCGTGAAGATGCATGTGGTGGCACAAAAAGTCAATGGGTCCATCCCCCTGATGGACTTTGTCAGCATAACGCCCGCATCGGAAAACGACCTGGCGGCAATCAAGCCAATCCTGCCAAAACTTGAAGGTAAAGCCTACGCAGATATGGGATTGAACCAACGACTAATGAAAGAACAAAATACCTATATTTATACACCTGTCAAGCTCATAAAAGGGCAATCACAAGCCCAAAGGCAGTTCAATATAGCAGGTGATGTTTTGTTTTCAACAGCCGTCTCGAGGGTCAGGAAGTCCATAGAATCGCTGTTCAACTGGATTAACGAGAAAATAGGCCTGCAAAACGCCGCAAAGGTCAGGGTTACTAAAGGCTTGATGGTTCATATCTTCGGTGCATTGGCTACAGCTCTATTATACTATATTTTCTAACCCAATACTTGTATATTCAATCATTCAGATCAGCATTTGACTATAGCGGGTGTCTAAAATTCTATAAAGAAAGGTGCTTAATTGCCTCGCCTGTTTTATGAATCAGTTATCAATTAGCAGCGTTTTTACCGTGTTTTACTTTTGTATAAGGATGCACAAGTCATTAATCTACTACCTATGGGCAGCTGCCTGTATCTGAATATCGAACATAAAAGTGCGGAAAAGTTGTTAAAAAATGAGGTTGAAGTACGTAATGTGAAGTTGGAGGTGCTAATAAGAGAGGTAGGAAAGTTTGCTTATGGCACAGAAGTAGCTTGGAGATTTTGATATACTTTTTGGTAGTTAATTTTTATTCTTGAACAAGTACGGGACAGCGTGATATAACTCGCTCAGGCTGAAACAATCTGCACCACGGGAAGAGTACACCTGATTCTGATATCAAAGTCAGATAAGTGAGCAACTTGGCGAAATAGCCTCAGATGCCTTTGCAAAAAAGAACGGCTGGATGGGAACACGACTTTGTGAAGCCTGCCGGGGCGACAAGGCGAGTTTGACCGCATCTACCAAACCGCCGATGGTAGAATTATATTGTTGAAGCAAAAGGCGGTAGCAGTCAGCTGGGAGGTAGAATTACTGGATGTAATAGGAGCATTCGCTGCGTAAAAGTGACAAGCAACAAATGCATTACTTTTCTGTGGAAAATCTCCCGAACGGAACGTACTTCCTACTAATAAAGAACGGAAAATACAGCTTAACGAAGAAAGTGGTGAAACAGTAGAGTTCTTTTGTTTACAGATAAAATTACTGGCTTACTTTTCCGTCGCTGCTAAACCGGAGTATTACGTAACCGATTATTGCGGAAATAATGGAACCGATTAAGATTCCAATTTTTGCTGAATCAATTAATCCGGGCGTATTAGCAAATGCTAATCCGGCAATAAAAATCGCCATCGTAAACCCAACGCCGGCTAAAAATGCCACGCCGACTATTTGACGAAACGCAATATCCGAAGGGATTTCGATGAGTTTCAGCTTGCTGAAAATAAACACCAAACTCGTTACTCCGATACTATTTCCTGCCACTAAACAAATGATCATATTTCGGATCAATGCTATATCGAGTGGAACATCGCTGGTGATTTGCACCCCGGCATTTGCTAACGCAAAAATCGGGATAATGAAATACGCTACCCATCCGTGCAGAGCGTGTTCGAGGTGTTGGAGTGGTGATTGGTATTTACTTGTCCAGGCTTGTAAATCGTCAATCTGGTAAATTTGTTCGGACGAAAGTATGGGATCTTCTAACTTCGTTGCTTGCTTTATATTATCTGCAATTTCTACTAAATTATCTACAAATGTAGGTGTTTTGATTCGTTGCCGAATGGGTACGGCGAAAGCAAGTAATATTCCCGCCACGGTTGGATGAATACCCGATTTAAGAAACAGAAACCACACCACCACTCCAACAGCCACTAACACAAACCGAGAGAAATAGCCACGGAATGAAAGAAAGTACAAAATACCCAGCAAAGCCGCCGCAAATAATAAATAGTTTGTGGCAATATCTCCGCTGTAAAAAACGGCGATGACCAATACTGCACCAATATCGTCCACAATGGCAAAAGCGGTTAAGAATACTTTCAGGCTCAGCGGTACTTTATTCCCCAACAGCTGCAATACAGCCAACGAGAAAGCAATATCGGTTGCCATTGGTATGCCCCAGCCGTCTGAGGCGGTTGGGGACTGATTTAAAAGTGTAAAAAAGAGAACGGGAGCTGCCATCCCGCCAACAGCCCCAACTAACGGGAAAGCCATTTTTTTGAATGAATTCAGTTCCCCAATCAGTAATTCCCGCTTTATTTCGAGTCCGATTAAGAAGAAGAAAATTGCCATAAAACCGTCGTTTATCCATAAGATAAGCGGCTTGTACAGTTCGAAACCCTCGGTGGCAACTCCAAGTTTATAATCCCAAAGTTCGTGGTAAGAAGCTGCGTAAGGAGAATTTGCCCAAATAAACGCAATAATGGTTGCGGCAAGCAGTAAAATACCACCCAAACTTTCAATGGAAATGAACTTTTGGAAGGGCGTAATGATAACTTTTTTTATCATAAAATTGTAGAGGCAAAAAACGGAAATGTGGTTTATTGTCTGTGTTCTTGATTTTACAAGGATATATATAATAGGAAGCCACTTAAGCAAAAATAGCAAGATTTTTCAAGCAACCTCCTGAATGGCAGTGATTTCCAGGTTGAACGCACTTAAAAATGCAATTCTGAGATTGAAATCAACGAATAGTATAAGTTTACAAGTATAGTTTTGTCTGAAATTAATGAATTGGTGAAAGTTTGGTTTTATGTTGGAATAGATGCCTCATTTTAAGGTTCTATCTAAAAAAGGTTCTTCTATAGTATCAAATAGGAACTAAAATTGCATTTTTCCAAGCAGTTTTGTTATACTTTTAAATGCGTTTCACCTGATTGATTTCGTAAAGTCGATTCTTAAATTCTAATTTGGCGTTTGCATTCTCTTGCTGTTTACAAAAAGTATCGCACGCCATATTCGAAGTTATTTTAAATCAATTTTTCACCGACAATACCAATTGAAAAACCGAGCGATGCTTCGAGTGAAGTCAAGTAATTATTGTTCAGTTTGCATTCAGGAATAATATCCTGAAGGAGTAAATACAGTATTCCGCCGCTGGCAAAAGTTATCAAATGGGCGGTAAATCCGCTCTGTACTGAATCACGGTATGAATTAAATACCGCGAGCAAATTTTGTAAACCGATAATTACCGCTAACAAAAGTGCCATTTTTGGTTCAATGGCAAATACGGCTCCGAGACCGATAGATTCGGGAACAAAATCCACCATCATTGCCAAAAGAGTTGCGGTTTGACCGTCCGTCTTTACCAGGGAACGATTAATGAGCATAAGTACAATTGTGCCGGTAAAAAAAAACAGCGAAACCGCTGTAAGGCTCAGCTCTTTCATTCCTTTCGGAATCAACACCAACGCGAGAGCGGATAAAATTATGCCCGCTCCGAAAGGCATTAACGTGTGTGTGATTTCGTATTTTACGGGGCTTTCTTTTATGTGGTGGTTGAATAAGTTGCCCAGTAAGCCGCCAATGAAAACAGTTATACCCGCAAAGCCGGAATACAAGAGGAGATTGGTCAATATAATGAATCAATTAAGTTTTCAGGTTTTCAAAGTAGCTAGCCACTACCGAAAATATTGTCGGTAAATATCGTACCCTATTTTTTGAAAATTGTCTTTACTCCTTTAATTGTTTCTGTTACCGCGATACTTTTGACTTTCATCAACGGTTGGCGGTTTTTATAGATGTACTCAACGTTGAGTTTGCAGGTTTACTTTATAACCATAATCGCTCCGCGTTCTTCTAATTCTCCCCGCTCTGGGAAATCAAGGCTACGGTAGGTAATCCGCCACGGATAAACCAACGGAGATTGGGTTTTACCCTTGATAGAACCGTTCCATCGTTTGGCATCGGGGTCATCTGATTCGTAAATCAGTTCTCCCCAACGGTCGAAGATAGATAGTTTATAATCAGTTATGTGGGCGGTTCGCACCACAAAGTCGTCGTTTATATTATCTTTGTTGGGTGTAAATGCGGTGGGTGCATAAATGCGGGGTTCGCATTTATCTATTATCTTGAAATCTTTAGCAGCATCGCAGCTAAAATTATTTTCGATTTCCAAACGATAGTTTCCGTTTGCCATAATCTCCAGCGAATCCGTAGCGGTATCTGTCCCCGAAATCCTTGTTCCTAAGCCCGTAAGCCAGTTGTATTCAAATGTATCTCCTCCCTTTGGTCTGGGGTTGATGGTGATGAATGTTGGTGGACGGTCTTTCGTACAAATAAAAGCACTGTCCGCAATGGCAAAAACGGGAGATGGTTTAATGTAAATGGAATCAACGATAGTAGTGTCTTTGCACTTAGATTCTAATGCCCGATTGATAATTTTGCTCACCACCGGGATATTGCCGAGTTGCGAAACCGCTTTTGATGCAGCGGTGGGAGCGTAGGTAGTTATCTTGACCCGAATCTTATTCCAGCCCACCTTCTTAAAAGTATGAGAGGTTTTTGCTTCCTTATCTGTGGTGCCGTCCGGAAAAATCCACTCTATTTCGTTCCGCATCGGGCTGCAAACTTCCTGAATTTCTAATACCGTTGGTTTATCAAAACAGTTGCCGCTGTACGTTGCCTGAATGCCGTCGCCGTCTTGGCTCTGATTGGCAAAAACTACATTCGGGAAACCTAAGCGACTCGTTCCTGGTATTTTGATTCCTTCGTTGGCGGAGCTAAGTCGCGTATAACCTACTACTGCTGGCCCACCGCGTGAGTCAGGGTCTTGAATGTACGGCAGTTCGGTAGAACCGTCAATCGCCATATAAATAAATTTAGCGGCATTTCCGTTTACCGGACCAAGTTGCAACGCCCCGAATATTTCGGTTGTTGATTCATCAATCAGCGTTTTTCCGGCCGCAATTGCTGCATTGTCTGCTAATATTAACGGGAGTTGGTATAGCTTTGAAGGTACCGTAACGCCATCGCCCTGAAGCGTGACGAACAGCATATCACTGTTATTCCCGAAGGCAAGCCCGTAAATTTTCGGCGGGGCGGCTTCGAGTTGAATGGTGTTTTCTAATGTCAATGAAAGGTTATCCCGGTCAATTTCGTAAATCTCGACGTAGTTGATGCCGTCTTTCACGATACCAACCGCCAAGAATCGCCCGTTGGGTGAAATGGTCTGATAACCCGTTTTGCTGTCGGGTTGGTCTTGCACTAAACCAATTGCCTGAATGTTTTCTAAAACTCCCGTAGAGTCAACCGTAATCAGGTTGTACTTGTCAGAATTTGCTTCGTGCGAAATGATGATAAAACCCGTGGAGTCAGCATTTGGCGTAGCAATGAGCCGCTCAGTTACCGGAAACATAACCGGAACGTTGGTTTCGGTGATTGCTCCCTGCTGATCATTGTATCGTAGATCAACTACTGAGTAAGATAATAACTTCGTGTCTTTGTCAACACTAAAAACGTAATATTGGTGATGCGGACATTCGTTACAAGAGCTTTTCGGGATAATCACCAAACCTTGCGAAGTAGGGTCAAGGTTCAAGCTTGTGGTATCTCCTGTTAAGTCAGTAAGAGCAACATCGTCTCCGGTGTAAATTCTGGTTCCGTCTGTATAAAACTTCAACGCCCCGTCGGGGCCGTACACCATGGCACTTGCTCCTACGGTATTTACTTCATTATCTTTTTCTGACTCTCGCGGAGAGAAAGATGCGTCTGTCAGTGTCGAGTCATTCGCAAAAACTCCGCCGTCAGTTGCTAATGAATCACGGTCGCTGACCAATGTGCCTTGTAATTGAAAATCGAGTGTAGCTCCGTTTCCAAAATACCAGCTTTCGCTTCCACCGCCACCGCCACCGGGTTGCAGACAGAACTTAACATTGATGACTGCCGTGCGGGAACATCCCGTAAGTTTGTCCATCACTTCCACGGAATAACATCCCGAAGAATCTACGTCAATTGATGAAGTAGTTTCTCCGCCAGGATACCAAAGGTACTTAACATTTGAGGGCGGAATAGCAGGTAGTTTGTACGGATTCAGTTTTACAGAACTTCCGTTACAAACGGTAGTGTCAGTATTTATTTGACCATTAAATTTTGGCTCTGTCGGATAATCTCCAACTAATACGTTCCTGGAAACTGGTTGCTGCTGAATACCATCTATTGTGCGAGTAAGTATAGTAACGTAATTTCCCGGAGTAACGTACTGATAATTTACTTTGCGGGTTACGGCAGGAGCCGAGCCGTCCCCAAAATTCCATATCCATGCAGTTGCGGAAGTATCTGTATCGAAAAAGGTAGTCGGGGCATCGCAACCGCCAGTTGGCATCATGCCACCGCCTTGTTGATTTCCTCCGCCCTGTTGCTGATTTCCGCCACCCTGCTGAGTTGATCCCATATCCTGAATGCAGCTTTTCGAGCTCACGTAAAAGTCGGATTGAGCGTACACCATGACCGTGCAACTGCTCAGGGCAATTGCTGTAATAACAAAAAATCGGGTCAGGTTCTCAATACTTAGCTTCATTCAATCGTTCTCAGAGGACTTGTATTTATAACAATATTCGGAGGATAAGGTTTTACGGATGTTCTACGTGGAGAATCTGGTACTTTTAACGCTTTATTTTGCCTATTTATTTTCAAGTTAACTGATTCTTTTGTTTTAACCGAACTGAAATACGATATTTAGTCAATTGTTCGTTTTTGGAATGAACTTTGCTATTTCATGATAGAGCGAGAAACTGCAATAATGGTTGTTTACCTATGTTAAAAAAGATATTTGGAAGTCTATTATGTACGCTTACGCTAACTATAGCGACGGCCACCGTGGCAACGGCACAAGACCCGCAGTTTTCGCAGTTCTATGCTGCCCCCTTGTACCATAATCCTGCTTTTGCGGGAAGTGCGTTTACGCCACGACTAAATGTCAATTACCGAAATCAGTGGCCTTCACTGGCGGCGAATTACGTTACGTCGGTGGTTTCTTTTGATACGTATTTTGAGCGTTTCAACAGTGGGGTAGGGGTAGTGTTAATGAATGACTCGCAAGGAGGAAGCCGAATTAAGAACACAGAGGTATCTTTATTATATTCCTATCAAATACGCGTCAGCGACGAAGGGACATTCCGAATGGGCGTGCAGGGAACTTATTCAAATCGCGGCTTTGATATCTTTGGTTTAACGTTCGGGGACCAGTTTGGTACGGGCGGTTTTACCGGAAACCCTTCTGGTGACCCGCTTGCTGATCCAAGAAATTATCAGACCGCTAATGTATTTGACGTAAGTGCCGGAGTTTTATACTATAATCCTAAACTTTGGGTTGGTATTTCTTCTCATCACCTTACCGAGCCGCAAATTGATTTAGTAAGAGCAGGTACCGTTACTGACATAGGTGGAGTATTACCCCGAAAATATACGGTGACGGGTGGTTATAATATTCCGTTGCGGAATCCATTATCCAACGCCTCTAATTCGGGACGTGAATTGATTGCTACCCCCGCTTTTTTGTTCAAACAACAAGGTAAATTCTCCCAGCTTGACTTGGGAGCGTACTTTACTTACTCACCAGTTACATTGGGGCTTTGGTACCGGGGAATTCCGGTAAACAAATACAAAACCTCACGGGCGAGCCACGATGCATTAGTTGCGTTGGCCGGTTTTCGCTTTGACTCGTTTTCTTTTGGTTACAGCTACGACCTGACTGTTTCGAGTTTGGGAGTTTCTTCGGGAGGTTCCCACGAAATCTCTATCTCGTACACTTTTGATGTACTTGACGCGGCATTACCTCCTTATAAGAAGAGGCGTAAGAAAGAACTATCTTGCCCTAAATTCTAAATTTCTAAAATAATATTTGCTATTTTGCGGAGAGGCTATCATTTTGAATAGGCTCTTTTTGCTTTTTACACCTAATCTAAACCATTTATAAATCACCGCAATTATGGCAAGTACTTTATGGGCTAAAAAGTCCATTACAAAACTACAACACGATGCCTCAGCTGAGGGTAATCAGTTAACGAGGTCATTAACCTCAACTAGTTTAGTAGCTTTGGGTATTGGAGCAATTATCGGAGCGGGACTTTTTTCCTTAACTGGTATTGCAGCTGCTGATCACGCCGGCCCAGCGGTAACATTATCGTTTGTTTTGGCAGCCTTTGGATGTACATTTGCTGGATTATGCTACGCCGAATTTGCTTCCATGATTCCGATTGCCGGTAGTGCCTATACGTATTCGTACGCCACAATGGGCGAATTTGTCGCCTGGATTATCGGGTGGGACTTAGTACTTGAATACGCTCTTGGTGCAGCAACGGTAGCCGTAAGTTGGTCAGGCTATTTGCTCGAACTTCTCTATAAATTTGGTATTAATATCCCGGCAGAATTTGCCTGTTCACCTTGGCAAGTTTTAAAGCTATCAGACGGGACCATACTTAACGGTGGTATTATTAACCTTCCGGCGGTGCTTATCGTCATGCTTATTTCACTTATGCTGATACGTGGAACGGAAAAATCCGCAAAGCTGAATAATGTGTTGGTTACGTTAAAACTGATTGTGGTGGTAATCTTCATCGCATTAGGTTGGGGCTTCATGGATCCAGCAAACCACACGCCGTTTATTCCTGAAAATACCGGGATTCGTGGGCAATTTGGCTGGTCAGGAATTGCCACCGGTGCTGCGGTTGTCTTTTTTGCTTTTATCGGTTTTGATGCTGTTTCGACTGCTGCACAAGAAGCGAAGAATCCGCAAAAAGGAATGCCAATTGGTATTTTGGGTTCATTGGTGATTTGTACGATTCTATACGTACTCTTCTCGTACGTAATGACGGGTCTTGTACCCTATACCGAGTTTGCGGGTGATCCAAAGCCTGCCGCAACGGCTTTCGCCGTGACGGGTTATGATTTCCTTCAAACAGCACTTATCGTTGCTATCCTTGCGGGTTACACTTCAGTAATGCTCGTAATGCTCTTGGGACAAAGTCGCGTTTTCTATACTATGAGTAAAGACGGATTATTACCAAAGATGTTTGGAGATGTACACACGAAATTTCGCACACCTTTCAAAACCAATATTTTCTTTATGTTTTTTGTCAGTATTTTTGCTGGCTTTGTTCCCATTAGTGATTTAGGTCACATGGTAAGTATTGGTACGCTGTTTGCCTTCTCTTTAGTTTGCGGCGGTGTATGGTTAATGCGAGTGAAGCAACCTCACATTCCGCGGGCTTTCAAAACCCCGTTAGTACCTCTTGTACCAATTATGGGTATTGTAGTTTGTGTTTACCTAATGACCTCACTGCCAATTGAGGCTTGGGAGCGTCTTGCCCTTTGGTTAATCATCGGTTTGGCTATTTACTGGTTCTACGGACGGAAAAACACGAAAATAAACGATTAATCACTAAAGCTGTTTCAAACTAACTTTATATAGGTTAGTTTGAAGCACTTCTATTCTAACTTAAAACACCTTTTACCTTATGAAAATTACGTTATTAGCTCACATTATGTCGTTCTTTAGCTTTTTCGATGAACCCGTCCGTGGTCTTGACGAACGCATAAACGATGCCTTTACTCCGTTTTCGGAAGCATGGCAAGATATTGTTTTATTTCCTGTTTTTGGAATACCGTTCGTAGTATTGTTACTGGTTTGCGGTGCCGGATTTTTTACCGTATACTTTTCCTTTATAAATATTCGGCGGTTTCCGTTGGCTCTTCGAGTAGTGAGTGGCAAATACGACGAAATCGAACAAGGCGGGGCACCCGTTATAACTTCCAACCTCAATGTAGTGGATGGCGACATCGTGGATACCATCCGTATTGAGGGTGAAGCCGGTGAAGTAAGTCACTTTCAAGCATTGGCTACCGCCGTTTCCGGAACTGTCGGTTTGGGAAACATCGCCGGGGTTGCTTTAGCAATTGCCTTGGGTGGACCCGGGGCTACGTTCTGGATGATTGTTTGTGGTCTGATTGGAATGTCGACCAAATTTGTAGAATGTACGCTCGGTGTAAAATATCGTGACGTGGGTGAGGATGGTACCATTTATGGCGGACCAATGTATTACCTAACTAAAGGTTTTAAAGAAATTGGGATGACGGGCATAGGTAAATTCCTTGCCGGCCTGTTTGCCGTTCTTTGCGTAGGTGCTTCTTTTGGTGGTGGAAATGCCGCTCAATCCAATCAAGCCGCTTCGCAGCTAGCTTCGTTGATAGGTTGGGAAAGTAGCTCTTCGGGTACAGTTATTGGTTTGATTTTAGCCGTTATCGTTGGAATCGTAATCATTGGCGGTATCAAGCGGATTGCTTCAGTTACTGAGAAAGTTGTACCAGTTATGGCGGTGGTTTATGTTGGTGCTTGTTTATTCATCATCTTTGCTAACTTCTCTTATATTGATGACGCTTTCGGGTTAATATTCACGACGGCATTCACTCCAGAGGCTGGTTTAGGTGGTATTTTTGGCGTATTGATTGTTGGTTTTCAACGGGCCGCTTTCTCTAACGAGGCAGGAGCAGGTTCGGCTTCTATCGCTCACTCAGCGGTAAAGACAAATTATCCGGCATCGGAAGGTATAGTTGCGTTATTAGAGCCGTTTATTGATACTGTAGTTGTTTGTACCATGACTGCTCTGGTTATTATCATTTATAACCAAGGTGGAATTTTTGAATACGGAAGTGCCGATGTAGTTATTGACGGTCAGGTCGTTGAAGGTTCAGTATTAACTTCGATGGCTTTTGGTTCGGTGATTCCTTGGTTCCCGTACTTGCTTACGGTTGCTATTGTGTTATTTGCTATCTCGACCATGATTTCGTGGTCTTATTACGGCCTACAGGCGTGGATTTACCTTTTTGGAAAAAGTAAATTAGCAGACATCACTTACAAAGTCTTGTTTTTAATCTTTATCGTAATCGGTGCGGCGGCAAACATGTCAGCGGTTTGGGGTTTCTCAGACGCCATGATTCTTGCCTTAGTATTCCCGAATATGATTGGATTATTCTTCTTATTCCCGAAAGTGAAGCAAGAACTAAACCGATACTTGGATGCCATTGGCGTTTCGCGATATTTCAATAAAAGAAAATCGAAGTCTTAAATACAGCAGAAAAGATATTTGAATTATAGACGCTAACTCCCCGTTACGATACGTAGCGGGGAGTTTTTTTTGAATAATATGCAAGTAAGTTCAGAGTATTTGTATGTAGTAATATTTAAAAAAAATATATGTATAATATCTAAGTACTTACCCAAAATGGATGTTAAGTTTATTTCCGACATTTTCTAAGATCTGATTTAGATGCTTTTTTAAGTTTTGGTAGGATTCGTAAGCTTGAAATTCGAGCCAAGTATACTTTATTCTCTTCCATAGTATCTCTATCAGGTTTAGTTCGGGTGAGTAAGTGGGCAGGAAAAATAGAAATAAGTCGTTCTGCTCTCGCCAGCGGTTTATTTGTGCCTTGAATAATTTACTTCTGTGAATTGGGGCATTATCAAGTATAACGATGGTCTTTTTTACTGTCCTACTGGCAAAGTCATTGAAAATATCGACCAGTTTATCCGACCGAATCGTCGTGTCATATTGGTAAGAGATAAATTGGTTATCTTTTGAGAAGAAGCCAGCGACATTTATATACTTGCCTCTTGAGCTTGGCAATAAGATGGGTTCATCTTTTTGTTGCCAAGCATAGGGTACAACGGGTACAAGACCGAAATGACTCTCATCATAGTAAAATACGTCCAAATAACCCTCTTTGGATAGTTGATTCAATTGTTCTATTTCAGCTTTTTTAATTTCAAACTCGACCGGGTCACGCCGACTGGGTCACGTTTGGATTTCAGGGATTTGCGGACTCGGTGCCAAGTGAAACCGCTACATTTTTAAAAAACGCTG
>JBLHXN010000009.1:0-57357 GCA_047630355.1 Spirosomataceae bacterium | reverse complement strand
TGAACAAATCTGTGGCTTCATTCACAATAGAGTGAGCATCGCGGCTTCGTTCCCGCCCTCTCGTGTAAGGTACTACGCAAAAGCTGCACATATTATCGCAGCCCCGCATGATAGAAATGAAAGCCGTAATTCCGTTTGAGCCTAGCCGGACGGGCGTAATGTCGGCGTAAGTTTCTTCGCGGGAAAGGAAAACGTTAACGGCTTTCCGCCCATCCTCTATTTCCGCCACAAGATTTGGCAAATCGCGGTAAGCATCCGGTCCGACAACCATATCCACCGTTTTCTCTTCTTCCAGTAGTTGAGTTTTGAGTCGCTCCGCCATGCAACCCAATATGCCAATTTTGACTTTCTTGTTTTGTACTTTCAGGGCTTTTAGCTCCGTGAGGCGTTTGCGTACTTTTCTTTCGGCATTGTCACGGATAGCACAGGTATTAAGTAAAATCAGTTCAGCTTCTTCTTTCACAGAAGTGGTAGCGAAGCCCTCGTTACGAAGAATAGAGGCCACAATTTCACTGTCAGCAAAATTCATTTGGCATCCGTAACTTTCTATGTAAAGCTTTCTTGTTTTGGTGCTTTTTTCGTCAATTGAAACCCTGATTTCTTCTACGTTTTCTTTTTCTTCAGGAGTTAAAATCTTCAATTGTTCTACTACTCTTTCCATAAGGTTTCTTCAGTATTCTAATCCAAATGCAAAATTAAAGAATTACTGACAATTTGACAGAAAATAACATAATTTAATAATTTTAGAAGGGGTAGCCTACGCCAAATTGCAACTGCAAACCGTAAGGCTGATCTCTTTTGAGAGAAAAGTTATCCAACACGAAACGTTGTCCGAGTGGTTGTGAAGGATCAACGACTTTGATTCCCCAGTCAAAACGAAGTAGAAAATAACTCAAATCGTAGCGGATGCCAAAACCGGTTCCGACGGCGATTTCTTTGTAAAAGCGGTTGATGTCAAAATTTGCCTGATTTATTTTTGTGGGAACCTGATTCCATTTCCAAATATTTCCCGCGTCAATAAATGTCGCGAATTGAATATCCCCGAAGAAATTTCCGATCGTTTTTCGGTACTCAATGCTCGATTCCAAAAGAATATCGCCCGGCTGCGGAATGATGTTACCTTCAATCGTTGCATCAGGTTGTGCCGAACCAACGCCCAAGGAGAGCGGTGACCACGCCCTGACGCTATTACTTCCTCCGGCGAAAAAGTTTTTGGTGTAGGGAACCGACTGATTACGTCCGTAAGGGTTAATAACGCCGACGTTTACACGATAAGCCCAACCACTTTTCTTTGAGATGCGGAAGTTTTTACGAAAGTCAACGTTAATTTTCACAAACTGAAAATACGCCCTGATGCTATCGGCACTTGTTGCGGATTGATTGAGTGGGAAAGCATTTTCTATGAAACCGATTTTATTATCATCATCAAACAAATCGAGTATTGTACCGCCAGATTCCACAAAAACCCGCAGGTAAGTTGCCCGTCCGTAACGATTCTGAATGTTTTGATTATTGAACGAATAACTGGCGTTGATACTCGAAACAAACTGCGGGTCGAAAGTTACTTTCAGGTTATTACCCAATTGCTGCTGTCTCACCAACTCATTATAAAAGCTATTTCCGGCAGCATTGTCAGCTCCTGTGCTGTAAATAGTATTGATCAAACTCACGTCAAGCAGTGAAAACGAAAACTGCTCAAAGTAAGAAGGTTGCCACGAATAGACTGTTTTGAGGTTAAAGTTTAACCGTCGCCCCCAAAATGGCTCTGAATAATTAAATCCCGTTCCGACGCTCGTTTTTGGGTTGAGTTTTGTCAACCCTTTCGTCGAAACAAACGGCAGTATAATTGACGGAAAAGTCAACGAAATATTTGTTCCTAATTCCAAACTTCCCCGAATACGCGACACGTCAATGGGCGATGGTTGCCCCTCCACTCCCGCCGTAGCTGATAGTTCGATAGTTTCGAGTCGTTCTAAACTGTTTCTTATTATAAAAGAAAAAGGAACTACAAATCCCGTAAAGTTAGAATTATTGCCACTAAAAAGACTCTGAACGCCAGGGTTTGCCGTGAAACCATAACGGTTAAGCGTTGGGGCAAAATAGTCAATCCGTAAAGTTGAATCGGTGATTTGGGTAATCTGCTGACTCACAAAAGAAAACTGATTCAGCAATCCAATTTGTCGTTGTGTTTCCGAAATTTCGGTCGTTCCGTAAAGGCTTCCTAGCCGAGTAGAAATTCGTCGATCAATTACGCGTAACGGTATTTTCACATCGTTCGTAATAAATTTAATTCCGTTGATGAAGACCGTATCAGAAACCGATTTCGTCAATAAACTATTATATTCGATTGCCTGAAAAGTCACCTCTTCCACCGTAAATTTTTGGTGGTTTTTTTTACCGTCGGGGTTAAAAACCTGAAATAGCAGCGTACCGGATTTATCAATTTTAAATTGTTCCAGACTTCCAGCGTCGTTTGTGGCACCGTAAGTAATATATTTGTTCGAGAAGTTGAAATAACCCTTATCACGAGCCAAAATTTCGATTCTTGTCTTTTCGGCTTCCGTGATTTTATTAGTAAACCGCAAACCTTTGGAAACAAAACTCGGCGTTTTATCGGTCAGGATTTCGATTTTGAGTGAATCGTCCTGAAAATCATAAACTACAGAATCTATGAGATACGGTGTCTTTTCGTCGATTAGGTACGTTAAATTGACTTTCGACTTACGGTTCTTCACCGGTTCAATAGTGTAAGTTACATCAGCATCCCGAAAACCGCTGTCGAATAAGAATTTCTTAATCTTGAACGCCGTGGCTTTAATATCGTCTTCTGAAATGATGCTCGGGTTTTCGCCGATTGTCCGCCACAACCAAGCAGACTTTTCGAGCATATTTTCTTCGTATCGACTCGCTCTTCGTTCGTACTTTTTTCGGAGTCTGGCCTCTTTTACAGATGATGAATTACCAGCTGACAACTCCGTAACCTTTGCAGTGTAAAAGTCAAGCTTGGCCTGATGCTTGGAGGGGTCAAATGTATTTTTTCCAATATTCATCCACCAAACCCGTGGAGTTATTGGCAAATACAACGGACGGTTGTTAGGCTTTTGCGACAGGGGAACGAGCGATTCAAACGTTTCGTCGCCGATAATTTCGTTTCCCGCAAAAGATTGATTATAGAGTAAATACTCGTTCTTTTGCAGTTGAACTTCGCGTTTACAACCGCACAGAAGACCAAGAAATGAAACCAAAACGAAAAGGTTTCGCTTATTGACTAAGTTCTGCCTTCGGTATAACGAGTAAGTCAAGTTTGTTTTATTATAATAAGAATTAACGACCAAATGCTCACAAACGCACAACAAAAGTACGTCCTATCTCTTCACCAAAAAAAATATCGCAAATTAAACAGCACATTTATAGTTGAAGGTAGGAAAAATGTGGGCGAATTACTGGCTTCTGACTATCAGGTACAGCAGCTATTTGCTACCGAAATATTTTTAGAGTCCAACCCGTTAATCCGTAAAGATGCTGATTGCACTATTATCAACGAGAAAGAGCTTGGTAAAATTTCAACGCTCAAAACAAGCGACCAAGTTTTGGCGGTCGTCAATCAGTTCGCGAACAACTGCTTTGAAGCTGTCAACGATGAGCTGGTCTTAGTTTTAGACGGTGTTAAAGATCCGGGTAACTTGGGCACTATTATTAGAATTGCCGATTGGTACGGAATTGATAAGGTAATTTGTTCGTTAAATACCGTCGAGTTTTATAATCCGAAAGTGATTATGGCAACGATGGGGTCTTTTTCCCGAGTAAAAGTTTTTGTTACGGATTTAGAAGAATACTTTAATCCAATGAAATCAGTAAACGTTTACGGAGCTTATCTTGAAGGCAGTTCCGTTTACGAACAAGACAAAGCAGCAAAAGGCTATTTAGTCATGGGAAGCGAGTCGCACGGTATTTCGAGCGAGTTAGAATCATACATAACCGAGAAAGTTACAATTCCGAGAAGGGGAAAAGCCGAGTCTTTAAACGTTGCGATATCAACCGCAATTCTCCTTGATAATTTCTTAAAGTTCAAATAAAGAGCATTTCTACACGAAGTCTTCAAAGTTTTTCCGAATTTTGCGGCTGTTTTTAAAATCAACAAATCTTTTAATGGAAAACAACAAAATTGATTCTAGTTATATAATCGGAATTGTACTCCTCTTCATAATGTACGGGGCGTACGTTTTCTTCATGCCAGATATTACTGCTGAAGAGCCGGTTGCGGAGCAAAAAACCGAGAATCTAAAAACAGAAACAACTGCCGCTGCTCAGCCAATTGCATCAACTCCTGATTCTGCCCAATTATCACAGCAGTACGGAACGTTTGCCTCGGCGGTCTCGGGAGAAGAAAAACTGATAAAAATTGAGAATGACGTTGCTACTTACACTTTCAACACGAAAGGTGGAGCGATAGAATCGGTGATTCTGAAAGATTATAAAACTTACGATAACTTCGTTGACGGTAAGGAAGTGCCGCTCGAAATAATCGACAAAGACAATAATAAGACGCAGCTTTTAATCAATACGCCCAACGGGCAAGTTGACTTAAAGAGTCTTTATTTCGCAACAGACGCAAGTTCAACTACTGTCTCGAATAGTGACAGTACGATTGTAAAGTTCAAAATTCAGTTAGCTGGAAATCAATCAGTAACACAGACTTACACGATTTATAAAGATCGCTATTTCGTAGATTACAATATTGGCTTAAACAACTTACAAAGTTTACTCACCAATCAGCAAGTTGCGTTTTCTTGGAAAGACGATTTAAAGAAACTGGAGAATGATTTGAATGAAAACCGCAAGGCGGCACAAATCAACTTCTACGACGAAGAAGGAGATTTCGATGATTTAGGAATGAACGGTGTAACCGACGAAGCTGAAGCAGTTGAAGAAAAGATTAAGTGGTTTTCGTTTAAGCAAAAATACTTCGTATCGGGCTTTATATCCAAAAATTCTCCGATGGAGAACGCCAAATTCACCATTGATACTCCCGAACAAGATTCGAGTATTGTCAAAACAGTGATTGGAAGTGTTGGCCTAAATTACGGCGATTTAAGTTCTGGTAATGGTAATTTCCGTTATTATTTCGGACCGAACGAATACAAGATTGTTGATGAGGTAGCCGAAGGTTTCAGCCAAAACGTTTATTTGGGTTACGATATAATTAAGCCCGTAAATGAGTACTTGTTCGTACCACTTTTCGATTGGTTTGAATCTTTTATTTCAAATTACGGTCTGCTTATTATTCTGGTCGTTTTGGTTATAAAAATTTCCCTGACACCGCTGATTTACAAATCGTATAGCAGTTCGGCAAAAATGCGGGTAATGGCTCCAGAAATTAATGCCATCAAAGAAAGAGTAGGAGACGATGCCGCAAAAGTTCAGCAAGAGACCATGAATCTGTATAAACAGGTTGGTGTGAGTCCATTGAGCGGTTGCATCCCGATGCTGTTGCAAATGCCAATTTTGATGTCGGTTTTCTTCCTTTTCCCAAACATGATTATGTTCCGTCAGGAGTCATTCTTGTGGGCGAAAGACCTTTCTACGTACGATGCTCCTATCCAATGGGCAACGAGCCTTCCAGTTATCGGAGATCACTTGAGCCTTTTTGTAGTCTTGATGACAGTTTCAAGTCTGGCGTTTACGTATTATAACAACCAGATTACGCCAGACCAGGCAGGTCCGATTGACATGAAAAAGATAAGCTACGTTTTCCCATTAGTTTTCTTCTTCGTTCTTAATAGTTTCCCTGCCGCTTTAAGTTTTTATTACCTGATGTCAAACTTAGTCACCATAGCTCAACAGCTAATTGTGCGTAAATTTATTGACGAAGATAAAATTCGTAAAGTGCTGGATGAAAATAAGAAAAACTACCAAACAAAGCCGAAAAAGAAAAATAAATTTACAGAATATATGCAAAAGCAGTTAAATGCTCAAGAAGAAGCTAACCGCAAGAAAGCAACCGAATTAGGCAAGAAACGTAAAAACAATAAAAGTTAATTTTGACGATTAATTTTTAACCAGCTGTATAAAAAACCGTCAAGACAAACTCTTCTTTGAGTTTTCCTGACGGTTTTTTCTTAATTTTACGTTTACAAATAAAGTCATACACACTATTCATGAGACAAGTAATTTATTCATTCTTATTTTTGATAGTTACTTTGAGTACGACTGCTCAAGAGTCTTTTCAGGAATACAAAAGAAAATATAATCAAGCGATACAACTTTACGCCAATTCACAGTACGACAACGCCATTCGGGTCTTTTTACCGCTTACGCAGGAAAAGTACGATAATGCCTTTGTTCCTTATAGCCACTATTATTTTGCTTTGTGTTCCAACAATATAACCAACTTTAATCAGGCGAAAACTTCGCTCCGTCAGTTGTTTCAACGTTTTCCTGATTGGAAGAAACTGGATGAAGCATACTATTTATACGCCGAAGCAAGTTTCAATCAAGAGAATTACGAAGAAGCTCTTGACTTCCTGAACCGAATACAAAATCGTGATATTATACGTGGTATTCCGGATATGGAATATAAATACCTGTCGGGTATTACGAATTTTGGAAAGTTAAAACAGCTTCAAAGCACGTACCCGAATAATAAAACTATTGCGGAACTTTACGTAAAAGTAGTTCAGGAAAAAACATTCTCTACCCGAGAAGAGCTTGTACTATCTGACGAGCTAACTAATCGCTTCAAATTAATAAAGCCTAAAAAAGAAGGTTACCAAAGAGCCTACGACGACGCCACAATCGATTTCGGCGTTTTGTTACCGTTTGATATAAGTAAGGTAGCCGGAAGTCAGTCTACACAAAAGCCTTACCCGTATGATTTATACATCGGGATGAAGATTGCCTCCGAACAGTTGATGAATAAAGGTATTTCTACCAATATATACGCTTTCGATATCAGCAATGACGACAGCAAAATGATGGATTTGGTGAGCAATCCGAATTTTAAGAAGATTGATTTATTCGTTGGACCGCTGTATTCTTCACCGAATGAAATTACGGTAAATTACGCCATCAAGAATCAAATATTACAAGTGCACCCGCTTTCTAATAACTTAAACCTGACAACGGAAAGTGACGGTATTTTCCTTGCCCAATCGTCTTTCTTAGATCAGAGCAAGAAAGCCATCACTTTAGCAAAAACGTTGAATACGAAAAGGACGGTTGCGGTTTATTACGGTGACTCACGAAAAGACGAGCAGTTTGCCCAAGTCTACCGCAACGAAGCAGAAAGTAGTGGAATGACGGTTTCTGAGTTTAAGAAGATTTTTTCGGCTGCCGATATTTCTAACCATTCGACTACCAATCACATTTTTATTGCTGCAATGCCAAGCGAAATCCGGGATATGATTCAGTATGTAAAAAAGGAAAAAAACTCCGCTCCTATTTTCACAGCGGCAGCGTCGTTTGATTTCTCGACAATTCCGCGTAGTTTATTAAAACAGGACATATATATAATTTATCCTGAATTTATTGACTTTGAGTCAACCGAAGTTAAAAATTTTAAAGATTTGTACGTAACTAAAATGGGTGAGCTTCCAACTTACTACGCCTACCTCGGCTACGATATTGGACTCTATTATTCACACATTTTAAAAAACGGAAAAGATAATTTCAAAAACCAGATGAATATGATTGAATACACGCAAGGCTACACGCTCAGCGGGTTTGACTACACAAATGGTAGTAAAAGCAATCAACTCATTCCAATAATTAAATACGAGAATGGTAATTTCAAAGAAATCACGAGATAAATAAAAGAGCATGGTAAACGATAAGAGCAAAAAATTATTCAGTCAAGCAAAAAAATATATTCCGGGTGGAGTCAATTCTCCAGTGCGGGCGTTTAATTCCGTAGGCGGTTCGCCACTTTTTATTAAGAAAGCCAAAGGAGCTTATATCTACGACGAAGACGATAATAAGTACATAGAGTTATTCAACTCGTGGGGCCCGATGATTTTGGGGCACAATAATCCGTTAATCGCAAAAGCGGTTAAATCGGCCATTAAAGACTCGCTTTCTTTCGGTGCTCCAACCCGCAAAGAAGTTGAAATAGCCGAACTAATCGTGCATATGGTTCCTTCAATCGAGTCAGTCAGAATGGTAAACTCAGGCACTGAAGCTACGATGTCAGCTATTCGGGTAGCCCGTGGTTTTACGGGACGAGATAAGTTCATAAAGATGGAAGGTTGTTACCACGGTCACGGAGATTCATTTTTAATAGCCGCCGGAAGCGGTGCCATGACCTTGGGGGTGCCAAACAGCCCAGGTGTAACCAAAGGAACCGCGAAAGATACATTGCTCGCTCCGTACAATGACTTTGCCGCTGTGCAAAAGTTAGTAGACGAAAACAAAGGCGAAATTGCGGCTCTGATAATTGAGCCGGTAGCCGGAAATATGGGTTGTGTTTTACCGCAATTGAATTATTTGCAAAAACTTCGCGACTTATGTACTAAAGAAGGAATCGTATTTATTTTTGACGAAGTAATGACTGGTTTCCGTCTCGCAAAAGGCGGAGCTCAAGAAAGATTTGGCGTAACTCCAGACATGACCACTTTGGGTAAAATTATCGGAGCGGGCTTACCTGTGGGTGCTTACGGCGGAAAGAAAGAAATTATGGATTTCGTTTCTCCCGTTGGTCCGGTCTATCAGGCGGGAACGCTTGCCGGCAATCCGGTAGCCATGTCAGCAGGGATAACAATGCTCACTTATTTGAACGAGCATCCTGAAGTTTACCAATACATAGATAATTTAGGAATAGAGTTAGTGAGTGGTATCCGTCGGGTACTGTTAAAACATAAACTGCCTTATACCATCAATCAAATTGGTTCGATGTACACGCTGTTCTTTACCAAAGAAGAAGTATTTGACTTAGAGTCCGCAAAAACCACCGATACTAAAATGTTCGGTAAATACTTTCAGGAAATGCTAAAGCGGGGGGTTTATTTGCCACCTGCTCAATTTGAGTCGCTTTTCCTTTCTACCGCGATTCAGGAGAAACAGGTGCGAAAGATTATTAAAGCTCACGAGGAGAGTATCTTGGCGATTCACAACCTCTGATCATGCGTAAATATTCGGTTATTGTACCTGTATTTAACCGTCCGGTGGAAGTGCGGGATTTACTCCAAAGTCTATCAAGGCAAACGTACAAGGATTTTGAGGTGCTCATCCTTGAAGATGGTTCTACCGAAACCTGTAAACACGTTTGCGAAGAATACAGCAAGGAAATTGATATCCGGTATTTTTATAAAGAGAACTCAGGTCAGGGATTTTCCAGAAATTACGGGTTTGAACGAGCAACCGGAGAGTATTTAATTCAGTTTGATTCAGACGCCGTAATTCCTCCCGCGTATTTCGATATGGTAGAACGTAACCTGAAAGTCAACGATTGGGATGCGTTTGGTGGACCGGATGCTTCCGCACCAAACTTTACCCCAATCCAGAAAGCAATCAGTTACGCCATGACTTCAATTTTTACCACCGGAGGAATTCGGGGAAAGAAAAATAATCTAGGCGGACAATTTCATCCCCGAAGTTTCAACTTTGGGCTGTCCAAACAAGTTTACGAAACAGTTGGCGGTTATAAAATCACCCGGATGGGTGAGGATATTGAGTACAGTATCCGAATCATCGAAAATGGCTTCAAAGTAGGTTTGATTCCCGAAGCTTACGTTTACCACAAGCGAAGAACTACTATAGAACAGTTTTTCAAACAGCTACATTTCTTTGGTCGGGCAAGGATAAATATCGGGCGTTTCTATCCCTCGCAGCTGAAATTAGTGCACTATTTCCCGCTGGCTTTCACCTGTTTTATTTTCTCCATACCGGTTTTACTGCTGCTCAACGCGGCTTTAGGAGGAATTGCGTTGATATTTTTGATGCTTTATCTCATGCTGATTTTAGTGGAGTCAAGTATTAAAAACAACAGTGTAAAAATTGGTCTGCTAAGCGTTGTAACCTGCATTACTCAGCTAACGGGCTACGGAATCGGGTTCGCCTCAGAATTACTGAAGAATAAAAAGTCATGAAAGGTTTTTAAATTATGGTCGTTTTTACATTATCAAAAAAAATACAAGATGCCAGCTGCACCCGGGAAACCAAGAGTAATTAAAGACTACGATAAACTTGAAGTCAAGATTCAGGAACAAATAAAACTTGCGTACCCATACGGGTTTTCGGAAGATTTGATTCGTTATACCGATAAAGCGGGAAAGTACGTAAGTGCTTTGCCTTTTGAAACCGACGAACGTTACTTTCTGGTGAGAATGACTCACGCAGAAGCGTTAGTTCTGGTTGAGGACGACGAAGATTACGACGACGACGGAAACCTTAAAGAAGGCGTAAAAGACGACTACGAAGGAAAGTACGGCGACCTTGATTACATGAATGAATATACTTCCAACGACGATGACGATAAGGATGATTCTAAACCTGATAAGGACGAAGATGACGACGACGACGATAAGGACAAGGAAGATGATAAAGACTAATTAGGACGCTAAAATATTGTCGAACTAAAGTACACGTTGGTTGGTTTACACTTAAACTTGTAAATTAACTAACGTGACTCCTGAAGCAAAAAGTGGTAAGATTTTCGACGGTGAGGTTCTTCGCCGTCTTTTTAGTTTTATAACACCCTACAAACTACAATTCTATTTCCTAATTTTCCTGATTGTCTTATCAGCGATTTTAGCCCCTGTATTACCCCTACTTATTAAGTACACAATCGATAATCCGATTGCTACTGGAGACTACCAAGAATTGTCTGTGATGCTGTCGATTATGATTGGCACGTTGATTCTTGGTGCATTCATCTCCTTTTTCAATACGTATTTGTCCGGATGGTTGGGGCAGCATATTATTCGTGACATACGAATTCAACTGTACGACAAACTTCTTCAATTTCGTCTAAAGTTTTTCGATAATACGCCTGTAGGAAGATTAGTAACCCGAACAATTTCGGATATAGAAACGCTCTCAAACGTTTTCAGTGCTGGTTTTGCGGCAATAATCGGCGATATTCTCCAACTTATTCTTATAATTTCGGTGATGTTTTACACTGATTGGAGATTATCGTTGATCAGTTTATCCACTGTACCTCTGATGTTGGTTTCAACTTACGTTTTTAAAGAGAAGGTAAAAGCGTCTTTTAACCTTGTTAGAAACGCCGTTTCAAACCTTAATTCGTTTGTGCAAGAGCACATTACCGGAATGAATGTTGTGCAAATATTCAACGCCGAAGAAATCGAATACCAGAAGTTTGAAAAAATTAACGCTGCTCACCGCGACGCAAACAATAAATCAATTTTTTACTACTCAGTTTATTACCCTGTTATTGAAGTTATCTCAGCACTTGGCGTTGGTTTAGTGGTGTGGTATGGTGCCCGTCAAATTATTGGCATGCAAGTTACCTTTGGTACCGTTACTGCTTTTATCATGTTCATCAATCAGTTCTTTCGCCCCATTCGTATGATTGCTGATCGGGTAAATACATTACAGATGGGTATAGTGAGCACCGATCGAATTCTCAAGTTGCTCGACAGCGATGAGTTTATTGATAGCAATGGAACAGTTTCTGCCGAACTGAAGGGTAAAGTTGAATTCAAGAACGTTTGGTTTGCTTACAATGACGAGAACTATGTTTTGAAAGATATCTCTTTCACAGCTTCCGAATCAGAAACGATTGCATTTGTGGGAGCAACCGGAGCAGGGAAATCGTCCATAATTAACTTACTTTCGAGATTCTACGAAATCAATAAAGGAGAGGTTTTGATTGATAACCGACCCGTCTCGGAATTTGAAATTCGGTCTCTTCGCAAACAGATTGGCGTAGTTTTACAAGACGTCTTTCTTTTCTCCGACACGATAGAATACAATATCAATTTAGGCGATACTTCAATTACGAGAGAACAAATCGTGGAAGCGGCCAAACTAGTAGGCATTCACGATTTCATCATGCAATTGCCCAACAATTACAACTATAACGTACAAGAACGTGGTGCGACGCTTTCCGTTGGTCAAAGGCAGTTGATCTCGTTTGTGCGTGCAATCGTGCAAAACCCACATATCATTGTCTTGGACGAAGCGACTTCGTCAGTTGATACCGAAACGGAAGAATTGATACAGGCAGCCATTGAAAAGCTGATGAAAGGAAGAACCGCACTCGTGATTGCCCACCGCCTTAGTACAATTCAGAAAGCGGATAAGATTATCGTGCTTGACAAGGGAAGGATTGTTGAATCCGGAACACATCAGGAGTTACTCGAAATTGGTGGGTTTTATAGTAATCTCTACAATATGCAGTACGATGTTGCGTGATTAATTCACCCCAGAAAAACGTGGATTCACGATACTATTATTCATCGAACCAAACGTATAGTTGAATCCGAAGGAAGTATAGTAATCAATTGTTGTAGGTAATTGCGAACCACCAAGAAGGATATTTGAAGTATCTGAACTTGTTCGTGCCAAAGAAATTTGATTCTTGATTTGGCTACCGTTTCCGTAGACACGGAAGAACAATCCTTCCGCAACCCGTAAACTAAGTTCAATTTCAAGTCTGACACGGTACTTTTTCAAGTCACTTAGGTATTGAAAACCGCTTACTTCGGCACTAAAATTACCCCACGGTTGGGTTAAGCCCATAATTCCGGTAATCTGATGGTAGGGCAGTGTCTCTTCCAATTCATTAAAAATAGTTGTTTCAATATAATTGAGATTTTGCACTCCCGCTTGATAAATCCACCGGAGTTGTCGCTCGTTAAACTCTTCTACCGGAAAAACGGAATACTCTATTGCCGGAGCAATATTGCTTGAAAATTTGATATTTTGGAAAACGGAATGGTAGCCCTTGACAAATCCACCCGCAGACCATTTAGTGGCAAATGATTTTACATACAATGTATTGAAACCATAACTATTGATTCTCACTTTACTCTCCACAGAATCAATTGTCACACTTCTTACTCGTTGATTATAGTACGAGTTAAAACTCAGTTTAGATTCTTCCGTTGTGCGTCCACCTCTTACATCGGCCCCAGTACGAATTGATTTACGGTTACTCTCACCTTCAAAACGTCCGTCAGCACCTAAACCAAAAACCCAGTTATTCCATGGGTCTGCCTCATTAACAGCTTTATTCACAGACGCTTTTCGAAGTGGAAATTTTATATCAGCGTCGTTTAGCAAGTCTGTGTCAATCAAGTAAGAAAGCAAACCTGCATTTATACCTTTCAATAATTTTTTTCGGGCAACATTCTCAGTATCATCATTATTGGTAAAGAATTCAATCAAACGAACTTTACCAACGTAATCGTTTTGCCCAAGAAAATTGAGCTGATAATTTCTGCCACCAGACGCATTCCGTTGGTCAGTTACCAATATTTGTACGTCCGCTTCGGCTTGATCCCGGACAATATCAAAATATCCTAATTCCACTTTTAAATAGTCTGTATAGCAACGTGCCTGTTGACAATTAATGAAAATCTTTGGTGGAAGTGAATCATCTGTCTGAGCGACGCTTATAAAACCTGAAACAGATATAATTAAAGAAAGTACGTATTTCACAAATGGAGTATTTTTATACAAATATAATTATTTTAATAGAAGTGTTGTCCCCGCACATCAAGTTAACGACGTCAGTTATACATTCAGATATAACTCAGAGGTTTTCGTAGATTAGCGTCTTAGCCCACCGCTGTGGTAGATAACCACCTGATTATCCGTATCAAAATAATCATTCCGTATCAAATCGATTACTGCGTAGCATAACTTTGAAGTGTAAATTTCATCAAGTAAAATTCCAAAATCGTTTTCAAAGTCAAATATGAATTTTTCAAGTATTGGTGGTCTTTTCCCGTAACCACCTAAATGATAATCTGGGATTATTGTAAGGTTATCAACCGATGAATTTATCAGATTCTTCACGGTAGACTCTAAACCCAAACCCCCTTTAATGACCGGTATGCCAATAATTTTTCCGTCGAAATTTTTGTTCGTTGCGAATCCGGCAACAGTTCCTCCCGTTCCCATCGCGGCAATAATTACACCGGGAGAAGTTTCGGTCAATATTTCATCAATAACCTCTGAGCAACCCCGTAGAGCTAACTCATTTGTGCCACCTTCGGGAATGAGGTAAAAGTCATCGCCAAGCCGCAACGCTATTTCGGACTTATCTCTATACTCTTCTCGCGAAACAAAACGTAAGTTCACTCCACATTCATGAGCATATTGCAACGTAGAATTACTGTTATGATTTAACTCATCTCCCCGAACAGCAATTGTGATATTGAAGTCTGTCAACTTCGCAACTCCCGCCAAAGCATAAACGTGGTTAGAGTAGGCCCCGCCAAAAGAAAGAATATTTGTAAACCCTTTTTCTTTAGCTTCAAGTAGGTTGTATTTTAGCTTACGCCATTTATTCCCAGAAAGTAAGGGGTGCGTAAGATAATCTGCTTTCAAACATACGTTTACGGCTTTATCAGAAAACAATTGACAGTTGAGTTGGATCAGAGGGGTCGGAACGCAGATTTCATCAAATAAGTCTAACATAAACGTTATCTTTGCGGCTTTGAAATATTATTATTATGAGCGAAGAAACAGAAAACTTTGATGACGAAGACTTATATGTTCACAAAACGATAGATGTTGACGAAGGTCAGTCTCCGTTGAGAATTGATAAGTTTTTGTCGATACACTACAAAAATGCCACCAGAACCCGCATTCAAAATGCGATTCTGACGGACTCGGTAAAAGTAAACGGCCAGTCAGTTAAAGCGAGTTATAAGGTAAAACCGGGTGATTCAATAACTATATCGTTATCTGAACCGCCAAGAATGCCCTCGGAGATTGTGGCCGAAGATATTCCTTTAAATATTGCCTACGAAGACGATACTTTGCTAATAGTCAATAAAACTCCTGAGATGGTTGTCCATCCGGGATTTAACAACTATTCGGGAACGCTTGTTCACGCGTTAGCACATCATTTCAAAAACCTTCCTACTTCAAGAAACGGAGAAATGAGACCAGGTTTAGTTCATCGGATTGACAAAGGAACGTCAGGTTTATTGGTGATTGCCAAAACAGAATACGCCATGCAGCATTTGGCAAAGCAATTTTTCGATCATTCCAGCGAACGCACTTACCTCGCTCTGATATGGGGTGAGCCAAAGGAAGATTCAGGAACAATCGACGCAAATATCGGACGTAGTTTAAAAGACAGAAGAGTTTCTGCCGTTTTTCCGGAAGGTGATTTCGGACGAAGAGCCGTTACACATTACAAAGTTATTGAGCGGCTACGCTACGTTTCACTTGTTCAATGTAATCTTGAAACCGGAAGAACACACCAAATTAGAGCCCATATGAAGCACATTGGACATCCACTCTTTAACGATACGACTTACGGTGGGAATCAGGTTCTACGGGGAAATGTATTCACAAAATTTAAACAGTTTGTAGAAAATTGTTTTGAGATAATCCCCCGTCAGGCGTTGCACGCTATGTCTCTCGGTGTGGTGCATCCGCAAACGAAAGAATGGATGCAGTTTGACTCTGAATTACCTGAAGACTTTAAATCTGTTCTTGAAAAGTGGCGTGGCTACCTTCAATATAATTAAAACCAGACGGTAATTCTCGGTAGTTTTGTAGTCAATAATGGTTTGAGGTACATTTTTTTACTTTTGTAGAGTATTAAAATGTACAGCTGTGAACAATGATAAATTTGACTACTCGCTTAATTTAAAACAAGTTAATTTTCGCGAACAGCCTGACCTTTACCGGATTGGCGTTGGCGAACAAGGAGTACTTTTAGTAGAACCTTACAAATTTGAAATCTTACCCAACTAGCGTTTCAGAACCAAAGAAATCGCAAAAGTTTCGGCAAAGGAAATATACGCCCAGTTCAAGGAGTATCTTGAGAACAAAGATTTAGTTGGGGCAGACATGGCGAGAAAGTTTCTCCAGATGGGATTTACCCGTACCCGACGATACGCCATATAAAGGCGGGAGAAAGTACAAGCAGGAAAACGAAACTATTAAGAATACCCTTATTCATCGGGGAGTAAATACAAGGAAAACGAGCTAAACATTCGTTTAGAAGACAACCAGACTTCTGAAAAGGGAAAAGCTGCAAACGTTTTTAAAGTGTATTGGACAATCGCAAAAGAGAACGCAGGTTACATTTACCAACAGGAAATTTTCAAGAAGAAGTTACTAAGAGAAGCCCGTTGAAATAGACGGTGAATGTATTGCAAAATAAACGGAGCACCTTTCGAAAGTGCTCCGTTTATTTTTTGAATTATGCTTTAACAAAACGCTACTGAAAAATATTCAGAAAATCTTCCTTTTACTTTTTCACATACATTACTTCTTTCACGGCAGTAACTGTCCGTTCTATACTTGGCAACGTTACCTCAATCAGCGTTGGAGCGTAGTGCAAAGGAATATCCATATTATTTACACGGATTATCGGAGCGTCCAAATAATCAAAAGCATTACGCTGCAAGTGATACGTAATTTCAGAAGATATTGCAGCAAGTGGCCACGCTTCTTCAACTACCACGCAGCGGTTTGTTTTCTTTACCGATTCCACAACGGTTGCGTAATCAATCGGACGAACGGTGCGTAAGTCGATAACTTCCACACTTATTCCTTCTTTTTCAAGCTCTTTAACAGCGGGCATGACAACACGCGGCAGCATTTTACCAAAAGTCACAATAGTGACATCAGTACCTTTCTTCACCACTTTAGCAACGCCCAAGGGTATCAGGTATTCAGATTCCGGCACTTCTTCTTTATCGCCGTACATCACTTCCGATTCCATGAAAATAGTCGGATCGTTATCTCTGATGGCTGATTTTAAGAGTCCTTTTGCCTCGTAAGGACCAGAAGGGACTACTACTTTAAGACCGGGCGTATTGGCAAACCAGTTCTCAAAATTTTGTGAATGCTGAGCTCCTAATTGCCCGGCGTTTCCGGTTGGTCCCCGAAAGACAATTGGACAGCTATACTGACCCGCCGACATTGACATTATTTTTGCCGCCGAGTTAATAATTTGGTCGATGGCAACTAAGGAGAAATTAAAAGTCATGAATTCAATTATCGGTCTTGTGCCGTTAATTGCTGCTCCCACACCGATTCCGGCAAAGCCTAATTCTGCAATCGGAGTATCAATTACTCGTTTTACTCCGAACTCATCTAACATTCCTTGGCTTGCCTTATAGGCACCATTGTATTCAGCTACCTCCTCGCCCATCAAAAAAACCATCGGATCCCGACGCATTTCTTCTGACATGGCTTCTTGAATAGCATTTCTAAATTGAATTTCTCTCATATTTTGTTATGCTTAGAATCTTTTACTCCGGTAAAATTAGCAACGAAAAGGACAATAAAAAACTATCTTTAAGGTAAACTGCTTTGTCCCGCAGAATATACTAACTCTGCTAACGCTTTTTCGTACTTTGCTTTCAGTTCTTCCGCCTTAATTTTTTGATCAATCAGCTTCGATTCCCGTGAATTTATTAAGAATAACGAACTCTCGCCAATCTTAAACTTCTCCTGCTCTGCTAAAAGTAAAAATGTTTGATTTTTGACCACGTCAGTTTGCAATTCTATTAATCCTCTCAAATTTGTGAGTAAATTATAAGAAGCGTTCACGTCGTTTATAATTTCTCTGGTGAGCTGCCTTTGATCGTTGGCAATTTGAAGTTGTTTGATACGAACTTGCTGAAGCTTCCCGCGTTCTTTCCGTAATAAAAGCGGCATTTCAAAAACTACGCCGATTTTATTGTTTGTTCTGATAACTCCTAATTCGCTCAGGTCATATTTAGAAGTATTGATAAAATTGTAATTCAAGTCGAGTTGCGGTTTCAGCATTTCCCGTTGAAACTGTTCCTGAATAACCAACTGATCATTCTTCAGAATTAGTTTACGGATTTCGGGGTGATTATTACGAGCTTGGGATAATAATTGTTGCAATAAAGCATCATCTATATATATGGATGCCAGCGGTGGCGGCATGACATCTTCGCTCAGTTCGAGCGGTTCGTTGTTTTTCCCCCAAAGATAGTTAGATAAGTAAAGCGTTGAGTTCCTGAAATCAACCAAGGCATTTTGATAGTTCAAAATCCGGGTTTGTAACGTAATCTTCGCTTCTACCGAATCCACTCCCGCTTTTTCACCAACCCGCACTTGTTCCCGCACAAATTCAAATCTGTTCTGTGCAAGGTCTAACCCTTCTTGATTAAAATTCACTACCTGAAACGCCAGATACCAATTCCAATAATCTTTAGCGGCTGAAAATATTATTTTGTTGATTAGTTTTTGACGTTCTGCTACGGCAATATCCTGATAAATACGCACCTGCTTTAACGTATTCCTCCGTTCTTCGATCAGCAGTCCTCGCCCTAAAGGAACTGAGAAACCGGCGTACGTTGAAACTCCTGACGTCAGCTCAGGATTTAACCGCGAACCAGTGTTTTGTTCACGACCAGCTTTGAAGTCGATTCCGCCCCAGACCGGAACTTTTAAATCGGCAATCCATTCGCTGTAATAATCTTTCCCGTCAATTGATTTACGGTCAAAGCTGGAACGAACTTTCGGATCAAAAGCTCCGCGAGCCATCAATAATTCTGCTTCTGCGTAGTCAATTTCAAGTTCCGCCAGTTTCACCACGGGGTGATTCTGTATCACCAATCCGTAGAATTCGACATATGTCATGTACTTCACGGCATCAAGTATCTGGCCTGTAAGCGAGAAAAACTTAAAGAAGAGGATAAAGCTTAGAACGAGTGCTTTTCTGTGCATTATTTTTTAGCTTTTTCGTCGTCCGCAGAATCGCTGCCGGGATCAGATTTTAAACTTGGCGGAAAAGCGTTGAGTTGTCGCCATAATTCGTACCAGACCGGAACGTTTTCTAACATTACCCAACCAAAAACTCCCGAACCTACTCGAAGTTGTTCCGGCCATTCTTCGTCATCTTTAGGAGTTACCAACAGACGATATTCGCCATTTTTGCTATCTACGTAATCAATTACAGTGACGGTTCCACCAAACGTTCCGACGGCTACGGAAGGCCAACCAGAGAATTGCAAAGCCGGCCACCCTTCAAACTCGAGTCGAACTTCGCGTCCTTTTCTAATTAACGGAACATCCATTGCCCGGACGTACAATTCAACCGCAACTTGCGGATTTGTGGGTTGAAGTGTGCAAATTGGTTCGCCCTGCTTGATTGTTTCACCAATACCCGCTTTTAATGTTTTAACAACGTAACCTGTCTGTGGGACACGAACAATATAATACCCCCGACGTACTTCTACGCTCGATTTCTTATTCTTCAACTTTGAAAGCTCGTTCTCTCCGTCCGCAAGCGATGCCCTCGCCGAACCTATATCAGAACGGGATTTTGCCAGTTTTTCGTTGTAATCCGCACGAACAGAATTGAACTCAATTTGACTATTGATTAACTCTTGCTTAGAAATACTTAGTTTGTTCTGTAATGAAAGCAGTTTTGCCTGCGTTTCCTGAACTTTTAATTTCCTACTTTCTAAATCTTGCAGCGAGAATATTTGCTTCTCGTATTGAGTAACTCCACGTTCATAACGATTGTCGGCGATTTTTACCTGAAGTTCGGCATTCACAACATCAATGCTATCAGAGACAACTTTCGTCCTGTTCTGTTTGATTTTATTTCGTGCCTTCTCCAAGCTTAATTGAAGATTAGACTCTAACGCTGACACTTGATTGTTCAACGCTCCAATTTTTTGATTATAACTTTCTAAACCATTATTTTTTGCTACAATCTGTTCGTCGAATCGTTGGATGATATTCGGATCAAAGTATTCGTCTTTAATCTCCCGAATTTCTAAGATAGTGTCGCCTTCCTGAACGAGCTGTCCTTCTCTGACAAACCATTCTACAATTTGACCGTCAATGGTGTTCTGAATAGTTTGCGGTCTATCTTGCGGAGTAAGGGCGGTAATTGCCCCTTTCCCATTTATGTTCTGCTGCCACGGCAAAAAGAGTACAATGATGAAAATTATAAAAAAACTAAGCATCCAACGCTTAATAACCCGTGTAGAACGCGGATTGCTAAGTACGGAAGACAAGTAATCGTTAAACTCTTCGGTGGTTGCCGGGGAAATATTATTTTCAGATATATTAAGCATTTGAGATAATATTAGTTATTTGATGCACTTCGACAAAAATGGGTTTCCTTCAAGCGAAGCGTACGTACCCTCAGCTACAATTTTACCAGCGTTCAAAATAATTACTTTATCGCAGGCTTTCATTACGTTCGGATCATTGGAAACTGTTAAAAGTGTCCAAGGTTCAGCTCTATTTGTAACGAAATTGAGAAACCTATCCATATACTGTGTATCAAAATGCTCGTAGCAACTCGAAATCATGAGAAGTTTTGGCTTGTTTACGATACATCTCGCCAGCGTAATCTTGGTAATGAAACTAGTGGAGAACCTTCGTCCTCCGGAAACCATCTGAGTGTTCAGTCCGTCTTTTAATTCAGCAATTGAATCGAGTAAGTTTAACTGTTCCAAAACCCAGTAAACATCTTCAATCGAAACATTTGAACGGTTCATACTTATATTTTCCAAAAGCGTTCCGTCAAAAATACCTTCGTAAGGTACGTTACGTTCGATTGTTTCGTGCAAGTGATCACGTTCAATATCACGTAGAGAAATCCCGTTAAAAGTAATGCTGCCTTTGTAAGTTGTATAAATACCCGCCAGCACGTTAAGTAACGTTTCTTTACCCGAAGCGTTTGTTCCCGCAAGACAAACATTTTCGTTCTCTTTAACAACCAAATTAATCTGATTGATAGTCGGCTTATCCATGTCCTCAAATTTGAAGACCAGATCTTTCGTCCGTAAACTAATCGGGGTTTCTGAAAATTTAAGGTGTTTCACTACGCCTTCGTTAGTTTCGAGCGGTAAATCGGTGATATAGCCTAATTTGTCGACCGCCGTAAGCAAGTCAAAAACGGAATCAATGGAGAACAATATTTTCTCAATGGAGCTAACCACCAATACAATTACGATTTCGGAAGCAACAAACTGCCCGATGGTTATTTGTCTGTCAATGACGAGGTAAGTACCAAGTACTAACAAGCCTCCGCTAATAAAGACTTTGAAGAAAACGGCATTATAGAATATAATAAGTAGCGAATCGAAGTACTTTTTACGGTATTTCAAATAACCACTCACGAGTTTTTGCGTCTTTTCTAACGGAAAACGATTACTTCCCGAGACCTTAAAAGAGTAATGAAGGCGGGCAACGTCTTGCAACCACTGAGCTATTTTATACTTGTACTTTGACTTGGTAATATTTGCGTCTAACGTAGTACTGCCGTAAAAGCGGGTAATAACGAAAAACAACAGAACGGTCGCAAATGTCAGACCGATAAACAATGGGTGATAAGCAGCTAATAACAACAGTCCGAAGACAATTTGAATTACAGCGGCTGTGATATCAATCAGTAGTTTTGGAAGTGTTTTCTGAACAGTGATAATATCAAAAAATCGGTT
Organism: Spirosomataceae bacterium; assembly: GCA_047630355.1. Lineage (GTDB taxonomy): Bacteria > Bacteroidota > Bacteroidia > Cytophagales > Spirosomataceae > JANQUM01. The sequence goes on along the minus strand of JBLHXN010000009.1, from coordinate 35,767 downwards.
CAGGAGTTCAGGCGGGTAGTATTTAAATAACGCTTCAGCTTTAATTCGGGGAATTCGGAAGGTAAAATCAAAAGCGGCTTTTGAAAACAGGCGTTCCTGCAAATATTCCACCAATGTCAACTGCATAATCTGCATTACACCAGAAATAATGAGAGCCACCACTACCAAACCAATCAATACGTATATTGAACTAAAAACAAGCCCTCCTTGCACCATTCCCACAATTGCCTGAATACCCAACGGAAGCATTAGACTCATCGCACCGATGAGCAAAGCGTAAACGTAAATGGATATAATATCCCGTCTTTCAACTTTGAGCATACGCACCAATCGCTGAACCGGTGTTAAATCCTTTGTGGTTTGTTCTATCTCCCGATACTCTTTCGAAATAGACTCAAGAGGAAACGCCGTCAGTATTTTGACTTTCCCGCCAATTCTTCTCTTGGAAGTATCAAAATTAATAGTACTTCCATCGCTGGCGAGTTCTAAAGAATAATCAATTCCTCTCTTGACATCTCGTCCGTCAATGATTGGCGTGTTAGAACCATCCTCGTTTTCGTTGAAATAAACAATCGGAAAATCGTTATCACGGATTAATTGCTCTAACCGATACGAGTCTATTTCATGTTCAATAATTAGGATACCGAAGGTTTCTCCCTGAGACTTCAGCTCCGAGATGAAATTCTCGAGTGTATTTTCGTATTGAATGTTTTTAAGTTTATCAATTTCAGGGAAGAAACTTATATCGAAAATCTCGGTATAATGCTTTAGGATCGTGTTGATCTGATATTGATACATCGTCTGGTGTTTGGTAACAACTTTTTAAACCCAAACTAAATATTAAAAGTTTGGAGTTGGCATTGATGCTGTCAATGCAGGATTTACATAACTATCAATGGTCTTTCCTAAACCCGCCTTTACCGGATATTTCAGCACTATTTTGCGGTTGAAGCTCAAAACGGTTTATATTTGCCGAACAAATGCCGTGTAACGATAACCTTTGTACGGCATATTCAACCTAAACATCTAACTATGAATGACTTAAACTCATCGAAGAAATCCGATAAGAATAAACAATCGTACGCTTCCGCCTACTGGAAAGCTAATCTCAAAATTTTATCTGTACTTCTCAGTATCTGGTTTATCGTCTCGTACGGTGCCGGAATCCTCGCGGTTGATTTACTCAACACCATAAATCTTGGTGGTTTTAAGCTTGGGTTTTGGTTTGCTCAGCAAGGTTCGATCTACACCTTCGTAGTCTTAATATTTATCTACATAAAGTTAATGAATAATTTGGATAAGAAATTCGGATTTGACGATTGAGGTTGAATTTTCACAGCTAACTGACTAAGCATTATGAGCGTACAAGTTTGGACTTATATCATAGTAGGATTATCTTTTGCCCTATATATTGGAATAGCCATCTGGTCCCGGGCGGGTTCTACCAAAGAATTTTACGTAGCCGGTGGAGGGGTATCGCCACTCGCAAACGGAATGGCAACCGCCGCCGACTGGATGTCTGCCGCATCTTTTATCTCTATGGCGGGTATTATTTCATTTATTGGGTACGACGGCTCTGTATACCTAATGGGTTGGACGGGCGGCTACGTTTTATTGGCACTTCTACTCGCCCCTTATTTACGTAAATTCGGAAAATTTACGGTGCCTGACTTTATTGGCGACAGGTATTACTCCAACACTGCCCGCTTAGTGGCGGTAATTTGTGCATTGTTAGTTTCATTCACTTACGTTGCCGGACAGATGCGAGGTGTAGGCGTAGTTTTTTCCAGATTTTTGGAAGTTGACATTGATACCGGCGTGATTATCGGAATGTTAATCGTCCTTTTTTATGCTGTCTTGGGAGGTATGAAAGGAATTACCTACACGCAAGTGGCACAATACTGCGTATTGATTTTTGCGTTTATGGTTCCGGCGATTTTCATTTCTATTCAAATGACCGGAAACCTAATTCCTCAAATCGGAATGGGTTCGGTTTTATCTGACGGATCGGGCGTTTATTTACTCGATAAACTTGACGGACTGAATCAGGAATTAGGTTTTGCCGCTTACACCAATGGCACAAAATCAACAACGGATATTTTTGCAATTACGCTGGCTCTCATGACCGGAACCGCAGGATTACCGCATGTAATCGTTCGTTTTTTCACCGTTCCGAAAGTCAAAGACGCTCGACTATCGGGCGGGTACGCGTTGCTTCTAATCGCCGTCTTGTTCACCACCGCTCCGGCAGTTGCGGTTTTCGCCCGAACTAACCTTATCGAGACCGTCAGCAACAAACCGTACGCAGAGATGCCGGAATGGTTTAGCAACTGGGAAACTACAGGTTTGATAAAGTTTGAAGACAAAAATCAAGACGGTGTTGTTAATTACGTAGCTGATAAAAACGCGAACGAACTCACGATAGATAACGACATCATGGTTTTGGCGAATCCCGAAATTGCCCAATTACCTAATTGGGTAATCGCATTGGTTGCCGCCGGAGGTTTGGCAGCTGCTCTTTCTACCGCCGCAGGACTCCTTCTGGTTATTTCTTCGTCAGTTTCGCACGATTTGGTTAAGAAAATGATCAAACCCGATATTTCTGACAAAAATGAGTTGTGGGTTGCCCGCCTGTCAGCAACCGGAGCAGTTTGCGTTGCCGGATATTTCGGAATCAATCCTCCCGGTTTTGTTGCCGCTGTGGTAGCACTAGCATTCGGTTTGGCGGCCGCCTCCTTTTTTCCCGCAATAATATTAGGTATATTCTATAAGCGAATGAACAAAGAAGGAGCAATTACCGGAATGGTGGTTGGGATTTCGTTAATGCTGTTTTACATGGCAAAGTTCAAATTAGGATGGTTGGGCGAATTACCCACGAAAGATGAATGGTGGTTTGGCATATCACCAGAAGGTTTTGGCTCAATAGCAATGCTTTGTAACTTCGTCGTTTCCGTAATTATTTGTCAATTCACACCCGAACCTCCAGCCGACGTGCAGGAAATTGTGGAGGATATTCGCATACCTAAAGGAGCTTCTGAAGCATCCGCTCATTAAGAATATTTAATCGATAAAATATTCTTAATGATATACTATCAGCACTTAAAATTATTCAACTCTACAAACCTACTTATCAAATTATGAAAATTAATTCTTTTGAAGACTACCAAAAAACATACAAAAAGAGCGTTGAAAAACCCGAAGAGTTTTGGGACGAAGTTGCTCAGGAATTTCAGTGGAAAAAGCCTTACTCAAAAGTATTAGAATGGAATTTTGACGAACCTTCAATAAAGTGGTTCAAAGACGGTAAATTAAATATCACCGAAAATGCATTGGATCGTCATGTAATAGACAAGCCCGAAGAAATCGCAATCATTTGGGAACCCAACGAAATTGACGATGAGCCGCAGCACATTTCTTACAAAACATTGCACGAGCGGGTTTGCAGATTCGCCAATGTTTTAAAAAAGCACGGAATTACAAAAGGAGACCGCGTATGTATTTACTTACCCATGATTCCCGAATTAGCAATTTCTGTACTTGCCTGTGCTCGGATTGGAGCTATTCACTCGGTAGTTTTTGGAGGTTTCTCCGCAAAAGCGATCGCCGATCGAGTGAATGACTCCGCCTGCAAAATGATTATCACCTCCGACGGGGCATTTCGTGGAACAAAGAAAATTCCTATGAAAGAAACCGTAGACGACGCTTTAATTGGTACGCCAACCGTAGAAAAGGTAATTGTCGCTACTCGCACGCGTACACCGGTTTCGATGATAAAACACCGTGATTATTGGTGGGAAGACGAAGTAAAATCAGTAAATACTGATTGTCCGGCGGTTGAAATGGATTCGGAAGATCCTTTATTTATACTTTATACTTCAGGTTCTACCGGAAAACCAAAAGGCGTAGTTCACACCTGCGGTGGCTATATGGTTTACACTGCGTACACTTTCCAAAACGTTTTTCAATACAAGCCCGGTCAGGTCTATTTTTGCACGGCAGACATTGGCTGGATAACCGGACATTCCTACATCGTTTACGGTCCGCTTATCAGCGGTGCAACTTCTGTTATGTTTGAAGGAGTCCCTACTTATCCCGATGCCGGACGGTTTTGGGACATCGTAGAACGCCACCGAGTGAATATTTTCTACACCGCTCCTACCGCCATTCGGGCGTTAATGGGTCACGGTGAATCTTATTGGAAAGGTAAAGATTTAACTTCTTTAAAGGTACTTGGCTCAGTAGGAGAACCAATTAACGAAGAAGCCTGGATTTGGTACGACAAGAACATTGGAAAGGGAAATTGCACTATTTGCGATACTTGGTGGCAAACAGAAACGGGCGGAATCATGATTTCTCCGATAGCAAATATCACCCCCACGAAACCTACTTTTGCCACACTGCCACTACCGGGAATTCAACCCATATTAGTTGATGAAAAAGGCGAAGAAATAACCGGAAATGGCGTCTCGGGAAACTTGTGCATTAAATTTCCTTGGCCATCTATCATCAGAACAACCTGGGGAGACCACGATCGTTGCAAAACCACGTATTTCACCACCTACAAAGGATATTATTTCACAGGAGATGGCTGTCTGCGAGACGATGATGGTTATTACAGAATCACCGGACGTGTTGATGATGTAATCAACGTTTCCGGACATCGCATTGGTACCGCAGAGGTTGAGGACGCTTTAAATTCACACACCGGAGTTGTTGAATCTGCGGTGGTTGGTTATCCGCATGAAATTAAAGGACAAGGAATTTATGCGTACATCATCATGGAGCGAACCCATGAAGACGAAGATTTGACCAGAAAAGATATTCTGGCAACAGTAACCCGCATAATAGGACCGATAGCGAAGCCTGATAAAATTCAATTTGTATCAGGATTACCCAAAACACGTTCTGGAAAAATCATGCGGCGGATTTTAAGAAAAATTGCCGAAGGAGCAGCTGATAATTTGGGCGACACGTCCACGCTGCTTGACCCTGAAGTTGTCGAGTCAATTAAAGAAGGTGCTCTAAAGTGATTTCTGTGGCATTACTTTGTCTATCTCTCTAAAAAGGCACACTATTAGCACTAAAAAGAATACCGCAATTAGGGTTGGTTGATATAAGTTTGTTTCATCAAACAAACTTATAAAAATACCACCCCAGACTTTCGTGTATTTTAATACCGCTTCTAACTGCAATGCGTAAACCAACGTACCAAGAATCCAAAATACGTAGCGTTTGTGATAGAAACAATAGAGTGTGAGGGACAAGAGATAAGGGTGAGCAAACCGTTCGCGAACTTTAGTCGTAAAAAAGAAAAACAACAACGGTATTATTATAAAAGCTAACAGCACTAATTCAAGGCTAATCTCTTTCCTTTGATTCAAGAATATATTTCCGTGGACAATCTTAATTATTGGCAACAAACACACAAACATAGAGACGCTAAAGGTTAACAGGCCGAACTGTGCGTAAGTAAAACTTCTGAAGAGCGTTGTAGAGCTACTTACGGCGATGAGGTTTGTGTTATTAGAAATCAAGTAATAGATGTTAAATGCATTGGCAGAAACGGCATCATAATCACTAAATACCCCTTTGGTAATTTCAATATATTCCGGTAAAGCCCCGCTGATTATTATCGGCGATAATATCAGTACCACCGCAAACGGAACTACCGCAAAATCTATAACTATTTGTTTGATTGATAGGTGGTTGCACACTAATTCATTTATAATATAAATGCCGATTATTGGTAGGAAGATTACTGATACAATTTTGGTAAAAATAGCTACCGTAAAGAGTAACCATACTAATTTGTATCTATTTGTCACAAGAGCTACAAAAGAACAGAATATTAACGCAGAGTGAAGCGTATCTACTTGTCCCCAGAAAATAGTATTGTAGATTAATGATAAATTAATCAGTGTTAAAAAGAGCGTTAACCAAAACCGCCTTGGATTCAGGTTTGGAATTAATGCTATTACGAGAGAGAAAGAAAAAGCATCTATTAAAATGAAGAATGCTTTGAGGAAAACAGCACCGTGGATATAATCAGTGTAGCTCGAAAATAATTGCGAATACATTGAAACTATGTACGGAATGATCGGCATATAAATACCGAATGTCTTCAAATAGTCTCTTTTACCGTCCCAAGACCAGTCTGCAATGCTTATAAAGTCCGAGTGAAATGAAAGCATTCCACGCCGGACAAAAAAGATGTAATTTAGAATTAACCACCCTATAGACAGAAAGATAAAGGAGATTATGAAATGCCTTTTATTAAAAATTAGGTTCATTGAAGTAAAGCTACTAATACTATATGTGAATCAGGGGTTAAAAGTTAAGTTTTAAGCACAAAGCTGCTGCTATTTTTCCAAACACATGAAGTATTAATCCTTTTTCAGACCTAACTTTTGATGCTTTTCGAATACCTGTGATGTCATTTATCCAATGGAAAAACGATTTGATAGGCGGCCTTATTTTTGATACCACAGTCGAAAACAGGTCTTCGTAGGCCTTGTCGAATTGCCTTTCAATCAACGTTTTGCCCTTTGTTTACTTAATCGGTGTGATAGTCTGGGAATTATACCCGCGTATTAAGTTCCTCGTTGAGTCCTTTCTCTGCGTACGCTTTATCGCCAGTTATATTGAGGTTCTTTATAGTTTTTAATATTGGTCTGAGTGCGGTGAGGTCATGCGTAGAGGCCGGGGTTAAACCGATGTATTCAGGTATCGGGAGGGTACCTTTGGTATAAACCAAAAGTGCATGGGGCTTTACACCGTAATAGTATAGGTTTTTACTCGAGCAATAATAACCTTTGTTAGAAATCTCCAGCTTACCCTTGGGTTGCCTGTTGGCCGAACAGGTTATGATGGGCATAGAGTCTACCACCTCAACAACCACACCTTCGCCCAATACTTCAAAGTCGGCTACCTGACAGGAAACCAAGGAAGGAAAAAGAATGCAGATACGGTTCAGCTTTTCGTTAAAGCATTAATAAATAGGCATATTAGGAAACTAGCCATGCCAATATTCTATGATGTCCCTGTGCATTAGTTTAAGTTTGTGCCTTTCCTGATAAGCTGCACAGAACAAGTAAATGAGTATCAATTCCTCGTCAGTGATGTCACCTTGGTTTAGATTTGGACTGAAACGTTGCGACCGTCGCACGGCACGTTCCAGCATAATGTACTATTTGATAGCGGTCGCAGACGTAATAGTAAATGGAGATAAGTCGTAGCGGTTCGCCGCCGCGGTTGCATATTACTTAACAACATCGAATTTACGTCTGTTCTTTTACCCTTGATTCACATTCTATGTTAATACATATACCACCATATATTCTTTATTAAAATATACTGACTAAAAAACATAAAGTCACATAAAAGTTGGCTGTCCCTTTTTCCTGTGAAATTAAGTAGTACTTTTGATTTAAAAAGCACAAAATTGATGTTAAAAGTTATTGAATCTAACAGATTCCGTCTTTCTGTTTTTGGTTTGGGAGTATTGTTAATTTTTTACGGTTTCTTCATATTTTACATAAACTGCAATTCCGTAATCTACGACGAAATAAGAATCGTGGCTGACTTCTTTAAAGAATATCAAACTGCCGATACTTTCATTGATAAGATAAAAGCTCTATTTCGACGCGAAAACGAGACCTTTCCGGCGTTTATCAGGTTTATCTATTTACTCAGCTATTGGTTAGTTGGAAACGTTCGATTTGATGTAATTGCCTACTTAGCAAATATCATTCCGATAATATTTGTACTAATAGCATTTGCGAAACGAGCTTTTTTTAAAGTGCCGGCTTTATTTATTCTAACGCTTTCGTTCGCCGTTCTCAATCCGTATTCGGACCACATATTTCTGTTTACATACGCGAGCCTTTTCTACTTTATTTCTATTCTGTTCCCAATCGCTATTGTTTACGCCTACATAAAAAATCAAGCCGTCTTACTAATCGTGTTAATGGTGGTTTTGGGTTTAAGCTCTTCCACATTTTTTATAATTGGATTATTAATACTTGCAGTAAGCTTGTACCGCCGCGAATGGAAAACTTCTCTGTGGTTATTCGCCACTGTATTTACCTTAAAACTGATTCCGATTCTTCTATTCGGGGCTACAGACGATACTGATAAATCCGGAATAATCCTGAAAAGCTTCTCGCACCTTCCTGAACTGGCAAAACTCTTTTTTATAACACTTGGGTCCTGGGTTCAGATTTTCAATCTGGATGTATTAAACAGCCTTTCGATTGGGATAGGAATTCTTACGTTTGTTATCGTTGTTTACACACTCATTGTTAACCTCAAAAATGACTTCAAGAATCCACTCAATAACTTCTACGCGATACTCTTTGTGTATTTCTGGATAATATTTGCCAGCACAACTGCCTTCAGGTGGAACTTCAATTACGATTACCAACTAAGTGCCATCTTTAGTCCTTCAAAATCATTCTTCGTTCTGGTATATTTCGCGTTGACGCTGTGCTATTTCTATTATATTTCAGGTAATCAGTTTTTTAAAAAATCGATGGTGATTCTTAGTAGCGTTTTCATGCTATCCTTTTTTATAAATTACTTCAACGGAATAAATTACTGGAAACAGATTTATCAGAATACTTTATTGGCAGGTTTTAACTACAACACGCAAAACGAGCAAATTGACTACCGGAATCTTACTTTTAGAGAAGGGTACGCCGATATGGTCAAAACCGGCTTGCTTACTCCACCGACAACTCCGTTTGATAATGCTGAATTAGAAACACTAATAACTGACTCTACTTACGTGGAAGTACCAGAGAATGGCTTAGAATTATTCAAAGACGCTGATATTAATGAAGTGAATATGTACGACATAGCCATCAAGCCGGTTGTGCTGTATAGTTACAATTTCCCTTTCAAAGGAAACTGGTATAGTCGAATTGATGGGACTTATATTTACCTCACTTCTGATTTGGATAAATTTATACTTCCAGCTCGGTATGTTAACAACACAGTCCCGAATGTTTTGATTGGGAAAACTGGCTTTAATACCGATTGGATGATTGCAACTATTGAGAACTCATTTTCTCTGGAACTTCTCAAAACAACTTACGATGTTTATTTACTTGAGGTAACGAACGGAGAGTTCACGAGAATGATTAATACCAAGAAAAAACTTGTGGTTACTGGTAAGAACGAATACGCAATTCAGGTTAATTAACCACGCCTGCGTGTTTTAATTCAACTTGAGCAGCAAAGATATTGATACGCTTACCTGTATCATATATGGTTATTTTCTCATCTCGAACGTATAGAACTTCAATATCGTAAACATCTTTTTCCAAAGTTCCCTGAAAAGCTTTCGCGTAACCGAAGTTTCGGAGGTAGCCTTTCCCAGTCATAAAATTATATTTCCCGTTGTCTAAAAAATGAATGGATAGAATGTGACGTTTTCGTGATTTTAGTTCAGTGAGCAGCAAATAAAATTTGTTTTGAAAAGACGGACTAATCGGTAAACCTGCGACTTCCAGAACAAAATTGTTTTTATCCGTGAATGTGTTGCTTCCTCCTGATTGAAAGTTGTCAGCAAAAATACTAATTCTTATATCTTTTAAGTCCTCCCCAAAAGTGCTCTCGTACAGTTTATGCTTCGGAACCCATATTTCATTTTCAACCGTTTCTGCAAAATAAGGTCGAACTAAATTCACAAAACTTGGCGAAACGTAAAACATATTTTCGTTTGAACTCCAGTTCTGTGTATCTGCTAAATAGGTTGATTTATTGTAATCGATGGTCGTCGTATGATTGAAATACGATAGAAAGTTAAATATCAAACTTACCCCCAATACTGATAAAATCACGACTCGCTCCAACACTGAGTTTAGCTTTAAAGAAATCAGCAGTAGGTAAAAGCCAATAACAACCAAAACAGCGTAATATTGATACCTACTTGCGGTAACCATCGTACCAGAATCAAATCGACCAAGTGCAATCAGCAGGATTGTTACTAAATTAAACGCCATAAACGCCAACGCGTAAGAAGCTATGGACGAAGTTGGTTTCATCAGTTTTTTTATCGTCAGATAGATAAACGATACTAACAGGAATGTTCCGAAGGCAATGGCAGGGATTTTACGCATCGTGAAACCTTCCGCCACTCCACCCAAAAGAAACAGATAATACTTGAACAGTTCAGGAAGGTGATTCAGGCTCTCACTTAGATTATTCTGTTGGCCTTTTTTATAGATAAAAAGCAACACAATTACGTTAAGCAAAAAAACTCCGAACAAAGGCAATAAGCTTCTGTACTTACACTCTAATACGAAAAAGAGCCCAACGACCGCGAAGATAAAGATGCCATTCCCCGATGTAAAAGTACCCGCAGAAGCAAATAAAAGTCCTAACCAAATCTTATTATTTTTTACTGAAAATAAAGACGCCAGAAGAAAAAGGATTACTCCCGTATGTTCTAAACCCGAAAGCGTCCACAGCGATACTTCATAGTATTGCGGTTGCAGCAATAGAAATACGACCGGAAGGAAATAGTAAAATGGCTTCTTGAAAGTTCTAAACTGGGCGTAGAAAAAGGTCAATGTTCCCAATGAAAGAAAGCTTACGAAGACCAAAAGGTCTTTGAAGTTAAGTACATTAGTAACCCAGAAGCTAATTAGAATTATTATCCGTGGAACCATCAGGCAATGGTCATTATCTACCCGAAACAACTCTCCTATAAAGTACGGAATATTATATAGAGTAAATTCCGTTTTTTGGAAATCATCAACAAGAAGTATGAACAGTAAATCATCCTGGATTGGAAAATCGACGGCAAAAAACCAAATGTAAAAAAGGTAGAATAAACAATATGTGAGTATTACGATTGCGGCAACCCGACTCAATAGCTTTCTCAATGCGTGTTTTTTTCAACAAAGTTAATAAGACAACGGCACTTCTGCTTATAGTAAACAATAAAGCTCCCGAAAACTTTTGAAATTTTCGGGAGCTTTATATCTACCAACGACTCTAAGAAACCGAAGAACGATCAAATTGAGTCTTACTTAATCTTTGTGCGGTTTCGCAGATTTCTGGCAGCATCCTGGTAAACGATCGTGCGATTTTTGGTCAGCAACAGCCTCGTTGGCATCGTAACCAATCATCGTGATTGCTTCCTGAATGTCTTTTGCGGAGGTTTTATTCGTTTTATAACGAACGGTAACAACCTTATCTTCAAGATTTAGCTTAGCGGATTCTACCCCTTTGGTCAGTCCTAAATCGCGTTCAATACGGCTTTTACACATGCCGCATTTAGCAGAAGTTTTGAATTTCACTTCTTCCACACCCTTTTGACCGAAAGATATAAGTGCAATAAAACTGAAAATAAATGACAAAAATAAGATTTTCATAACTTTAATATTTTTTAGATTAAACAAATATGACAATTGATAAACGTGGTGCGAAATTACGAACCGCACTTCACATTAGATTAACAGTTAACGAATTCGGTAACGCATTCCGGCGTACAGTACCCTTCCAACAATAGGTCCCCAGTTCATTCCGGCGTCAAAGCGGTTTCCGAATGGATTGAATGGATCAACGATTGGATTTGACTGTCTGAAATTCGTGAGGTTCTCACCTCCGGCGTAGTATTCCCAATTAATAAAGGTTCTGGTTACCTGAGCATTAACAGTTACAAAAGACGGTGATTCATCAAAGGGCATCGTCTCGTAAGAAGTATGATCGTAATCCAAGTCAGTAGTTGGGATGCGGCTTTTTCCGTTCCAGTTGACCGTCAAATCAGCTTTCCACTTATCGTACGGTAAAGAATATCCGACGTTAAACAGCACCCTTGAAGGACTCTGAAACATGACCGGAAGTAAAACTGCTTCATCAAAAGGCGTTCCCATGGTCTGCTTAGAATCTAAGAAACGGTAAGCCAGTTTTGCTTCCCACCGATCAGAAGGCACCCAATTGTATTCAATTTGAAAAGCGTTGGCAAATGCTTTTCCGTTTGAATTGTAGAAATATAGATACTCGGGATGCTCTACATCTCCAATTAATTTATTAGAGAAATTGGTGTGGTAAAAATCAACAATGAAAGACGATTTATCAATCGTCTTAGTCAGACTTACTCCGTAGTTCCAACTCTTTTCGGGTTGAAGGGCGTTCGTGAAAACTACCTGACGGTTACTCACCAAATTACCGTAGTATTCAGCTAAACGATTAGGAACTCTGAACCCGCTTCCAGCCGTTAACCGAAAAATGGTATTTTCTGAAATATCATGTTTAAAGTGAACGCGGGGATTGAACTGAACCCCAAACAAATTGTGAAAGTCAACGCGTCCGCCCACTGTCAGGATCGTCTTGTCCAAATAATTATAAGTGTATTCAAGAAATGCCCCGGGAACAATTTCGCGTCTCTGCAAAGAAATTGACCCAAAACGCTCATCATAATCATCGTACACAAAACTCATTCCCGTTTTATAGGTATGTTGAGTTGAACCAAAAATATCCTGATAAATTAAGTTTCCGTACCCGTAATTTTGATTTGCGTCGTACTTCCTATTACCAAATAACGAATTAGATTCATGAGTTGCAGCATTCAGAATAAGTGCCAGACCACGGTAGGGCTTATCCGGGAATAATATGGCTGTTTTCGAGAAGACATCAGCCCGCTTTGTACCGTTTGTAAAACCGTAAACTGACGGGGTTTCTTCCTGAGATACATAACCGAGCTGACCACCCGTTCTACTATCATTGACATATTTGAAGCCAAATTGGCTAAAAATCCGCTCACTTTGGTACTTCCACCGATTCATTACATTGACTTGTGCATAAGTTGCGGCATCTAAGAAGCCGTCATTATTTCTGTCAACATCGTTTTTAAGGGTTGAACCGTGAGTTAAAAGCCCAACCGACCACTTTTCATTAATCTTGTGAGCTGCATTTACGTTCAATTCTAATCTGCCAAGTGAATTTACATACGAATTTACATACAGTTTTTCAGAATTGTCGGGCTTCATTAACTCAACGTTAATACCACCGCTCAGCGATTCGTAACCCGTCAGTACACTGCCAACGCCCTTTGAAATATCAATTGCTTGTATCCAGGTGCCTGGTACATAATTCAGACCAAACGTTGTTTCCAGACCACGGATAGAAGGAATTCCTTCAAAAGTAGTTTGAACATACTTTCCGGATAGTCCCAAGAAACTAAGCTGCTTTGCTCCTGTTACAGCATCTCCCAAACTAACCGACACGGAAGCATTTGTTTCAAAACTTTCAGACAAATTACAACAGGCCGCTTTAGCGAGTGCTTTTGTGGTAATTGTTTCGGTTTGAATTGGCGAAAGTCTGTCTAAAAGTATGGATTGACCTTTGACAACTACTTCGTTGAGAGTTTCAGAAGATTCTGATAAGGTTATTTTTAGAAAATCGGTGGAACTGACTTCCACGGAATCGGTTGTGAAACCAACGGCTGATATGATTAACGTTTTTTCTCCCTTGATTGTGGGAATCGTGAATTGACCGTTAACGTCGGTGGCGACGCCTTTACTCGGAGCATTCGTCCAATAGATAGTAGCCCCGATGACGGGCTCTTCAGAGTTATCACCCACAAATCCTTTCAGGGTCTGGGCGTTTGCTGCGTTACATAAAAACGCAAGTGCGATTAAGCAATAATATTTTTTCGACATTTCATAACTATTTAATTATCAATAAATTATAGATAACGAAAACAGTTATTTCAAATGAGATAGCACTGAATAAAAGCGAGGAATAGTTTACTCGAAATGGGCGGGGGATTTGCAAAAAGAATGACCGAATGGTCACGTAAGGAAAATACTGATTGAAAAGAATACCGTTGAAATTTCTGAACAAACAGTCCGACCACAAAACTCAACGATAATTTCGCTGCATTTGCCTGATTGACAGAGACCTTGGTCAGAGTTTTGGTTATCGAACAGCATTTAGATTTACTAAATGATGTTTCTCCTTCAATGCTTGAAGAGGCACAACAAGTGTCATCAGAAGATAAAGAGTAAGATTTTTTTTGCGTAAAATTGCAGGTATGGACATACACAGCAAAACCAGTGCTGCTAAATAGCACCGCGAATGCAAGTGTGAGGCTAATAGTACGTAGTTTCAAACTTTTCATCTACAAACTTTTAACCGTTCGTCCACAAAAATAATTCCAAATATTAATTCGTTACCAATCTGAACTCATTTTTTATATCATATGACGCATTATTCTAAATGCCTTTCTTTGCTCTTTGTTAGTTTACTTACATACGCTTGTTCGCCTTACGAAGAAGTCGGTATTGCTGGAGCAGACAAAAGCTTTGGTTACGTTCCGGCTGAGTTTGTAACCGAATCTGGTTTAAAAGAATACAAATTACTGCTACCGCAAAGGATTGTGAACCCAGGCAAGACGTTGATTGAAGGTCGGTATTTATTTATCGGTGAAAATAAAAAAGGAATTCACGTTTTTGACAATTTAAATCCCCAAAGTCCGGTTGCGGTTGCGTTTATTTCCGTTCCGGGTTCAGTAGATTTTCTTTTGAGAAATCAGACCCTTATAACCACAAACGGTAATGACTTACTAGCACTGAATATAAACGCCATTAACCTGATTGCTATAAATGGTGCCAGCGTAGCGAGTGTGGCAGCAGACAGGGCTATGTTTTCGGAAGTAAAACGTCTGGAGAAAATATTTACTTATCCGAATTTTCCCGAACAACGCGGCAACTATTTTATGTGCCTTGATTCAGCGGTTTACGTTACCGAATGGAAACTTGATTCTGTTGATAGTAAAAAGGATTGCTTTCGTTAAATTTTGATTACTTACGCTTCTATATATTTATGAGAGTATTTCTTAAAACATTCGTAGTCCTGTTTGCTTTGACTTCTACTATTTCCTGCAAGAAAACTGAGCAAGAAACACAAGCGGAGATAATTACCGGAAACGTTACTTACAACAGTCTAATTCAGTCTGACGGTAGCGATTATTTTGTTTTAGATCAAAATAAAATCCGATTATTAAATTTGACTTCACCAAACAGCCTGGATATTTCGTCAACTTTTCCGTTAACCGATATTGATTTCGAAAGCGTTCAGGGAAATAAAGATACGCTCTACATTCAGTCAGCAAATGGACTAAAAATTTACGTGCTCAAATCAGACGATACCGTTCGATGGGAAGAAGTGGCGTCAATCAAAGGTATTTTGGCATGTGACAAGTTTGATGTGAAATACCCTTTTTTACTCACATCCGTCAGAAACAGAACGTGTAATTTCTCAGAAAACGCGACTACTGAATTGCGTCTGTATAATATTGCAAAACTGGATTCGGTTGTGTTAAAAACGACCGTTGAAACTTCCGAAATCTTCAAAGTAAAGCAAGCGGGCACAAGCGGTTTCTACGCTTTATCTTCTGGCGGTCAGTTATCTTATTTCTCTCCAAATGGTGATGGAGCAAATTCGTCTCGACTTGTTTTAGATGTTCCGGCTGCTACTGATTTCAATATCTACGGCAGCAACTTACTTGTAACGAGTAATACCAAAATTTCACAGTATCGGTTGATTTCACCCACTGATGCTCAACTTTTAAGTACTATTCCTGTTTCACAATGAGATACATCGTCGCAATTACTTATTTCCTCGTATCGTCCGCGGTGTGTTCGTTTGGTCAAAACGCCACACTGGATATTGCAGAACCGGAAGAAGCCATTAGAAGAAAACCGGTTACGTTTACGCATCAACCCATTTTGCTGTTAAAAATTACGCCGACCGCACTTTTGGCGAATGACAATGTTTTGCAGTTTGGCGGCGAGATTGCTCCGCCTTTCGGAAAGTTTAGTTTTAACTTTGATTATGGCATAGGAAAAGGTGCCTGGAGTTTGAATAAATACGTTAAGGAAAACTTAACAGATACTGAAACAAAACTTTGGCGTGCTGAGATTCGTACCTATTTTTCAGATTGGTTCCCCTTTTATGCCTTAGACAAGAAACCTTTTGGTAGGTATTACGCTCTCGAATTAATGAATAAAACGCTGACGAGGACTCAACCGGTAGGTATTGGAGTAGGCGGCAAATCATTACCCAACTTTGTTAAATTTAGCGGGGTTCCCGTTGAACTAACCGAGCAGGCAATTCACTTAAAGTTTGGGAAGCATTTTTTAATAAACAGGTTCATCTTCGTCGATGCTTTTGTTGGCATTGGTCCGGGTCGGTATAACCTGACCGGAGTTGAAGAAATAGACGCAGATGCAAACGAAACCGTCGTATTTAATCGTTTTAAAGCAAGTCAGAGAGATTGGAAGATAGGAACGAAAGGATTATTTTTTAGTCGGACCGCCGGCGTGAGATTATGTTTAGCCTTATGAGAAAATATAGAAAATTACTATTAATACTTATTCTACCCTGCTTTTGCCTAACCGGATGCTGGGCTCCAAGATGCCCGATAGATTCGTGTTTAGTCGATTTTGAACATGTTCATTCGGATTATGTTTCGGGTGTTTTTTCGGGAAGGCAGCCGTTTAAAAAACCACCGAAGCTACGCTTTTTGTGGGATAAGAATAAAGGAGAATTAAACCCCAACACTGACCTAGAAACTACGCCAAGCAGAAAAAAGCTGCGTAAAAAGTTCCCCTGGGAGCGTTGGTAAAACATATATGAAGATAGTAAACGTAATATTAATCTGTTTGTTGGCTTTGGTGGTAATTGCACTCACAAGGTCAAAGGATGACGTTTTTGTGTCGCAAGACCTTAGACAAAATTCAGCTTTGGCAGAGCGTGAAATAACTACCGCAATCATTGAAACTGAGCGAGTAGATATGTCAAAGCAATTTGTGGATAGTTGTCGAAAATTCATTGGCACTCCGCACCAATACGGCGGACTTTCTGATTCCGGGATTGATTGTTCCGGGCTTTTGTACGTAAACTTCGCATCAGTCGGTTTATCCATTCCCCGAAATTCTGCCCTTCAGTCTGAATACTTTGAATCGGTTGATTTCATAGAAGCTCAACTCGGCGATTTACTATTTTTTGGTTCGAGCGAACAAGCAATTAACCACGCCGGAGTAATTACCGAAGTTGATTCCCTCAATAATATTCGTTTCATTCACACGTCATCAAGTCAGGGAGTAATCGAAGAAAATTTAAAATCTGATTACTGGACAAGAAAATTAATAAAAATCGGCAGACCAGATTACGAATCTGCCGGCATAACGGGTTAAAACTCCAAGTGACAATTTATCCACTCTTCGTCGAAGCGTGTACCGTAAGTTTCATAAAAGTCAATCGCTGATTTGTTCCAATCAATCACCTGCCACATCATTCCCGAGCAATCATTCGACTTACCTTCATCAATTACTGATTCAAAAAGGGCTTTCCCGTAGCCTTTCCCACGGTAGTCTTCTGAAACAATCAAGTCCTCCAAGTAGATTCGCTTGCCTTTCCACGTAGAATAACGGTAATAGTACAGGGCAATCCCGAGTATATCACCGTCTAATTCACCGATAAAAACACCAAAAGCGGGATTCTTCGAAAATCCTTCCTCCAACATTCGTTCGTTTGTATTGCTAATTTCGTGTTCCGCTTTCTCGTAAATCGCCAATTCTCTGACCAATCGCATTATTTCGGGAACGTCTGATGCATTGCCCTTTCTTATCTTTAAACTCATTTGATTTTTTTTATATTGCAACGTTAAGATTCAAACCTATTTAAAATACGATAGAATGTCAAAAAACGTGCGGGTTTTAGTTGTTGGAGCAGGAAATATGGGAGCGTCTCACGCCGCCGCTTACCATAATTTAGCGGGATTTGAGATTTGCGGAATTGTCTCTACCGGAGATAGTAAAATAAAGCTAAATGATAAGTTAGGAGGAGGATATCAGATTTTTACGGATTATGAAGAGGCTCTTCGTGAAACCAAGCCCGATGCAGTTTGCATCTCCACTTATCCCGATACCCACGAGAAATTTGCCCTAATGGCTCTTGAAGCTGATTGCCACGTTTTCCTTGAGAAACCAATCGCTGATTCCGTTTCCGGAGCAGAACGAGTGGTTGAAGCGGCAAACAAAGCAAACAAAAAAGTAGTAGTCGGTTATATTTTGAGACATCATCCTTCCTGGACAAAGTTTGTGGAAGTAGCTCAGACAATGGGCAAACCGCTGGTTATGAGAATGAACTTAAATCAGCAAAGTCACGGTGTAATGTGGGACGTCCACCGAAATTTGATGAAAAGCCTCTCTCCTATCGTGGATTGTGGCGTGCATTATATTGACATTATGTGCATGATGACCCGTTCAAAACCCATACAAGTTTCTGCAATTGGTGCGAGATTGACGAACGATATTCCCGCAGACAATTACAATTATGGTCAATTGCAACTAACGTTTGAAGATGGTTCGATTGGATGGTACGAAGCCGGTTGGGGACCCATGATGAGCGAAACCGCTTTTTTTATCAAAGACGTAATCGGACCGAAAGGTTGCGTTTCAATTGTAGCAAAAGAAGCTGGCAGTTCCGGAAAATCTGATAACGTGGATTCGCACACAAAAACAGAATCTTTGAAAGTTCACTACGCTGATATCGATAGTTCTAATAATTTCACAAAATCTGACGAGTGGATTGATTTAGCCGATGAGCCCGATCATCAAGAACTCTGCAACCGGGAACAATTATATTTCTTGAAAGCCATTCACGAAAATACTGACTTAACTACTCATTTAGCAGATGCTGTAAACAGCTTAAAAGTCGCATTTGCCTGCGATGAATCTGTTAAAACCGGAAAAGTTGTAAAACTGTAAATCCCGCCTACTGCGATTTGCGTTAATTCAAGAAATATAATTACTGAAATGACATACAATTACCGAGATGCCTGGCTGTGCTGCGTATTCTTACTATTTTTTTTATCGGGCAAAGGTCAGAGTCCGTGGGTTCAGAAAGTGAACGATGGATTCATTCAGGCGGGATACTCAGGATTATACTTCGATCAGGTACGATACAAAGGTAACCTCGTTGATGCGGGCAGGAAGACAATTGATAATACGTATCAGCTATACCTCGACTTTGGTTTATTGCCGAACCTTGGAGTTACGGCGATTTTGCCGGTGAAAAACTACACGATTACCGAGAATGGGGAAACTTCAAGGTTTGACGGACTCGGAAACTTATCGTTTTCGTTGAAGTACCAGCTTCCCACAAAATCGTCATCTATGGCAGTCGGTTTGACTTACGAAGCCGAAACCAGAGCCGAAAATCTGGATTTGGGACTTCGCACCGGTTTCGCCGCCTCCACTTTTTATCCCTACTTCTCAATCGGTAGCGGAACAAAGAAGCTATACTTCTACGCTTCCGGCGGGCTTGGTTTAAGAACAAACAAGCACAGTAATTTCGTAAGATTATCGGGAGAATTAGGCTATAAAATCTTCAAGTACAGTTATTTGATAGGTACGTTAGATTTTAATCGGCCGATACAGAACGACAGTAATTTCTTCCTGACAGACGACGAAGTTTTCTCTAAGTCTGCGTCCTTTCTTGACCGTCAATCCTTCAACGGTGCCGGTCTGAAATTTCTGTACGAGTTTGTCCCCGAAAAGTACGGTGTTACGATAAGTACTATTGGTGCTCTTGGTTCGAACAATACACCCTTTTCGCGGTCTTATAATCTCGGTATTTTCAGAAAGTTTTAAAAACTTCTGTGTTAAAATTGAAGGTTTCCCAGTCACTTGGGAAACCTTTTTTATTTTTCTTCGATGCTTACTCTTTCGTAATAATCATCTTCTCTGATCGGTTTTTCCGTTTCCGGTTCCGGAAAATCAACTCCGTCCATTTCTTCTCTCTCTTCAATAAATCCAAAATAGGGGCAAAAAAAATCTTCTGCTTTCATACTTGTACAAGGTTTTAGTTTGAATGTCTTTCATTTGAATGACGCATCAAAAGTAGAATCATTCTCTACCAAACTGCAGAATTTTAACATTACCAAATTATAAACATGTACTTAATAATATAGGCGTAATGTCACTTTACGCACCTGCACGCTTATTTCAAGTAAAAGCTGAAAAAAGTTTGCGTTCGTATTAACTCAGTATTAAGAATGAGCTACTGAATTAACAAAGCCTTAAACAATACTCTTGATTTCGTTCAATTTAAGGTTTCTACTTTTGCATCGTCTTAAAAACCAAATTAAATCTAAACGATGAAAAAAGTCTCTCTTTACGTATCATTTTTAGCGATAGCTTCTTTGAGTTTTCTCTCTTGCGAGAAAGAAGAAGTATTCACAGCTCCAAGTGTAACATTAGGTACTCTAAGTACTGAAGTTCCTTTTGCTGCGAAAGATCAAACGGTTACATTCAACGTCGCCAAAGATCCTAACGTTTCTGCAAACTACATTACTACTGCTACTGGCGTAACAGTCAAAAACCCAAGCGGTACCATAGTAGGAAATACCGTATCGATTAATTTTGACGCGGGCACTACTGCTGGTGCCGGATCAATCACGCTTGACATTACTGATAGTCAGGGTCAGAAATCTTCTGCAACTTACGTAATCACAATTGTTGGTGAGGTAAAAGTCTTTACATTAACCACTAATATTTCAACAGACGCCACTTGGGAAACCGGTAAAACATACATTTTGGGCGGAAGAATTACTGTAACAAGTGGTGCTACATTAACTATTCAGCCGGGCGTCATTATCAAAGGAAGAGCTGGAATTGGGGCAAACGCAACCGCTCTGTTAATTGCCCGTGGTGCTAAATTAAACGCCAACGGAACCGCAACACTTCCAATCATCTTTACCTCAGTTGCGGACGAAATTTCTCCAGAAGACATCGCTGCCGGTAGATTTGTAAGCCCGAACCTGGCTCCTACAATAAACGGATTATGGGGTGGCGTAATAGTTTTGGGAAAAGCTAAAATCTCAGCTTCAAACGCATCAGGTGATGTGAGCGAAGCTCAAATTGAAGGCATTCCAACTTCAGACCAAAACGGCTTGTACGGCGGAATTGACGACGCCGATAATTCTGGATCGATCAAGTACGTTTCGATTCGTCACGGCGGTGCTAATATTGGTAACGGTAACGAAATCAACGGCCTTACGCTTGGTGGTGTTGGAAGCGGAACTGTTATCGAGAATATTGAGATAGTTGCCAATCAGGATGACGGAATCGAATTCTTCGGTGGAAAAGTAAGCGTTAAAAACGCAGTTGTGTGGAATGTTGGAGATGATGCTATTGACACCGACCAATCTTGGTCTGGTACACTTGATAACTTTGCAATCATTACTCCTGAAGATCACAACTTCGAGTTAGACGGACCGGAAGGTTCTTACGCCGCCGGACACCAAATTATGAATGGTTGGGTGAATGCTGCTAACGCCGGAGATTTGATCAATACCGATGCAAATTCGATTGTTGATTTAAAAAGTATCTACTTTAAAGGAGTTGGTGCGACGCAGGTAATTAATCGCGTAACTGCTCCGAGAGTAACTTTTACCGATATTTTTATAGATGTTTTAGCTGTCAATTTAGCTAATAACGTGAACGGAGCGATTCCTGCGGGCGTTAAAGCTGGCAAAACAAATACGGCTGACCTTTCTAAATTTAACTGGACTTGGGCTGCTAAAGCCGATGTGCTTAAATAATCTGAATTACTAAGAAGCAGAGACTAAAGTCTCTGCTTCTTTTCTATATACACCAATACTCTCTGAATACTTTAAAATACTACAATGAATAAATTTTATTCAACAATTCTGCTTACCCTTCTTACGGTAGCGTCTTTTGCTCAAAGCGGCAAAATTAGAGGTAGAATTATCGAAAAAACAACTGCCGAAGCCGCCATTGGAGCGACGGTAAAAGTTCTTGAAACAAACAAGGCGGTCTTTACAGATTTAGACGGTACCTTCTCTTTTGATGTGACACCGGGCACTTACATGATCGAAATCGGGTACATTGGTTTCAAAACCACCAAGATTTCTGAAATTTCCGTGAAAGCAAACGAGACGAAAGTCTTAGACGATATCCTTTTAGAAGAAGACAATAAGATGCTCGAAGAAGTTGTGGTGAGAGCTTCACTCCTACGCACAACCGAAGAAGCTCTTAACATGATTCGGAAGAAATCGAACGTAATGTTAGACGGAATTTCTGCCGCCAAGATTAGACAAATTGGTGATAACACTGCCGTGGAAGCAGCAAAGCGGATTACCGGCGTTTCGATTGAAGGCGGAAAGTACATTTATATCCGTGGCTTGGGAGATCGTTATTCTAAAACTACGTTAAACAACGTCGATATTCCCGGACTTGACCCGGATATGAACACGGTTCAAATGGATATTTTCCCCACTAACCTGATTGACAATATTGTTGTTTCTAAAAACTTTACCGCCGAGCAATCTGCGGATTTTACGGGTGGATTATTAAACGTAGAAACTAAGGATTTTCCTGAGAGAAAATTATTCGCCGTTTCAGTTTCCGGAGGTTTTAACCCTTCGATGCACTTTAACCCAAATGCACTTTCGTACGAAGGTGGCAAAACGGATTGGCTGGGTTACGACGACGGAACGCGTGCGTTACCAGCATTAGCCAACAACGCTGTTATTCCAACGCCTATCAGCGGTAGTTCGGATGGAGAAGTAAACTCTTTCGTACGGTCATTTAATCCTACGCTCGCCGCAAAGCGTCAGCGTAATGCCATGAATTACGGGTTAAATATATCAGCGGGTGACCAGCTTGACATATTTAAAAACAGCGGAAGAAATTTAAAGTTAGGTTACATTTTCTCGCTTTCTTACAAATCTGACGAACGCTACTACGACGACGTAACTTACGGCGAGTACCAACGGTTTATTGACCCAACAGTGAATGAACTTCGTTACGCAACCATTCAGCAAGGTGAATTTAGCGAGAACAACGTTTTAATTGGCTCATTGGGAGGAATTGCCATCAAGTCGGCGAATTCTAAAATAAGGTTAACAGCAATGCGTTTGCAAAACGGCGAAAGCAGAGCGGGTAAATTCAATATTGACAACGACGATTCAGCCGTAGGACAATCCGGTTATTTCGCGACATCTGATAACTTAGAATATAACCAGCGTTCGTTGACAAATATCTTACTGAATGGCGTTCACCGCTTCGGTGATAATAAATGGCAGATTGACTGGAAGCTATCTCCGACTTTCTCTACTTCGTACGATCCTGACATCAGGAAAACCGCATTTACGGTTACAGATACAAAGACATCATTCAACGCCGGTGCAGGTGGAAATCCGTCAAGAATATGGCGTTACCTAAACGAAGTAAACTACACCGGAAAGGTTGATGTAAATCGTAATTATACGTTCAAAGGCAACGATGCCCGCCTAAAATTTGGATTCAGTCATTTGTATAAGCAGCGTGATTACGAAATCAAATTCTTCGATGTACAGTTCTTCGGTAGACAATCCTGGGATTCGGCCGATCCTTCTCAAGTGCTTTCTCCGCAGAACATTTATCCGAGTGGTACAAATAATATTTACTACCAATCAGGTAACAACGACCCAAATCCGAACCAGTATAATTCTGATATTAACAATACGGGCGTTTACGCCTCAAACGAAATGTCTTTGAATAATAGACTAAAGACTATTTTGGGAGTACGAGTTGAAAGATACGTGCAACGCCACACCGGTCGTGACCAAAAGTTTGCCAGCGGTGATGTTGAAAACGGGAAGAATTTGGTAAACGAAGAAGTAATCAATTCTATCAACCTGTTTCCAAGTATTAACTTCATTTACCAACTTGATGAGAAAACAAATGTCCGGTTGAGTTACACGAAGACAATCGCCCGTCCTTCGTTCAAAGAGCTTTCATTTGCTCAAATCATTGACCCGATTACCAACCGTATTTTCAACGGTAGTTTGTTCCAATATCCGGCCTGGGACGGTAACCTGAAAGAAACTAATATTGACAACATCGACCTTCGAGTTGAGAAATACCTTGAGGGTGGCCAGTTGATTTCGGCAAGTGTTTTCTATAAGCATTTCCTAAACCCAATTGAATTGGTTCGGATTCCTGAGCAGCAAACCAGCTCTGAGTTTCAACCAAGAAACGTTGGTAACGGACGCATCTTAGGACTTGAATTTGAGTTCAATCACACATTAGGTTTTGCTTCTGAACGGTTATCTAATTTCGCAGTAAACGGAAACCTCACGTACCTACAATCCGAAATTACCATGTCTAACGTGGAATTTTTGGCCCGTAAAAACTTTGAGAAAACTGATCAGGTAATTAGTAACAAACGCCAAATGGCGGGACAATCACCCTTCGTTATCAATGCAGGTTTGACTTACAACAACATTGACAAAGCGGTAAACGTAGGTTTGTTTTACAACGTAAAGGGATCTACGCTGACAATTGTTGGAATAGGCTTATCACCAGACGTTTACTCAGTTCCTTTCAACAGCCTGAACTTCAGTTTTAACAAAAAAATTGGCACTGACGACCGATTTAGTGTTGACGTAAGAGCAACAAACCTTCTTAACGATAAAATGGAAGTAAACTACAAATCATTCGAAACTAAAGATGCAACCTTTAGCTCAATCAGCCCAGGTCGCACGTTCAGTCTTGGTTTGAGTTACCGACTTTAAAGAATTTATGAATAAGTATTCAGCTTAATTCATATTGGTGTAAATGCAAAAATCCGAGGTCGTGCCTCGGATTTTTTGTTTAAGTTTGAGAATAGTAAACATTCACTAAATCTACACAAATGAAAAGAATACTAATTGACATGGACGATGTCATGGCAGAAACCGGTTTGAAAATACTGGAAACCTACAACAACTTGTTCAAAACTAAATTTGAGAAAAGCGATTTTGACAAAAACTCATTCGCAGATATTTTCAAAGCCGACAACTATTTAGAAGTCAGAAAAGAAATAAGCAAACCTGGCTTTTTCCGAAACCTTGCGGTTAAAGAAAATGCATCCGAAGTTATTGAGAAACTCTACAAAGAACATGACGTTTACATCGTTTCGGCGGCAACGGAATTCCCTTCATCGCTGGACGAAAAAGTATATTGGCTCAACGAGCACTTTCCGTATGTAGAATGGCAAAAAATGGTTTTTTGCGGTTATAAACACATGATTAAAGCCGACGTCATGATTGACGACCACACTAAAAATCTAGATTATTTTGAAGGCGAAACAAAATTACTTTTTAACGCTATGCACAATCAGCAGGTCAAAAAATACACCCGCGTATCGCACTGGGATGAGATTGCCGAAATTCTTCTCTGATGAGTAGAAAGTTTGTCATCGCCTACCTTACTATATTAATCGCAGAAATTATTGCCGGAGAATTTGGGTACACGCTTGGCGTATACTTTCTGAAACCGGTAATCGTTTCTTCGTTGATTCTATTAGTCGCTAGTAAAGGTTTTTTGAAGAATTGGCAATTTATTACTGCCCTCAGCTTTTCACTGTTGGGTGATGTTTTTCTGATGATCGGCGTCCCACACCTTTTCCTGTTCGGGCTCGGAAGTTTTCTGCTTACGCATATATTTTACATAAACATATTTCGGAGAAAGGCTGCGTTCAAGCCCGTTATTATCGTTGCTTTCTTGCTGATTGTTACGGTATTTTTCTTCACGGTTTTAAGGCCCAACGTTCCCGCAGATTTTTTGTTACCCGTGTTTGTTTATATGCTCGTCATCACGGCAATGGGAATAATGGGAAGTTCCGTTCAATTCAAAAATCGAACAATGTATTTACTGCCACTTGGGGCAGTCTTATTCATAATTTCTGACTCGCTGATTGCCATTAATAAATTTGTCGGCGATATTCCGTTTCCTACGTTACTAATTATGAGTACTTACGGTGTGGCTCAGCTATTCATCACCAAGGCGTATCTCAAGATTTTTTCTGATTCAAGTTCTATCGAGTAGTCTGAATCACAAACTTGAGCTTTGCGGGCTGGTTTCGGGGAATCGCTTGTTGGTTACGGGTGTAAGTTAAGTTGTAAACATTTGAAATAACCTTACCAAATTTATTGAAGACCTCTTCCAATTGAGCTACGTTTTTGGGAAATTCCGAAACGCCACCGTTAGAAGCAAGTTTTTGCAGAACGGGTTTATCAATTCCGCCCTTACCATCCAAACCGATAGTAAAAGTACTTACTTTATAAGCATTTTTATCACCCCGAATTTTACTTAAAAGAAAGTCCGGCGTAATGCTGAATTTTGAATTATTATCCGTTCCATCGGTAAATACAATCAGTACTTTGCTTTGGGCGTCATCATCTTGCAACATATTAATTCCGATATCCATTGCTCCGTACAAAGTGGTGAACTTCCCTTGCTTTAAACCGTCAATATATGAAAGAATTGAAGGTTTGTTAGCGGTGATGGGTAAACTCTGAATATCGTCTGCAAAATCAACGATTCCCATGCGGACGTTCGCACGTTCCGTAAAAATCTTATTCACAAAATTGCTGGCGTAAGTCTGCACGTTTTTGAAATCAGGTCCCAAAGATTCGCTTCGGTCAAGCACAACCACTACGCTAATATCGTCTGATTGTCCGAAATCCATGGTAAACTCCACATCTTCTTTCCAGTTATTTATATTATCACGGAACTCAAAAGCCGTTATTTTTTCAATATTATAATTGTTTGATTGATCGTCAATAATCCGAAAATTATCAATGATTACTTTAGTAAAACTACTTCCCTGAGCTTGTCCTGAGAAGTTTTTCGAGAAGTCAATCTTTATTTCGCGGGAAGTTTTTTGTTCATCAAAACGTACTTCGGGGCTTCGTCCGGTAGTGTTCCAAAAGTCTAAGTATATCTCGAAAGCTTGTCCTTTTGGGGAGGCATCTTTTCCATTATTGCAGGATGCACAGAAAATAAAAAGCGTGGCTACGCTTAAAAAGCTGAACTTTTTCATAGAATTTTTATTTATTGAAAGCACGATAACCTCATAAATCAGAAAGTTGCCGATTCGCGTTTGAATACCATTCTTAACGAAAAATCGGGGTATTTCTTATCTGAGGACGTATTTTTAGTACGAAATATAAAAGTAAATAAATGAACGTAGCTATCATAATTTTAGCCGCCGGAAAGTCGAGCCGGATGGGCGTACCAAAACAAGCCATTGAGATTAATGGTAAAACCCTGATTAAGAACATCATAGATACAACTTTAGAAACAAAGTGTTACCCAATCACCGTGGTTGTTGGGGCCAATAAAGCTGCTTTCGTGCCAGAACTTGAGGTAATGCCCGTAACGCTCATCGACAATCCGAATTGGGAAAAAGGCATGGGTGCGAGTATAAAAATGGGCTTGATTGGCTCTTACATGGTTGAGAAAAACTTTGAAGCAGTAATTGTCCTCACAGTTGATATGCCACACGTAACTGTGGATTTAATTAACAAACTTATCGAAAAAGCGGCAGATGACTCCGTAAAAATAGTAGCTTGCCGATACGGAGATTCAGGCGGAATACCGGCTTTATTCAAACGTGAAGTATTGTACGACATTCTCGAATTAGATGACGCCGAAGGAGCAAAAAGCGTAATTATGAAACATAAAAGCAATACCACTTGGATTGATTTTCCTGACGGAAACATTGATCTTGATACACCGTCTGATTTGAGGAAATATTTAGCAAGTCAAACCAATTCTAATTAATGGCCGCCCTATCTTTTTATCTTTTACTACCACTGTTATACTTCTTCTCGGTACTACCGATGAAGGTTTTATACGTTGTGTCTGACTACGTAATTTTTCCGTTGCTTTACAAAGTGTTCAAGTATCGAAAAAGGGTAGTTACTGAGAATCTCAGAAATTCTTTTCCCGAAAAAACTGACGAAGAAAGACTCAAAATAGAAGTTGATTTTTACCATCACTTATCTGACTTATTCATCGAAATAGTTAAGGGTTTTACCATTTCAAAGAAAGAATTAGCCGCACGAGTATTGACCGATAAAGACTTGGTTTTGGTTGATTTATACAACGAAAATAAGAACGTAATTTTGACCGTTGGGCATTACGGAAACTACGAATGGGGCTGCATGGCGATTCCACAAGCAACTGACCATAAAGTGTTTGTACCTTACCGGCAGCTTACCAATAAGTACTTTGACAAGTTGTTCAAAACAAGCAGGGAAAAGCTGGGAGTAAATTTATTTCACACCCACAGGACGAGACATGTGCTTGATAATCTACCAAACGCACCCGTAATGATCGGTTTGGCAAATGATCAGGCCGCTCCGCCTAAAAAGTCATACTGGGTAAAGTTTCTGAATCAGGATACGTCGTTTTTTAACGGCACGGAGAAAATTGCTGTTCAAAAGAATATTCCCGTTTACTTCGGACGAATGATAAAACACAGCAGAGGTTTTTACCAAATGGATTATGAATTAATTACCATGGAACCAACCAAAGAGCCCGTTGGATTCATTATGCAACGCCACGCCGAAATGCTGGAGAAAGATATAATTGCCAGACCCGAAATGTGGCTCTGGACGCACCGCCGCTGGAAACATAAAATGCCCGAAGGCTATTCTTACGGATTTAATGAGTAGAAACGAGTTTAGAAAGAAATGTTCGAAAACCTTCGGTCTCATCTATTTTAGCTTAATGAATGACTGAATGCGTTAATAATTTTACACTGTTTGAACAAAGTGAGTTTGTAAAATTTAGCGTTTTGTCGTTTATAAAGCGTTAAGAAAGAAATTCAACCTTGATTTTTGTTTCTTTGTATTAAGGCAAAGAAAGAAGAAGTTTTTTCGAGCAACCAACTATTAATTGTACAAATCACTAAATTCGAGTAAGAAAATCACTTACTCAAACTCGCCCAAACCTTCACGAATCACCTCGAAATCATCCGTTGTCATATCAACAACCGTTGACGGAATCATGCCGCACCAACTTCCGTCGATTATCAAATCAGCATTATTTTTATTCAACTCGTAAATCATGTCAATCTCATTCGGGTATTCAATAATATCGTCGATATCATCTTTTACCGAAGTAGTAATTATCGGGTTTCCCAATTGCCGCACAATCTCCAACGGAATCGGATGATTAGGCACTCTGATACCAATTGACTTCCGGTTGGTTTGAAGCAG
Source organism: Spirosomataceae bacterium (assembly GCA_047630355.1). Lineage (GTDB taxonomy): Bacteria > Bacteroidota > Bacteroidia > Cytophagales > Spirosomataceae > JANQUM01. Next base: position 6,690 of record JBLHXN010000009.1, on the reverse strand, counting down.
CTTCGGTAAATCATTTGTTGCGGGAAGAATGAAAGTAAACGGTCCCGGAACGTAACTTTTCATGGTTTTAAATGCCTGATTCGACACTTTTGCGTAAGTGGAAATACCACTCAGGTCATTGCAGATAATCGAAAAATTATTTTTCTTAACCTTTACGCCTTTGATTTTCGACAGCCGCTCAATCGCCCGATTCTGGTTGATATCACAACCCATCGCGTACACCGTATCTGTTGGGTATATCACGATTCCGCCGTCACGTAACACCTTCACAACTTGCTCAATAAGTCTGAATTGCGGATTTTCGGGGTGAATATGTATGATTTCTGCCGCCACGTTTTTAGAGATTAAAAGTTAGAGTGAGTTTGGAAAGTGGCAAGCGAGTTCCGTTGCCCCTTCCCTCTTTCACCGAAAATTATCATTTGTTCATTTCAAAATAATCAACTACTAGGTAAGAAAGTGCTTTGACACCCACGTGAAAACCTGATTCGTTGAGGTAAAAATCTGGTGTGTGGTGAGCGGCTACGTCTTCGGGTTTTTTATCAAGATCCATTGCTCCTAAGAAAAAGAATAAACCTGGTGCTTTTTGCTGGTAGTAACTAAAATCCTCCGCTCCCATGACCGCACTTTTTACCTGTACATTCGCTTCGCCAGCGGCGGCATTCAACGACGGAACCATTTTCTTGGTCAGTTCTAAGTCGTTATAAGTTACCGGATAACCACTTTCGATATAAACCGTAGTTTCGACACCCGCACTTTTACCAATTCCTTCCGCAATTTCTGTAATTCTGCGGTGCACTAATTCACGCTGCTCAACGCCAAGCGTACGAATTGTACCAATCATTTTTAAATCTTCCGAAATAATATTATTCCGAATTCCACCGTGAATTGCACCAACTGTTACGACCGCGGGATTTTCAATCAAACTTACGTTTCTGCTCACAATAGTCTGCAAGCCCATCACAATCTGCGAAGCTGCCACAATTGGGTCGTTTCCTGACCACGGGTAAGCTCCGTGCGTCTGCTTTCCTTTTAATGTAATATTTAAATTATCAACTGCCGCCATTATAGCTCCCGGACGGTAGGTAATGTGCCCAGCAGGAGTTTGTGAATTAATATGCAATCCGAAAACGGCATCAACTTTAGGGTTTTCCATGCAGCCCTCTAAAATCATGGCGTTCGCCCCAAACGGCTTATCGGTACTATAAACGCCTTCTTCGGCGGGTTGAAAAAAGAGTTTGACCGTTCCTTTCAAGTCTGCCTTCATCGAAGCCAATACTTCCGCAACTCCCATTAACATAGCCACGTGGCTATCGTGCCCGCAAGCGTGCATGACACCAGTTTCTTGTCCGTTGTAAGTTGTTGTTGCATTAGATTTAAATGGTACATCTACGCGTTCAGTAACTGGCAAGGCATCCATATCAGCACGAAGAGCTACAACCGGACCAGGCTTTCCTCCGCGTAAGATTCCGACAACTCCCGTTACCGCAATTCCTTCCTGAACTTCAAAACCGAGTTTTTTCAGATGCTTCGCAACAATTGCGGCAGTTCTAACCTCTTCGTTTCCGAGTTCGGGATGGGTGTGAAAATCACGCCGCCATTCGATAACCTGGTCATTGATTTTTGCTGTTTCCGAATCAATTTTCGGCTTCAGATTGCTTTGTGCTGTTGCCGCAAATGCAGCAATAGAAAATAGAAGGGCGTAAAGTTTCATTGTTTATTTAAGGTTAGGGTTGGTTTTTTATTCGTTTACATTTACAGTTCGGCTTACTTCATTTGGTCTGTCGGTTGCAATTATATCTGCTCCTTCGCTGACCCATTTTTGATATAAATCGTTTCCTTTTGCCGCCGCCATTTTGTCTAAGTTGCCAAGCGTTCCCAAAATAGTTACAATTCCTTTTTCGTGCAAAAATTTATTGAATTCTGATTTCGGTTCACGCGTTCCGATGAACGCCACCATGCGGTCATCAGGAATTCCGGCATCCGCCAAACGTTGATATTCTACCTCGCTGCGGGCAGTTACAGAAATCATCAGGTTAGGGTTCAATTTATGAACTTTTACCGCATCATCCACATTGTACGTGATTACAACCGCACTGTTCTGCGATTTTGTTTTTTCAATCATTTCCACCACCTTTTCAAACGGCGTTTCCCGCTTTACATCAAGCGTGTAAATCACTTTACCCTTTCCCCAGTTCAAAGCTTTTTCCAAAGTCGGAATGGTGTACGTGGTGATTTGTCCGGCGTTGTCTTCCAGCAAGAAACCAGAAACTTCTTTATAAGTGTAGTCAAAGAGTTTACCCGTTCCGTTTGTTGTTCGGTCGAGTTCATAATCGTGCAATAAAACAATTACGCTGTCTTTCGTCAAGCGTAAGTCGCACTCAATAACGCAAGGAAATTGCTTCGCGTAATGCTGAAACGATTCCAACGCATTTTCAGGAACTCCCGCTTCTTCCCCCCCACCCCGATGCACCGAAACCAACGGTTTCCAGTTTTCGGAGTAAGTTAGAAATTCGGGTAAAAATTTAACATTCAGCCGTTTAACCTCAACCGTTTTGCAGGAGATTGTGAATACGGAAAGGAGAAGAATTAGTTTTTTCATCTTATTTTATATCACAACATTCACAATTCTTTTCGGAACAACGATTACCTTCTTCGCAGGTTTTCCTTCCATCCATTTCTGAACGGTTTCGTCGGCGAGAACTTCTTGCTCGATTTGCTCTTTGGAAGCAGCGGCATCAAAAGTCATCGTGCTACGTACTTTTCCGTTTATCTGAATTGGGTATTCTATGCTGTCTTCTTTCAGGTATTGAGCGTTGTAAACGGGAAATATCTGACTGGTGATTGTTCCGGCTTCGTTGCCCAATAGTGTCCAAAGTTCTTCCGTGATGTGCGGAGCGTAAGGATTCAGTACAATTATAAGTTCCTGCAAAATTGCTTTCTTGTGGCATTTCTGACTGCTCAACTCATTCACGCAAACCATAAACATACTCACCGAAGTATTGAAAGATAAGTTTTCAATGTCTTCACCCACTTTTTTGATGGCTTTGTGCAATGATTTTAACTCGTCTTTTGTCGGCTCGTCTTCGTTCACAATCCAAACGTCGTTCTGATCGTGGAATAAACGCCAGAGTTTTTTGATAAAACGGTACGTTCCTTCAATTCCCCGCGTATCCCACGGTTTACTTTCGGTCAATGGCCCCAAGAACATTTCGTACATTCTGAACGTGTCCGCTCCGTAGCGAGCCACAATATCGTCAGGATTAACCACATTGTATTTCGACTTCGACATTTTCCCAACTTCCGAAATTGTCAGGAATTTATTATCCGCTCCCATTTCAAAAACAGCGTTTGCGTATTCCGCACGCCAGTTTCTGAATTGCTCCACTCCTTCCGCCGTCATATACGAATCTTTCGATCCGTAATCAGTCACGAAGTCAATATTGCAAGGCATGAGTGTTAAATCATCTTTGAGATAATTTCCCGATAAATCTGCACTGATAAATTTCTTTTCGGTTTTATGGAAATAAACGTTTTCGATAACGCCCTGAATCATTCCTTGATTCACCAGTTTCTTGGCAAATTCATCTTGCGGAACGAGTCCAATATCGTACAAGAATTTATTCCAGAAACGGCTGTAAAGTAAATGCCCCGTTGCGTGTTCGGTTCCGCCCAGGTACAAATCAACGTCCTGCCAGTAATTTACCGCTTCTTCGGAGGCAAAAGCGTCTTCGTTTTTAGAATCCATGTAACGGTAAAAATACCAGCTACTTCCCGCCCAACCGGGCATAGTAGAAAGCTCAAAATCGTGTCCGTTATAATTCCAATCTTCGGCTCTTCCTAAAGGCGGTTCGCCTTCTTCGGTTGGTAAATATTTATCAATTTCGGGAAGCAAAATCGGCAAATCAGCTTCTTCCACTAAATATGGCAAATCGTTTTTGTAATAAACCGGAACGGGTTCACCCCAATAGCGTTGACGGGCAAAAACGGCGTCTCGCAACCGGTAATTTACTTTGCCGTAGCCTTTACCGTGTTCCTCCAAAAAGTCGATTACTTTTTGCGAAGCTTCTTCGTACGCTAAACCATTTATCAACTCCGAATTGATATACTTTCCTTCTTTAGTGTTGTCAGCTTCGAGTTCATAATTCTGCGTATCTAAAATCGGAATTATTGACAAATCAAAATGTTTAGCGAAGTTCCAATCCCGTTGATCTCCCGACGGAACCGCCATTACCGCACCAGTTCCGTAACCCGCCAATACATAATCAGCGATAAAAACCGGAACTTTCAATCCGCTAACCGGATTGATGCAATAACTTCCCGTAAACGCTCCCGAAACAGTTTTTACGTCAGAAACGCGATCAAGTTCCGAGCGTTTCTTTGTTTCGGCAATGTAATTATCAATAGCTTCTTGGTGCAAGGAAGTTGTCAATTTGGGTACTAATTCGTGTTCGGGAGCGACGACCATAAACGTTACGCCGTAAATGGTATCAACCCGCGTGGTAAACACTTCAATTTCTTTCTCCAAAAACTCGGTTTTGAACGTAACCATCGCTCCGACCGATCTGCCAATCCAGTTGCGTTGCTGTTCTTTCAACGACTCCGACCAATCAATGAAATTTAAACCATTTATCAAGCGGTCGCAATAGGCGGTGATTCGCATGACCCACTGCTTCATTTTTTTCTGAAAAACCGGATGTCCGCCCCGCTCCGAAACGCCGTCTTTTACTTCGTCGTTGGAAAGTACCATGCCCAACGCCGGACAAAAATTCACGACCGATTCTGACAAATAAGTCAGGCGGTATTGAAACGTGATTTCGTACTTGCGTTCTTCGCTCAATCTGTTCCAGAAATCAGCGTCAAATTCTTCGGCATCGTCGTTGCAAGCGGCTTGCACGACGTCAGTTCCGTTTTGCTCGAATTTGGCAATCAGCGTTGAAATATTCTCCGCTTTGTCGGTTTCTTTATTGTACCACGAATTGAACAACTGCATGAAAATCCACTGCGTCCATTTGTAGTACTCAGGGCTTGAAGTACGAATTTCCCGACTCCAATCATAGCCAAAACCAAGGTTTTTTAATTGTGAAATGTACGTCGTGATATTTTCCTCCGTGGTTTTTGCCGGATGCTGCCCCGTTTGAATGGCGTACTGCTCGGCGGGTAAACCGAACGAGTCAAAACCCATGGGGTGCAAGACATTGAAACCCTTCATTTTTTTAAACCTGGCGTAAATGTCTGAGGCAATATAGCCCAACGGATGCCCCACGTGCAGCCCCGCCCCCGACGGGTACGGAAACATATCAAGCACGTAAAACTTGGGTTTGGTCTTATCTATTTCAACTTTGTAGGTTTGGTTTTCGTCCCAAAAGCGTTGCCACTTCTGCTCGATTTCCTGATGATTGTACGAAGGCATTCTCTATTATTTCGTTGCGTGTGGAAATTAATCCGACAAATTTAGCAAGAATTGAATAAAGTATTAGATTTGAGGGAAGGGATGTTGGTCGTGCTGTCTGTTATTTTAACCGATAGTTGAGGAATTGGGATTTTTTTGCCGAAGGCTGACACGTTATTTTAGAATATTTATAACACGAATAAAGTCATACGATGAAACTATACCAAAACGTAAAAGTTATAGGAGATAATTCAAGACATTATTGTACTACAGTTGATATTAATTCTAAGAATATCATTGTAGAATATTGGAAAGTTATTAATGAAAGTTTTGTAAAGGCAGAATTATTGGGATTCAAGAAAAGCGAATTAAGAAAATTAACAAATACTGAGAACAAAGAATTTAAAAAACTGGTGAATCAGTTTATTCAGGAAAATAGTTAAAAGCGTTCTAAAATGAAAAATATTAACTTTTCATGTGGTGTCGGGTCTTAGACCCGATACATGATTGTATAACGCATTCCCGGAGGAGATGAAGGGGTTTGCTAAAAACTGAAAAAATATAACAATGGGATTAAGAAACCGTAGCCAATTAAAACACAAGCGGTGCTTTTTTGTGACCACAACTTGCAATCAATGGCTTCATATTTTTGACAGTCCGCCTTTCTTCGAGTTGATTTGCAATAGCCTTAATTTTGTGACTGATAAGTATAATGCGGAGATTTTAGGATACGTCATAATGCCGAACCATCTGCACCTGATAGTTATTTTTAATGATGAAGAGAATCAGCTCAGTAATCTGATGCGAGACTTCAAGAAGTTTACTTCGACTCATATTCGTCGATTACTTCAAGAAGTAGGTAAAACGGAACTGCTTCAAAAACTAATATTTGAAGAGAAGCGGCAGAAATACAAGGTTTGGATGGATGGCTTCGATGACGTTTGGCTTGGCAAACGTGAAGTTGTGGAGACCAAACTAAAATACATTCACAATAACCCTTCACAACCGCATTGGGGATTAGCTGAAAAACCGAGCGATTATTTTTATTCAAGTGCGAAATTTTACTATTTAGACAAACCAATTTTAGTAAATTTGACACATTACTTAGAATATTTTTAACGGAAAAAACCTTAAACGGGAATGTGCAGGGTCGAAAGACCCCGCACCACTGAATACATATCAAGCACGTAAAACTTGGGTTTGGTCTTATCTATTTCAACTTTGTAGGTTTGGTTTTCGTCCCAAAAGCGTTGCCACTTCTGCTCGATTTCCTGATGATTGTACGAAGGCATTCTCTATTA